>CANGCM010000074.1 GCA_947452535.1 Burkholderiaceae bacterium | reverse complement strand
GGGTTTGCATGCTGCTCAATCTTCTGAAAGACTGCATGCTTTACTTCCATATCCTCAAATACCGCTTCAATAATTAAATCTGCAGATGCGATATCACTCCATTTCGTGGAGTGGGTAAAGTTTTTAAGAATGGCTGCAACTTTTTCTGCTGTCATCTTGCCACTCTGAATACGGGACTCATAAAAGTCCGAGATCTTCTTGCTACCGCTTGCCAGGGCTGTTTCATTTTGGTCCAGCATCAGCACTGCGTATCCAGCAGATAAACAGGCCATTGCAATTCCAGAGCCCATTGTTCCAGCTCCAATAACCGCTACTCGCTCAATGGTCTTGGGCTTTTGCTCATCACTACCCAGCACTTTAAATAATTTACGCTCTGCAAAAAATTGATGGCGTAGCGCCTTTGCCTCAGTAGCAACTCGTAGACCCTGAAAAACCTCGCGCTCTATAGCTAGCCCCTGGTCTATCGGTAAGGTCATCGCATTAACAATCATCTCAATCGCTTTATGAACGTTAGGGCGATTCTTGCCTAATTTCAGCGCTTTTTGTGAGGTGCCAGCAATGCTCTCCAGCGGTGAGACGGGTGTTGCAATATCGCGAATACGGTTTTTAGTACCCGTCATTGACCTAGCGAGTACAAGTGCACTAGCCAGTAAATCTATTTTTACTACCTGACTCACAATTCCCAGTTTGAGGGCAAGATCCGCCTTAATGCGAGTACCGCTACAAATGAACTCAATCGACTTTTCAACACCAATTAACCTTGGTAAACGTTGCGTTCCACCAGCGCCCGGAATAATCCCGAGAGTCACCTCAGGCAAACCCAGAACAGTCCCTTCCAATGCAATGCGGGCATCGCATCCCAGCGCCAATTCAAATCCGCCACCCAAAGCGGCGCCATGCAATGCACAAACCACTGGTTTTGAGCAGCACTCGATTGCAGCAATCACTACAGGCAAGTGAGGATCCATCAGGGGCGCAGAAAACTCTTTAATATCCGAGCCGGCAATGAATGTCGTGCCAGCGCCAATAATGACAGCCGCTACAGATTGATGGTCTGCCTCAAGCGCATGAATAGCATTTAATAAACCCTGTCGCACCTCGGTAGACCCGGCATTAATTGGCGGATTGTCTACGGTAATAACCATGACACCAGCTTCATGATGAATGTTAATTTTGCTCATGTTTATTTAATTTACTTAAACCACTCAAGGAGCAATTGATTTACTTGCTCTGCCTTTTCATATTGAACCCAATGGCCAGAATCCTGAACGATTGATTTTGATCTATTGGTATAGCTTTCGACAAACTTTTCTATTAAATAATCAGAGGTGCATGTCACATCATGCTCACCCCAGACAAATAATGTTGGTCCAGAATACGTAGCTAATTGCTCAGCCAATCCCCCCGGCCTAGCGATAGGCTTACTTCTAAAACGTGTTCTGGTACAGGCATCTTGATGAACGCGAATGGCAAAGTCATCTATCCTGTCGTCCTCGCTAATCATGTGTTGATACAGATTCTCTCGCATCACTGCTTTGAGGCCACTCCAGTTTTGACTTTCGTATAACTCTCTCCAAGCCAAGAGCTCACCGCGAGGACGCCTAGGGCCTGCATGGCCAGCGCTACCTAAAAGCGCAATTCTATTAATGCCACTGCGTTGATTCACTAAATGCGCAGCAACAAATCCGCCAAATGAAAATCCAGCAATCTGAATTGCTGTATCCGAACCCACTAAATCATTGAGGGATGCGAGCAATGGGCTAAGCATCCCTGACTGAAGGTCACCGCCAAAAAAGGATGAGTCACCAAAACCTGGCATATCCGGCACAAAGATCTGAAAGTGCTCGGCCAAGAATTCAATATTTTTAATCCAGTGCTCCCAGCTTCCGTGCCCACCATGTAGCAAGATTAAGGGCAAGGTATTTGCTCTTGGTAAGCCAAACTCACGCCAAGATACTTGTCCATCTTGATAGGTCATCTGATGTATTTTCATCGCTTGCAGGGGCATGAGTTAATTAAATACCGCAATACCATCGGCAGCCTTAATGCCTCTACCTTCAGGAAAAACAAAGATCGGATTGATCTCACACTCCATAAGACGGTCATCGAGACAAGCCACTAACTCAGAAAATTGTACGATTGCTTTTACAAGACTAGGCACATCGCACTTGGGCCGACCACGATACCCATCTAGCAATGGCCAAGTCTTTAGCGCCTGAAGCATCTCCAGGACCTCATCCTCGCTAAAAGCCCTACCAGGAGTGATCAAGCGCATATGGGCATCTTTGAAAAGCTCGGCTGTAACTCCACCCATTCCAACCAGGACAGCAGTGCCTAATGGGTCACGGTGCATCCCCACCATCATTTCCACTCCACCAGAAACCATCTCTTGCACCAAGAATTCTGTAACGGTAGAGCCGGATTTTGACTTTACGTCGGCAGCCATCACCTGCATCTTGTTTGTGATTTCACCAAAAGGGATGTTCAAGGCAACACCGCCCACCTCCGTTTTATGGGTAATTTCATTGGACAAGATTTTCAGCACCACCTTTTCACCCAGTGCTTTAGCAGCCCCAAGATCAGGATTGGCAGCACTCACTACACACTCTTTCACACCTGCAATACCGAATGCAGAAAAGAGGTTTTTTGCCTGATGCTCATTTAAAGATCCATGCAAGTGAGCAACATCTAGATTGGATGGGTGCTTAGCCAAACTACCCTCAGCCACCTTTTCATTTTTGAGTTGGCTTGCATGTAGCATGCTTGATAGAGCAACACTACAACTCTCTGGCTGAGAAAATGCGGGCACCCCTAGTTTGGTCATTAATGCACCTGCAATTGGTGCATGAGGACTCACATAAGCAATCACTGGCTTATCGCTGGTTTGCATGCAGTCACGAACAGCGCCAGCCATCAAATCGGGCATAGATAAACTAGATGATCCTAGAATCAAGATTAAGGCGTCATACGTTGGGCTATCTAACAGTGCGGCGATAGCGCCACGCAGTAGATCCGGTTGCAATCCCGCTAGCGTGACATCAATTGGGTTGCGATCCAGTACAGCTTGATCTCCAGGCTGTAAAGCACGCAAACGTGCAGCGGTAATTTCATCAGGTGCTGGAGTATCAAAACCCCATTCACCTAAACTATCTGCCACCAAAGTGCCAGCGCCGCCCGTTGAAGTCAGGATGGCAACGCGCTTACCTTTTAAGACTCTCCCCGAAGATAAGGCGGCCGGGATATCCAAAAAGTCAGAGAACTTATTGGCGCGAATAATGCCCACCTGCTTGAAAAGGGCGTCATACATTTTGTCAGCCCCAGCTAAAGCACCAGTATGAGAAATCGCCGCTTGAATGCCTGCCTCGGATTTACCAACCTTATAGACAACAATCGGCTTACCGGCATTTTTGGCCCTTAATGCCGCTGCACGGAATTTTTCTGGATGACGGATGCTCTCGATATAGAGAACAATTACTTTGGTGCTGGGATCATCAATTAAATAATCCACAAAATCAGCGAGGCCGAGGTCTGCTTCATTACTAGTTGAAACTAATTTAGATAAGCCTAAGCCACAGGCGGTTGCTCTAGATAGTAGGGAACCTAAAATACCACCGCTTTGCGAAATCACGCTCACGGATCCTTTTGGAAATTCATCCATCTCCAGAGCGCTACTCGGGGATAAAGGAATGTCATCGGTAACGTTCACCATGCCAATCGTATTTGGCCCAAGAATACGCATCGCACCAGCAGCTGCAATAAGCTCCTCTTGTTTTTTCAATCCTTCTGGACCATGTTCGGCAAAGCCGCTAGTCAGAACAATCGCTGCTGGAGTACCCATTGCGGCCAACTCTTTTACTGCACTGAAGGCCTTATCGGTTCCAACCATGATGATCGCCACATCAGGTGTTTCAGGC
>CANGCM010000073.1 GCA_947452535.1 Burkholderiaceae bacterium | reverse complement strand
TACCATTGATACCCATGCGCACTGTTTTTTCCCTGAGGCAGTTGCCTTGGCGGGTGAGGGATCTGTGATCAATGCTGCTGTGAAGGGTGGCCCCCAGCATTACATTCCTGTTTCTGATAACTCAGCAGTCCAGTATCGTCTCGACACCATGGATGCCATGGGGATTGATATGCAGGTTCTATCTTGTAACGTCTTCTGGTACAACAAGACTCGCGAAGTGGCTCAAGAGATTTGCCGAATTAATAATGAGAATCTGTCTGCGCTTTGTAAAGCCTACCCAACGCGGTTTTCTGCATTTGGCTCTGTTGCCTTGCAATTTCCGGATCTGGCAGTTCAGCAGCTTGAAGAAATTATGAAGACTCCGGGGCTAAAAGGGATTGCGATTCAGGCCAACGTCCTTGGTGTCGACTTCTCTGATCCTAAGTTTGATCCTGTGTGGGCAAAAGCTGAAGAGCTGAAGGCCACATTATTTATGCATCCGCAAAGTACACCGCAGCTTGCCTCCCGCTTTAAGGGTAATGGTTGGCTGTCTAACACCATCGGCAATCCATTGGATACAACCATTGCTTTACAGCATCTGATTTTTGATGGGACCTTGGATAAATTCCCAAATCTGAAAATTATTGCTCCCCATGGCGGTGGTTATTTGGCTTCATATGCACCACGCTCGGATCATAGCTGCTTTATTTCGCCAAGCAATTGTGATCCTAATATCAAGTTGAAGAAAAAGCCTACGGAGTATTTGAATCAGCTGTATTTTGATTCTTTGGTATTTACTCCTGAGGCCTTGCGACATCTGGCAGCTCAAGTTGGACCGGGTCAGATAGTGATTGGCACCGATCAACCCATTCCTTGGAACGAGGATCCTATTGGTCATGTGATGGAGACGCCATTGAGCAATCGAGATAAGGCCAATATTTTGGGTCTGACGGCTGCAAGAGTTCTCGGAATTAAAACAACTTAATTGAGCGGAGTTGATAAATGTTCATCACTTATCTTAGAAAAGTTCCAGTTGGCCTATCTTTTTGTCTGTTGGTATTGGCGGGGCATCAGGCAAACGCTCAGCAAAAAGCGCAAAGTGACTACCCTAATCGTCCGATCAGGGTAGTCATTCCGTATGTGGCAGGTGGACCAATGGATTTTATTGGCCGCACCTTGGGGCAAAAATTAACCCCTCTTTTGGGGCAAGGTTTTATTATTGACAATAAGCCGGGCGCTGGTGGTGCTCTAGGTAGCGATATTGTTGCTAAATCGGCGCCTGATGGCTATACCATTTTAGATACCTCATCGAGTCACGCTAGTCTTCCCATTGTCGCTCCTTCCTTGCCTTATGACCCAATTAAGGATTTCCAACCAATTACTCTAGTGGCGAATAGTGTTGGTTTTGTAATTGCTACTCGCCCTGATTTGCCTGCCAAAAATTTGCAAGAATTTATTGCTGATGCGAAGGCAAACCCAGATCGATATACCTATGGTAGCGGCGGCATTGGGAATGTGATGCATTTTGCTACTGAGTTTTTTAACAATAGCGCTGGTATTAAGATGGTTCACGTACCCTATAAAGGAGTAGGTCAGGCATTGACGGATTTAATGTCTGGAAGAATTGATGTCTTCATTGGCCCTGGCACAGCCATTGCCCCCCATGTGAAAGCAGGGAAGATACGCGCCTTAGCTATTACCGCTAACAAGCGTTGGAGCGAGCTTCCAGAAACGCCAACTGCCGATGAGGCAGGTGTTAAGGGTTTTGTATATGCGCCTTGGTATGGATTCTGGTTCCCTGCAGGAGTGCCAAAGGAATATGTCACTCGCTTACGTAACGATATTGCTAAGGTCTTGAGTGACCCAGAAGTCAAAAAGTCTTTTTACGAACAAGGTTTTGTAACCTCAGGATCAACCCCTGAAGAATTTTCAAGGGTGATTGCGAATGAAATTGAAGTGAATAAAAAGTTAGCCACAAAAATTGATTTTAGTGAGAAATAAAGAGTTTAAGTATGCCGCTACCTTTAGAGGGAATTCGTGTTTTAGAGCTAGGTAATTTTATTGCTGGCCCTTTTTGTGGAATGTTGCTTGGGGATATGGGGGCGGACGTGATCAAGATCGAGCGTCCATCCAGAGGTGATCAGACGCGTGCAATGCCTCCTCTGATTCATGGCGAAAGCGCTAGCTTTGCAGCTTTAAATCGAAATAAGAGAAGTTTAGTTTTGGATTTAAAGCAAAAAGAGGCGCAAGAAATTGTTTTGGCCTTAGCGAAAGATGCAGATGTTTTTTTAGAGAATAATCGCCCCGGAGTGCTCGAGTCATTAGGCTTGGGCGCGGATGCTATCAAAAAAGTAAACCCAAAGATTGTTTACACCTCGGTTTCGGGTTTTGGTCAAACTGGTCCGGATCGAAAGCGCGCTGGCGTCAATCTCATTATCGAAGCTTTTTCTGGCACTCTCTCTGTCACTGGTCGGCCCAATGAGATGCCTGTTCGCCCAGGCATACAAACTGCTGATATTTTCGGGGCTATGTTTGCGACATATGCCACTTTATGCGGTTTAATTAGTGTGCTGCAAAACCGCGGAGGAAAAACGATTGATGTTTCTTTGGTTGAAGCTTCGATTGCCGCTGCCGCATGGGAGACTGCTAGTTTTCTGGCTACGGGGGAAGTGCCTGAGCGCATGGGTGACCAGCATCGCTTGAATGCGCCTTATCAATTGTTTGAAACGAGCGATCAGCAGTATCTGGCAATCGGTACGCCTAACGATCAATTATTTGAGCGTTTAATGCAAAGCTTGAAATTAGAGAATTCCTTGAGTGATCCTCGGTTTGCATCCTATGTTTTACGTAAGAAAAATGAAAGCGATTTGTTGGCATTGGTCACGCCCGCTATCCGTTCTTTAGATTCAACTACTTTAGAAAGTTTGTTGCGTAAGGCTGGTGTGCCATGCGCAAGGATGAATAATATTAAAGAGGTTTTTGAGGATTCTCACATCATCGATCGTAAGGTAGCTGTTGAGGTTAATCATCCAGTCATGGGTAAGATGCAAACAGTCCGAAATCCCATACTGATGGAAGAGGGTAATCCAGTGATTAGGCGCCATGCCCCATTGTTGGGCGAACACTCTCAAGAAATCCTCAGGCAACTTGGAAAATCCGATGTAGAAATTGCATCACTAGAGGCGCAAGGCGTGGTCCTTGTCCATAAAGGGTAAGTAATGAAAATTTGGCGTAGCTTATTGTTTGTTCCTGCAAATCAGGAGCGCATGTTAAAGAAGGTGAACTCTTTACCTACAGATGGATTTATTTTTGATTTAGAAGATACGGTCCCACTAGAGGAAAAACAAAATGCTCGCGAGATGAGTCGAGAATGTATTGCCACCGTACCCGGGGAGCGCAGTTGGGTTCGCATTAACGCCATTACCAGTGGATTCATTCATCAAGATATTGAGTTTTTTACTGGAGCTAAAGGTTTAGCAGGTTTTATTGTCCCCAAGCAGGATTCTCCTGAAGATGTAGCAATGGTAGATCGATTAATTTCTAGTATAGAAATGGCTAAGGGTATCCCGGTAGGCTCTACGCCAATCATCGTCATGATTGAGAGTGCTAATGGTGTACTGGACTCTCGGGCGGTAATGAAGGCTACTACTCGTACTCAAACTATGATCTATGGTGGCGGTGAAGATGGTGATATGAACGTTTCTCTAGGGGCTACTTGGACTAGTGAAGGTCCTGAAATGATGTTCGTGCGTCAGTTTGCATTGGTATCTGCTCGCGCTGCAGATTTTGATTGCCCTTTAGATGGTGTTTTCTCCCATGTACAAGATCCCGAAGGTTTTAGAAGGGATACCACGCTCTCACGTCGCCTTGGGTTTCGGGGTCGCACAGTCATTCACCCCAATCAGATTGAAGATGCCAATCGGATCTATACGCCCACCCAAGAGCAGATTGAATATTATGGCCGCGTGATTGAGGCCTTTAATTTGGCATTATCTAAAGGTGTTGCAAGTACGACTGTCGATGGCAAGTTGGTTGACGTGGCGATGGCCAAGACCGCTCAACGTCTTTTGGATCACGTAGCTGCTATTCATAAGCTAGAAGCCCTAGTAGGTAAGGCTTAATTGATGGTGAATGCGGCGATTATTGGTCTTGGGCGTTGGGGTAGGGGCTTAGTTGATTCGGTTCAGGGTCTTTCTGAAACTATTCGATTTACCCATGCTGTAGT
>CANGCM010000072.1 GCA_947452535.1 Burkholderiaceae bacterium | reverse complement strand
CCGAGTGATCGACTCACTCTCAGACCATAAGCGCTCAAATTGATTAATACCTCGCGTCATCATTTCTTCCGCGCTATTACTCTGCAAGAGCATCATCGGAATATCGTTGATCTCCACGGTATAGGGAACAGATAACACTGGCTTAGGCTTAGCATTTATCCATACAGGCTGATCATCTAGCACCCAATCGGCTACATATTCAATCCCCGCCTTAGAAAGGCAATCAATCGTTGCGTCATTCTCAGTCAGGCCCGGGCTTTCCCAACCGACTGGGGCCTTACCACTAAACTTTTTGATTGCATCAACGGTTTGCTCAATCGACTCGAGTTGATTAGGGACCTTATGCATGGGACCTTGAACATATCCATGGCCCATCATTTCCCAGCCCTTATTCAAGCCTGCCTCAGCAACCCGAGGATAGGAGCTACACACAATGCCATTAGTGGCCAAGGTGGGAATAATATTGCGTTGATTTAAGGCATCAAATATGCGCCAAAAACCGACTCGCATGCCGTATTCATGCCAAGCCCAGTTGGGCAAATCTGGCTGCAGTGGCTGTCCCATTGGTGGAGAAAGTACGGTTCTAGGCATATGGTTTTCCATGGACCAATGCTCAATATTGACAATTAACCAAACGACCATTCGCGCAGACTCCGGCAAGACTAGTTTAGGTCTATCGAGAATTGCAGAAAAAGGTACGCGAGAGCTTAGTAATTCATTCATTTTTTGTCCCTAATATTATGGTTTAATCATTATCAAATCTATTTTTATTAATGCCATCTTACCTTCCGACCAATTGAATGTAAACCGTGAATATACAAAGCAAATCCAATATATTGGCGCTAGATAAAGTCTCCGCTTTTTGTAAACATGCTCCAGTTGAAATTCAGGCTTCTCAGGAAGGCCCTCTCAACGGACTAAGCTATGGCGTGAAGGATATTTATGATGTTGCAGGCATTCCAACTGCGTTTGGTAGCCCAGCATGGCTTAAAACGCATCCTATACCAAGCAATACCGCTACTTTCATCCAGACCTTATCGAATGCCGGAGCCACTTTAGTAGGTAAAACGTATACGGATGAATTAACGTACAGCATCCTCGGCATCAATGCACACTACGGAACGCCGCTCAATAGCGCTGCGCCAACGCGCGTTCCTGGAGGATCATCCAGTGGCTCAGCAGCAGCGGTCGCTGCAGGCTTAGTAGATTTTGCAATTGGCTCAGATACCGGTGGCTCAGTTCGGGCGCCAGCAAGCTTTTGCGGAATTTACGGCATCAGAACAACGCATGGTCGCATTTCCCTTCAACATGCGCGAGCACTCGCAAGAAGCTTTGATGCCCTTGGGTGGTTCGCGCGAGACCCCAATACACTTCTACAGGTTGGTGAAGTCTTATTCAATGAACGTGCGGAAAGTATTCAGAAAAAACCCAAATTTTTTGTTCTGAAAGAGGCCTTCGACATTATTCCAGAAGCAATTTGTACTACGCTAAAAAAGAAAATTGCTAGCCTCTTTCATGAAGCACCAGAGGAGCTTAGCATTGCGCCTGACACACTATCAAATTGGGCGGAGACCTTTCGTATTGTGCAAGCCTCCGAAATCTGGCAAGAGCATGGTGAGTGGGCTACGCAGCATCTTCATGAGTTTGGCCCAGGAATTAAGGAGCGCTTTGAAATTGCCAAATCCTTAGATCCAAAAATGATTGAGCAGGCTCTAAAAGAGAAGACGCTTATTGAAAATAAGATCCGAAAGTTATTAACTCAGCATAGTAATGACAACACCGAAGCGGTCCTATTGCTACCCAGCACAGGATGTATAGCCCCCCTCCTAAACTCAAGCGCAATGGAATTAGAGGGGGTTCGCAAACAACTCTTTCAGTTACTTTGCATTGCAGGTCTAGGAGGTCTACCTCAACTCAATCTTCCAGTCTGTCAGTACGAGGATGCGCCGCTTGGTCTCTCGCTGATAGCCAATACTCATCAAGATTTATTGCTGCTGGATATTGCTACTCAATTCCAACCTGTTGAAAGTTACCGCTAGAGCGCGCATTCGTAATATTTTTCAAAAATGCTCTAGCCATTTCTGCATTAGCAGAAGAAGTCATCACCCCTGCTGAATAGCTTGTATAGTTTTGGACGTCCGATGGTAGAGGGCCAACATACTGCAAGCCCTTGGATTCAAATAGCTTAATTTCTGTAATGGCGCCAAAACCAATTTCATTCCCACGCCCTTTAATCACATGCATCAATACCGACTCACCATTGTCATAACGGCTTGTTTTGGCTTGCAGAGCTTCGCTAATGCCAATCTTTGCAAATAGTTTATCGAGATAAATCCCAGTGGAGGCTTTGTTGTAAACCACCGTATCAGCAGAAAGGAGTGTCTTTTTCAACTCCTCAACTGTCCTGATCGCTGGAATGGTGGCGCCTTTTCGAACGGCTACTCCAGCGCCTACTTTTCCTACATAGATATTTTCACCCGCCTTGAGCACGCCTTGAGTGAGCTGCTCATCTATCAAAGCGTTAGGCGCAATTAATACATCAAATGCCTGACCAGAAGCCAAGCGCTCCTTTAATTGAGGGCCTGTGCCAAACTGAAGTTGGACGCGATGTCCAGAACTCTTCTCAAACTGATGAAGTGCAATCTCTACTCCTGGCTCAACAGCACCAGCGCTCATTACTTTTAGCTCAGCAGCCATCATCATAGAGGGACATACAAAAATAGCGAGCAGACCCATGAAACATTGATTCTTAAAGCGCATACCTTACTCCTTACAAAAAGATTCAAGCGGATAAATTAAAAGCTACTGTAATTTTTCTTGATACACAATTTTGCCATTCATTAATGTCAAAATTGACTTAGTTTTATCAATTTCATTCACTGGCACGGTATAAAAATCTTGGCTCAGCACAGCTAAATCCGCTTTAGCACCAAGCTTAATTACCCCTCTTTCCTGATCCTCATGGGTAAACCAAGCCCCATTTTGGGTATACATCTTTAATGCATTGATTCGGTCAGGACGCTCTTGCGGATTACCCAGCTCAATGCCTCCAGCTGTTTTCCCAGTAAGCAGCCACTGCAATGCAGTAAATGGCCTATAACTCATTACTCTGTGGGCATCAGTGCCCATAGCAACATTCATTCCTAGATTGGTCGCGAACATGATTCTAGGAACCTCAAGGGATAACTCTTTACCCCTGCGCTCGATAAACCGCTCACCTTGATAATAGAGAGAATCTTGAATCAGCCATCCCAAGCCTAAGTCCCGCATCCTTCTCAAATTCATCTCACTTGCATCATTCAGATGAGCAATTGACCAGCGAAGGGAATGAATTTTCTGTACTTTATTGACGTTCTCGATCACATCTAACAGATGATGAACGGATTGATTATTGTTCCAATGAAAAGTGACATTGATCTTATGTTGAGCGGCCCAAATTAATACTGCTTGTAGTTGATGCTGTTGATCGCTACTAGGATTTTCGTTGTTGTACATACCCCAAGTCACATTCTCACCAATTCCACTGAATTGGTAAAAGTCTCCAAGTGGTCCGCGACTTTGGAGAGCAAGCTTCGCCTGAAAATCCTTCAATTCCGTTCCTCGATTCGGTGCGCAATAAAAAGATCTGACTTTAAGGCTAAGCTTGTTTTGCTTGTTGAGTAAATGAATGGCCTCATAGGCGGAATCACTTAAGTTATATCCGCCGGGATCCAAAACACCTGTCACGGCATGCCGATTTAATTCACTGAAAAAAGCCTCGGTACCGCTTATCTGGGTAGATAGATCCGGCTTTGGTAGTAAGTCAAACACCTCACTAACGCTCCTAGCGTCACCGTAAAGCCAACCAGTCGGCCTTATTGCAGCGCCCTTTTTTTGTGTTTCCACCCTAAAACGAGATAGCAATTGCAGTGGAATATTCAAACTCTTGGTATCGATCGCACTAGGTGAGATCAAAAATCCATCATAAAGAAATTGGATATAAAAAGGATGCCCTAAGGTAGCACTTTGCACCTCTTGTAAGCTTGGCTTACGCTTTTCAACAAACTGTTGATCCGTCCAACCCCCGGCGACAATGACCCATCCTCCAGGAGGTAAACTCTTCGCCTTATCCTGAAGTCTCCCCATGGCCTCGGGGATTGTTTTCACATCCGCCCAATCCACCTCAGATCCAAAATACAATCCCGCACGAATTGCATGAATGTGAGAATCGATCAAACCAGGTATGACTGTT
>CANGCM010000071.1 GCA_947452535.1 Burkholderiaceae bacterium | reverse complement strand
TCGGTGCGAAAGTATCAATTTTGTTTATGAATCTGGCAAAAGAGGCAGCATAAGAATGGCAAGTATTTTGGTGGTTGACGATGAAATGGGTATCCGTGAGCTTCTCAACGAGATTCTGACGGATGAAGGTCATACTGTTTATGCAGCCGAAAGCGCTATGCAGGCCCGCACTATTCGTGAACAAATGCGTCCAGATCTTGTCTTACTGGACATCTGGATGCCAGACGTTGACGGCATTACCTTGCTAAAGGAGTGGTCTAAAACGGGTCAGCTGACTATGCCAGTAGTCATGATGTCAGGACATGCCACGATTGATACAGCGGTTGAGGCCACTCGAATTGGTGCCCTCAACTTTTTAGAAAAGCCGATTGCACTCCAAAAGCTACTGAAGACAGTGACTAAGGCGCTGGAGAGCTCGCCCAAATATGTTGAGCCTATTGAAGAAAAAGCATCTTCAGGGCCCTCAATTAGTTCCAGCCCTAAATTAGCAGTCAGCGAGCAAGCTTCGCAAGCTCAAGATGGCCAGTACATCAGCGGCATTGCAAAAACCTATTTTGATTTACCACTCAGAGAAGCTAGAGACTTATTTGAGAAGGCCTACTTTGAGCATCAAATGATCATTATGGGCGGCAGTATGACTAAGATTTCTGAATACACTGGTCTTGAGCGCACCCACCTCTATCGCAAACTAAAAGCCTTGGGAATTGACACCTCCCGCAACAAGACCGAGCAATAAGACTCAGAAATATGGCTTTTAGCAAGCCATATTTCATCAGCGGCTAGTAATTGATTTATTCAGCCAGCCTTATTGGCGATTTTGATATGTGCTGGTGTGTAGGCTTTGCAAGGGATAATGGTCCCATATCATCTCGGAATTACTCCCATGGAAATTAAGGTTAACTTTCTCGATAAGCTTCGTCTTGAAGCCAAGTTCGATGACTTCACGGTGATTGCTGACCAGCCTATTCGCTATAAAGGTGATGGCTCAGCCCCTGGACCTTTCGATTACTTTCTAGCGTCATCAGCCTTATGTGCGGCGTACTTTGTGAAGCTGTATTGCGACACTCGCAATATTCCTACCGAAAATATTCGCCTTTCACAAAATAATATTGTTGATCCAGAAAACCGGTATCAGCAGATTTTCAAGATTCAAGTGGAGTTGCCGGAGGATATATCTGCCAATGATCGTCAAGGGATTTTGCGTTCCATTGAGCGCTGCACGGTTAAAAAAGTAGTGCAAGCTGGCCCAGAGTTTGTCATTGAGGAAGTAACAAACTTGGATGCAGATGCGCAGACCTTGCTGACCTTGAGGCCATCCGCTAACGCCAATACTTATATTGCGGGAAAGGATTTGCCTCTTGAGCAAACCATTGCCAATCTTTCTGGCGTCTTGGCGAGCCTAGGAATAAAGATTGAGATTGCCTCATGGCGCAATATCATTCCGAACGTATGGTCTTTGCATATTCGTGATGCACACTCACCGATGTGCTTCACCAACGGGAAAGGCTCGACGAAAGAAAGCGCATTGGCATCGGCCTTAGGCGAGTATATCGAGCGACTCAGTAACAATCATTTTTATGCCGGTGCATTTTGGGGCGAAGACATTGCCAGCAGCGCTTTTGTTCACTATCCAAATGAGTGCTGGTTTAAGCCTGGCGCTAAAGATGCGCTACCAACAGAAATTTTAGATGAGTACTGCCTTGAGATTTTTAATCCTGATGGTGAGCTACGTGGCTCACATTTGATTGATACCAATTCAGGCAATGCTCAGCGAGGTATTTGTTCGTTGCCCTATGTACGTCAGTCAGATGGTAAGACGATTTATTTTCCGTCTAACCTGATTGAAAATCTTTATGTGAGTAATGGTATGAGTGCCGGCAACACCTTGGCTGAGGCGCAGGTGCAATGTTTATCAGAGATTTTTGAAAGAGCAGTCAAGCGCGAAATTTTAGAGGAAGAAATCGCCTTGCCAGATGTGCCACAAGAAGTGCTCATGAAATACCCTAGTATTCTGGCTGGCATTCAGGACTTGGAAGAGAGAGGCTTTCCAGTTCTAGTAAAGGATGCGTCGTTGGGCGGCAGCTACCCAGTGATGTGCGTTACCTTGATGAATCCAAGAACGGGTGGTGTGTTTGCATCATTTGGCGCACATCCAAGTCTACAGGTGGCGCTGGAACGGAGTTTGACCGAATTATTGCAGGGACGAAGCCTAGAGGGTTTAAACGATTTGCCCCCGCCAACTTTTGCAAGTGAAGCAGTGACTGAGCCAAATAACTTCGTTGAGCACTTTATTGATTCGAGCGGCATTGTCTCTTGGAGGTTCTTCAGCGCAAAGTCAGATTACGATTTTGTTGAGTGGGATTTTTCTGGCAAAGGCACAGACTCCAATGCTCAGGAGGCAGCAATCTTATTTGGCATTCTTAAGTCTATGGGCAAAGAGTCTTATGTAGCCGTGTATGACCAGCTAGGCGCTACTGCTTGCCGGATACTGGTGCCTGGCTATTCCGAGATTTATCCGATAGAAGATCTGATTTGGGACAACACGAATAAGGCTTTGTTATTCCGTGCCGACATTTTGAATTTAGATCGCCTTGACGATGCCGCCCTAGGTGAGCTACTTCATCGCCTTGAGAATAGTGAGCTTGATGAGTACGGTGATATAGCCACATTGATAGGCATTGAATTTGATGAGAATACACCCTGGGGTCAGCTAACAGTTCTAGAGTTAAAACTGCTGATCCATCTCGCCTTGAAGCGCTTCGATGAGGCGCATGAATTGGTGGGAGCCTTTTTGCAATATAACGACAATACGGTCGAGCGCAGATTGTTTTATCAGGCCTTAAATGCGGTTCTAGAGATTGAGCTGAATGCAGACTTAGAGCTTGATGACTACCAAGTGAATTTACGCCGAATGTTTGGCAATGAGCGGATGGATGCCGTCATGGGATCGATGGATGGTAGCGCACACTTCCCTGGCTTGACTCCAACCAGCATCA
The DNA here is from genome assembly GCA_947452535.1 of Burkholderiaceae bacterium. Taxonomy (GTDB): domain Bacteria; phylum Pseudomonadota; class Gammaproteobacteria; order Burkholderiales; family Burkholderiaceae; genus Polynucleobacter. The sequence continues at coordinate 1,465 of CANGCM010000071.1, read as the reverse complement.
AACTGGAAGGGCTAGATAGGCACCAGCGCTTGATCGACAGTTATAAAAAATTACATGCTGCACGAGCTAACGCTGGAGCAACCAAGGACTAAGGTTTTTTAACGCACTCACTCCAGGGTTGCCAAAGGCGACTATTTATCATTCAACCTTACCAATTTTTTTCACAACATCAACCATCTGAGCTGACTCTTTATCCCAGTACACCTTAAATTCTGGTGCATCTAGATATTGAATTGGGCTACCGGCGCCATTAATGACTGAGCGAACACGCTCATCATTTGCCGCCAGTTTGGCCGCTTCACGTAGTTTGTTTGTAATTGCATCCGAAGTTGCGCTGGGAACAAATAATCCCGCCCATTGAGCAAACTCAATCTTCACGCCCATTTCCTTAAAGCTTGGCACTTCGGTCAGGCTTGCTAGCCGTCCTTCGCCCCAATGTGCCAGAGCACGAACTTTACCTGCCTTAATTTGTTGAACGATAGATGAGGGCCCGGTAGCCACGGCATCTACTTGTCCACCCAATAAGCCAATAATTGCTGGCCCCGCTCCGGTGTAGGGAATATGAACCATATAAAACTTTTCGGATGACTTCAGCATTTCCATTGGCACATGCATCGTTCCATAATTTCCTGAAGAGCCAAAATTATATTTACCTGGATTAGCGCGCATCGCTGTTACAAATGATTTGTAGTCTTTCCATGGACTGTCAGCTCTTACAGCCAATACTGTTGGGTCAGCAGTGAAGCGAGCAATTGGTTTCAATTGGTTCAATTGAAACGACTGTTCTCGACCAATCACTTTATCTGCCTCAGGAATAATCGATATTGAAGAAAGGGCCATCAACATCGTATAGCCATCAGGCTTAGATTTGGCTACGGATGCCATGCCAATGCCACCACCGGCACCACTCTTATTTTCAACAATAACCGACTGCCCCAAAATGCGTGACATGGCTTCAGCAACCGGCCTACCAACGGCATCTGCAACTCCCCCTGGCGGAAATGGCACGATCATTGTGAGAGGTCTAGTTGGCCAAGCTTCCTGAGAAAAGCAGAGGGTAGAAAATAAGGCTAGGCCAGTTAGCAATACACTTGAAATAGTTTTTTGTAGCATAGATTTGATTTGCTTGTTATTTGATGTTGACTTACTCTACTACAAATTTTAATAATAAAATCTAAGGGTTTTCTGGGGTGAACAGCCAGAGGAGCTCGGCTTTACGGATCTAGTTTAATTTAGGCGTAACATACCAAGACACTCAAAATGAGGAGACAAAAATGAAAAAAAGTATTTTTTTCTTGAGCATGCTGTTAATTGGTATTGCCAATGTTTGCGCTGCACCACTAGAGCCCATTTTTGGGGCGGTTGAAAAAGAGCAGACGCCCTTTTTGGGAACTCTTAAAGAGTTGGTGTCAATCGAATCTGGCAGTAGAGATCGTGAAGGCCTAGATAAGATTTCACTGCTCAT
>CANGCM010000070.1 GCA_947452535.1 Burkholderiaceae bacterium | reverse complement strand
GCTGCATCATCTTCAACGGTGACAGAAAGTGCACCTACTTCCAGCAAGGCATCACCCAAAGGCTCTGCGATCTCTGCTGGGACCGTGAATACGAGTTCACGATAGGACATGCTTACTCCAAATCAACATCAATGGACCTGTGGCTTAGGGCTTGCCGCGACTGGCAGCTTGCTCTTCAAGGCGATGCTCAAGATAGTGAATACTAGTGCCACCTTCAATGAAGTTCGGATCCAACATAAGTTCGCGATGGAGGGGTACATTGGTTGTAATGCCATCGATCACCATCTCAGAAAGTGCAATCTGCATACGACGGATCGCTTGTTCACGAGTGTTGCCGTAAGCAATCAGTTTGCCGATCATCGAGTCATAATGGGATGGCACTACATAACCACTGTATGCATGAGAGTCGACACGAATTCCTGGCCCACCTGGCATATGGAATGAACCAATTTTGCCAGGGCTTGGCGTGAACTTAAAAGGATCTTCTGCGTTAAGGCGGCACTCAATTGCGTGGCCACGGAACATAATGTCTTTTTGGCGATAGCTGAGCTTTAGACCAGCAGCAATGCGAATTTGCTCTTGTACGATATCAACACCCGTAATCATTTCAGTCACAGGATGCTCTACTTGAACGCGGGTATTCATCTCAATGAAGAAGAATTCGTTGTCTTCGTATAAGAATTCAAAAGTACCGGCACCCCGGTAGCCAATTTTTCTACAGGCTTCAGCACAACGTTCACCAATTTTGGCAATCAGGCGGCGATCAATACCAGGGGCAGGCGCTTCTTCAATCACTTTTTGGTGGCGACGTTGCATTGAGCAGTCGCGTTCACCAAGCCAAATAGCATTGCCATGGGTATCGGCCAGAATTTGAATCTCTACGTGGCGAGGCTTCTCCAGAAACTTCTCCATATAGACTTCTGGATTACCAAAAGCACGACCAGCTTCTTCTTTAGTCATGTTGACTGCATTTAGAAGCGCGGCTTCCGTATGCACCACCCGCATACCGCGACCACCACCACCACCAGCAGCCTTAATGATGACTGGGTAACCAACGCGTTTTGCGGTTGCAATAATTTCTTTTGGGTTGTTTGGTAATGCACCTTCAGACCCTGGTACGCAGGGAACCCCTGCTTTAATCATCGCACGCTTAGCAGATACTTTATCGCCCATCAGGCGAATAGATGCCGCCGTTGGGCCAATGAATGCGAAACCCGATTTCTCAACGCGCTCAGCAAAGTCTGCATTCTCGGAGAGAAAGCCATAGCCTGGATGAATCGCTTCAGCGTCGGTTACTTCCGCAGCTGAAATAATGGCCGGCATATTGAGGTAACTCAGTGGCGACGGTGCTGGCCCAATACAAACAGCTTCGTCTGCTAACTTCACATATTTAGCTTCTTTATCTGCGGTCGAGAACACCACTACGGTTTTAATGCCCAACTCACGGCATGCGCGTTGGATGCGGAGAGCAATTTCTCCGCGATTAGCAATCAGAATCTTATCGAACATGTCGGCTCTGAGTTAAGTAACAGTGAATTGGGATGTATCTAGAGAGAATCAACTGGTGATCCATTAAGCGATGATGAACAGTGGCTGATCAAACTCAACACCTTGGCCGTTCTGACACAGAATTTGCTTGATGACACCAGCTTGCTCAGATTCGATCTCATTGAGAAGCTTCATGGCTTCAATAATGCAGAGCGTTTGACCAACTTTCACTGTGTCACCTATTTTGACAAAGTCGGGAGATTCTGGATTCGGTGCACGATAGAAGGTGCCTACCATGGGTGAGCGGGCAATAAAACCAGTTTCCTCAGGAGTTGTATCAGCTACCTGCACTGTGGGAGCTGGAGCTGTAGCCGAGGGTGCGGCTGGTATCGCTTGAGTAGGTACTGGATTGGCATAAACCACTTGACCAGCGGGTGCTGGAGATCCAGCATTCACAATGCGAACACGATCCTCACCTTCGTTTACTTCTAATTCAGAAATTCCTGATTCAGAAACGAGGTCGATTAGGGTTTTTAGTTTTCTTAGATCCATGGAAAGATTTCCTATTTTTTTAATGCTGAATTAGTCTTTATTTTCAGAACGTGCAATGGCTGCTTTTAAAGCCAATTCGTAACCAATTGCCCCCAGTCCGCAGATCACGCCAGTAGCGATATCAGATAGATAGGAGTGTTTGCGGAATTCTTCACGTTGATGAATATTGGAGAGATGCACTTCGGTAAAGGGGATGGCAACTCCGGCCAGAGCATCACGTAAGGCAACGCTGGTATGGGTAAAGCCGCCTGGATTGATGATGATGAAATCCACCCCATCTTGTTTGGCTTTTTGAACTCGGTCAATGAGTTCGCCCTCATGATTGCTTTGGAAGGTAGACAAATCGATGGAATGGGCTTTAGCGATTACATCGAGTTTTGTATGAATATCTTCTAAAGTAGTTTTACCGTAAACCTCTGGTTCACGGGTTCCCAACAAATTTAGGTTAGGACCTTGAATCACAAGAATTGATGTATTTTTCGACATAGATCGATATTTTTAGAGGCAGTTAGGATTTATTGAGTGAATAATGCTTTTCTCTAAAGCTGCTTATTTCTTAAGGAAATGTCTTAACCAGCTAAAGCCAAAGTATACCCCCGCAATCGATGGATAAGCCTGAAAAAAGCTGAGAAATTGGCTCTTTAATGGGATTTTTGGGGCAGATTTAGCAAAGAAATACTCAAAAATAGAGTGTAAATTGGAAAAGTTAATCAATAAAAGTCATTAAAATTACTTATAAAGCAGACTTAATGGCACTTCTTAGTTCATCTTCGCTTATCTTCCCTAATTTACTGCTACTAGCCTTGCCATTGGAATTGATAATGATGGTATAGGGGAGGGCGCCTTGGGAGTTGCCCATTTGCTTGGAAAGATTGCTGCCCTCAAGTCCGCCAATCACGATGGGATAGGAAACTGGGGTATTTTTAAGAAATTCACGAATGTTAGAGGGTGAATCAATGCCGATGCCGACAAATAACACATTTTTTGAGGAAAACTCTGTATTTAACTTATCCAGAGTGGGCATTTCTTCTACACAAGGAGGGCACCAGGAGGCCCAAAAGTTCACCACCAGCACTTTTCCGCGCCATTGTTCTGTATTGACGGATTTGCCATCTGGCGTTTGCCAAGGATTGGCAAAAAAAGCTTTGATAGCAGGATCACTTGCTAACCCTGTTTTATAGATCCATTGCGAAGTAAGGACCCCTGCAAGGAGCGCCAATAGGCTAATTCCGATGATGCTCATCCACTGTCTGCGGTTCATTACTACTCCTTAGCTAAAATTCCCCAATGCATATTCATATCTTGGGCATTTGCGGTACTTTCATGGGCGGCATTGCCGCAATCGCTCGGCAGGCCGGACATCGGGTTACTGGCTGTGATGCCAACGTCTATCCACCAATGAGTACTCAACTTGAAGCGCAGGGTATTGAGCTCATCGAGGGATTCTCGCCTGATCAATTATTACAGTTTGAGACGATGCCGGATTTATTTGTAATCGGTAATGTAGTTTCTCGTGGCAATCCATTGATGGAAGCCATTCTCAATCAAGGCCTGCCTTACATTTCTGGACCGCAATGGTTGGGTGAGCAAGTTCTGTTTAGTCGACACGTGTTGGCGGTAGCGGGTACTCATGGCAAAACGACGACTGCTGCAATGCTGGCTTGGATTCTAGAATTTAATGGCTATCAGTCAGGGTATTTAATTGGTGGTGTGCCGCTGAATTTCACGGTGTCTGCTCGCCTAGGCGAGAGTCAGTATTTTGTCATAGAGGCAGACGAATACGACACTGCATTTTTTGATAAGCGCAGTAAGTTTGTGCACTATCGACCACGAACTGCTTTATTAAATAATCTTGAGTTTGATCATGCCGATATTTTTTCAGACCTAGCTGCAATCGAAACGCAATTTCATCATTTAGTTCGTACTGTACCGAGCAATGGCCTCATCGTAGTGAACGGTGAAGAGCCTGCCTTGAAGCAAGTAATAGCGCGAGGAGCTTGGGCGCCAGTTGAACAGTTTGGGCATGATAAAAAAAATGCCTGGTCTTTGATTTCTCAAGAGGCTGATGGCTTCATTGTTTTGCATGAGGGCAAAGAGGTGGCTACCGTTCGATGGGCATCAGATTCTGGGGTCATGGGTCGTCACAATCAGCTCAATGCGCTAGCAGCAATCGCCTGTGCAAATCATATTGGCATTTCACCAGCTGATGCTGCGCGTGCTTTGGCCGAGTTCAAAAATGTGAAGCGTCGCTTGGAAACAATTGGGGTGGCAAATAATGTGACGGTATATGATGACTTTGCACATCATCCAACTGCCATTAGTACTACGGTTGATGGCCTACGCAGGCGGGTTGGACAATCAAGAATTCTGGCAGTATTAGAGCCTCGATCTAATACGATGAAGTTGGGCGTCATGAAAGCGCAGTTGCCTATTAGCTTGGAGGCGGCTGATAAGGTCTTTGTTTATGGCTCTAGTGCCGGTAAAGAATCTTTGGGGTGGGATTTAAATGAAGTCTTGTCCCCTCTAAATACTACAGACAAAGATCGCGCTCTAGCCTTTAATGATCTGAATGCTTTGGTCAATGCGGTAGCGCATGAAGCGAAGCCTGGTGATCACATTTTGGTAATGAGTAACGGCGGCTTCGGTGGCGTGCATCATAAGATATTGAACGTAATTCAAGAGAGGGCAAAGTAAGCACATGAGATTAAAAGATAAAGTAGCCATCGTTACTG
>CANGCM010000069.1 GCA_947452535.1 Burkholderiaceae bacterium | reverse complement strand
GCTGGCCCACTGGATGCCGCCGGTAGGATGCTATCTGATTATTTATCAAAGAATCTTGGGAAGCCAGTTGTGGTAGAGAATCGTCCAGGTGCCAGTGGCGCTGTGGCTGCTGGTGTCTTGGCAAAATCAGTGGCTGATGGTTATACCCTCCTGATTTCTACACGCGCAATCACTATTAATCCATCACTGTATCCAAAACTACCTTTTGATACCAGCAAAGCCTTTGTGCCCATTGCAATGGTTATGGAGCAACCTAATGTATTGGTTGTTGGAAAAAATTTCCCAGCAAGAACAGTGCCTCAGCTTATTAAAGTATTAAAAGATAATCCTGAAAAGTATTCTTTTGGCTCCCCGGGAAATGGGGGTATTCCGCACCTGGCTGGCGAAATGTTTAAATCCTTGACTGGGACATCGATATTACATATTCCCTACAAAGGTGCAGCTCCACTAATGACTGATTTACTAGGCGGTAGGGTTGACATGACATTCTCTAGTCCTGGTACAGTCATCGCTCAATTAAATGAGGGGGCAGTATTTCCAATTGCAATTGCTTCTGAGAAGAGGTCCCCTCTGATGCCAAAAATCCCAACTTTTGCAGAGTATGGCCTCAAAGGTTTTAATGTTGACTCATGGTACGGTGTATTTGCGCCTGCTGGAACACCAGTGGAAGTAGTGAAATTACTCAATCAAGAAATTAACAACTTCCTTAAGACGGAAGATGCTAAAAAACGCATTGCTGCTTTGGGCGCTACCCCAACGATCTTAAGCCCCGAAGATTTTAAGACGCTCTTTGACGAGGACTTAGTTCGCTTTAGTAAACTGGTTCGTCAATTCTCTATTGGAGTGGATTAGTAAACATGCAAGCAATTCAAGTAAAAGTTCCAGGCGGTTGCCAAGCTCTGCAGTTAGTTGAGATTCCATTGCCTGTCCCTCGCGATAATGAAGTGAGAGTGAAAGCCCAATTTATTGGCATCAGCAGTGCAGATATTCTTATTCGTAAAGGGATCTATAGTTGGATGCCCGCATTACCAGCAATCCCTGGCAATGAAATGGTCGGCGTCATTGATGCAGTTGGTTCAAAAGTGAGTCCAGATTTGCATGGTCAGGTTGTCTTAGTGAGCTCCCGCGAATTGGATTTTAGAGGCGGCTGTTATGCGCAAGCAATTTGTGTACCTGCTGCATCAGTATTTGTACTGCCTAAATCTATCAATCCCATCGATGCAATCTGTCTGCCTAATTACCAGTTAGCCGGCGCTATTTTGCATCACTCTGGAATTCGTCCGTCTAAGAGCGCTGTTGTATATGGAGCAGCAGGCGGGGTTGGATTTGCAATATCTCAATTAGCTATGGCAGATGGCATGCAAGTAATTTCCATAGTGAGCTCTGAGGAAAAGAAAACCTTTGTAAAAAATTCTGGGATTCAGTTTGTTCTAAATCGGACTCAAGACGATCTGAGAGAAGAGGTAATGAAAATTACGGACGGGACAGGAGTTGATCTAGTTTGCGCGATGGGTGGAGATGACTTTATTGCTAACTTAGATTTACTGGCGCCATTAGGAACCCTATTGTCATTTGGAATTTTAGGTGGGATACCAGATGATAATATTTATAGCGAGTTAAGAAAGCGGCTAGGTAAGAGTCTCGGAGTCCGCGTTTATTCAATACATACTTTAGATCATGACTCGGAATTGCGCCGAGGATTAATGATAAGAGCTATAGATCTGCTGTCTGAAGGTCGAATAGAGCCGCAAGCACCAACCATTTTTAAATTATCGGAAGCCTGCTCAGCTCATGAATTAATGGAGTCAGGGGCCTTGATCGGTAAATTAGTTCTAGTTCCTGATGATTGAGGGCATTGCTATATATGACAGCCCTTGTTGCCGCCTTAAAGGTGGGGCATATCAGTCTAGGTGGTGCTAAGATGGCTGCTAGCCTACCAATCGAAGTCCACCTAAAAGCTGGCCCGATGCATTATCTAATAGAGATCTATGAATAGACCAAAAGGAGACGCTTATGAACAACGCAACGAGTATTGAATTGGAAACGTTTGAACCAACTCCAGAAGAGATGGAAAAGCGCATTGCACGCTTTAAAGATTTAAAACCTACCAAACGGAACTATAACGAGTCCAATGTAGGTATTCCAGGCGAGGCATATGCAAAATTAGCTGCTGATTGCGTCTATAAGTTAATGTCTCCTCCAGGAAATAAGCGCGCTAATGCAATCCCCGCAATCTCTGGAAATCCAGGGGTTGAGGTGTCTATTCTGGATAACCCTCCAGGCCATGGTCCCAGAATGCATGCGCATATGAAAACAATCGAATCTTTTCTTTGCTTGACTGGAAAGTACAGGGTCTCTTGGGGTTCAGGCGGCAAGTACCACGTTGATCTAGAGCCTTTTGATTTTATTGCCTTGCCCGCTCGTGTTTTTAGAGAGGTTACGAATATCAGCGATAGTCGTGCCCTGATTGTTGCAATAGTGCAGGGCAGTATTGAAGATACCTTTAATGATGTTCTATTTGACCCAGTTCTTGGTGAAAAAGTGCGAGCTGAATACGGAGACGAGGTATACAGCAATTTCAAAAATATTGGGATCACTTTCGGCTCGGTTTGGAAGGGCAATGCTTAATCCACCTTAGGGATATGTGATGATGCAATTTCAATTTTCTGTATTCCGTTGCTTAGGTTTGTTGGGGCTTCTCTCTATTGATTGGTGTCATATAGCAAAAGCTCAAAAGTTACCGAATAAACCAATTGCATTCATTGTTAGTTCTGCTCCTGCTGGGCCACTGGATGGCGCCAGTAGGATGGTTTCTGATTATTTATCAAGGAATCTTGGGAAATTTCTAGTATGTTTACTAGCCGTATTTTTAAATAGTAGTATTTCACTTGCCCAAAACTATCCATCTAAAACAATCCGATTAGTTTTGCCATTTCCTGCTGGTAATAATTATTTGATTGGTCAATTTTTAGCTGAAAAACTGACTGAATCCTTGGGTCAACCAGCCATCATAGAAAGCAAATCCGGTGCAGGTGGAAGTATTGCAGTCGAAATGGTTGCGAAGTCTCCGCCAGATGGCTATACATTATTGGTGACATCACCAACCCTTACTATTGGCCCAATTATTAATAGTAAATTGAAGGTTAACCCGTTAAAAGATCTCGTTCCTATCGCTATTGTCGGTTCCATTCCAAACATATTTGTAGTGAGTCCCTCTAGCCCAGTCAAAAATTTTAAAGAATTCTTAGACTATGCAAAAGCTCGGCCTGGCCAATTAAGTTATGGCACTGGCGGAATTGGCTCATCAAATCATTTTGCGGTTGAGTTATTGAAGATTACAACGGGGATTGATTTATTGCATATACCCTATCCATCTACTACCGCAGCCATGACAAATGTAGTGGGCGGTCAAATTGATTTGATTGTTGGGGGCTTGCCTTCATCCGTGCCATTAATAAAAAATGGGCAGTTGAGGCCAATCGCAATTCTGACTCAGAAAAGAAGTCCGCTATTACCTGATGTTCCAACAATTGCAGAGTTAGGCTATCCAGAACTGGTTGTAGACACTTGGTATGGTGTCTTAGCTCCAGCCGGAACAAAGCAAGAGATTATTGATAAGCTCCATCGCGAAATCATTCAAATAGTAAAAGCTCCAGATACTAAGGAGCGCTTTGCTAAAGCTGGAATTGACCCAGTCATTTTAACGAGGCAAGAATTTACCACTTTCTTAAAGAATGATTATGAGAAATGGTTGCGCGTAAAAAATACGGCTCAATTAAAATTTGACTAGGCTCAAATATCAATTATTAGCATTACCTGTAATTTACACTTCCAAAGCTCTGAGCCGCTTTACAGTAGGCTTGAATCTGAATGAATCTAAATTAACGGCCTAAGCTATTCACTTTTTATCGGACTTCTTAAAAGATGTTCTTTCATTAGCATTTTTGTTAAAGGATTTTTAAATGAAAATCAAAATAGTCGAAAGTTTTATTGGGCGTCTCACTCTTGGGATTCCATTAAAAATGGCGGGAAGATTAATCGAAACTTCAGATAATTTATTTATTCGTCTAGAAAGTGATGATGGTTTTGTGGGTTGGGGTGAAGCGGCATCAGCACCAACGATGACTGGTGAAACTGCTGCTGGAATGCTGGGTGCGGCGAGATTCATGATTCCAGATATTTTAGGTAAAGATTTTTTAGACGGAGAAAGCTTCCTCAAACACCTTGATAAAAAAATTGTGGGAAACAATGCCGCAAAATCTGCAATGGAGATGGCTTTTATGGATGCTTTAGCGCGGCAGAAGAGAGTTCCACTTCATCAATTATTGGGAGAGACATATCGCTCAAGTGTGCCAGCCCTTTGGATGGTTGCTGGCCAAGGAGGAGTAAGTGATGTTGATCAGGCTTTGGAGAAATATCAAGAGGGCTGGCGATGTTTCAAGGTGAAAGTGGGTATGGAATCTCCATCTGCTGATGCTAAGCGAACCATTGAAGTTCTCAATGCTTTACCAAAAGATGCCCAGATTTCAGCGGATGCTAATCGGGGGTATCAATTAAATCAAGCCTTAGAGTATTTAGAGTTAATAAGAGGAAAAGGTTTAGCCTTTCTTGAGCAACCGATTACCCCCCAAAAAGATGACGATTGGAGGGCTTTATCTGCCGCATCGGAAGTCCCTATTGGGGTGGATGAGTCCTTGAGTACGATTGAGAAGTTGGAGCATTTTCTTGATGAAAAACTAGTTCAAGGGGGAAGTTTTAAAGCTATCAAGCTTGGTGGTGTGACTCGCGTTATTCAGGCTTGTAAATTAGCTACTCGTGCTCAATTTAAAATTAATCTAGCTTGCAAGGTGGCGGAGACTAGTATTGCCACTTCTGCTTTATTGCAAATAGCTGCGGTGTTGCCTGAATTATCTTGGGGCGTCAGTTTGACGAACTTATATCTACGTGATGAATACACAAAAAATCCGCCGATATTTAAAGCTGGCGTTGCTGTCGTTCCCAACGGGCATGGTCTTGG
>CANGCM010000068.1 GCA_947452535.1 Burkholderiaceae bacterium | reverse complement strand
GGCGTCTAAGCCTGCCAAGCCCCAAATGAAAATAGCCCAACAAGTGGGCTACTGAGATTCTTGGTGGCCCGGGGCGGAATCGAACCACCGACACAAGGATTTTCAAATATCCTCCGATAGACCGCTTTCGCTTTGATTTCAAGGGCTTGAGTCACCAGTCTCGACTTGTCTAAAAATTGTGCGTCCTTGTGCTGGTCAAATTTGGCAATGAAATCAGAATCTTGTGAGGGGCATTTTTTCTGTGCGCACAGATTGTGTTGCCATACCCTTCCGGTCGCCCACCATAGTGTCTTTGAATGTCGTTTTAAACGACGCTTAAGTTAATCTTTTGTCATGGGCGGCTAACGACCCAAAGCAGACCTTCGTCAACAATCACCGTTTACTGTAAAGCGTTGTATAGCAACAGGGAGTTAAGAGTGCTATACGAGGCAGAATTCTTACCAGCTGCAGGTAAAACCAAAGTATTTAAAGTGGTAACGGCTACCGCCCCAGCAATGTCCATAGCAGACCCTTGCGCTTGAATGGCTGTCAAGGCAGTCGCTGCCGTTCCCAGGTCAGCTATTTTTTGACTAACTGTTGTACCTTCATTAAAGCTAGTAACAAGGGTATTAAACGAGCTGTCAGGAATATAACTTACACCATTGACCATTCGAGCCGTGCCATCGATTGCCGATAGGAGATGATTAACACCTGATCCACCAGTCATGATTGCAGTAACTGCGTATGCGCCACCTGCATCACGAAATGCCATAGCTTTTGCATCATAATCTACTGCATCCGTTTGAACCCAAGCATTTGACGATGATACTGAAGTTGCAAAGTTATTGACCCAGGTAATTTGTCCAGTAGTGCTGTTATAAGTTGGGGAGTTTATGGCCAAGGTATCGATATTTTTAATATCAACTGAGAGAGTTAAGTTTGTAGCAGCTTGATCCAATAAACCAGTTGCTACTGAATCATTCAAAGCAAACGCTGTTCCCACAGCTTTAAAAGCATTAACTACGCCAAGCAAACTAGTTAATGGCGGTGCAGCAGCTACTGAAGCTGGTGCTACAAAGGTAAATGCGGTTGGTGGGGCTGCAAATGCAGCAGTGGAAATTGTTATTAGCGATACTACAAGTAGCTTTTTCATTTTTCTTATTCCTTAGTGATTGAGGGTTTCTCTTGGGTCATTGGCTGTTTTTGCCTGACCGTTTGAAATGGTTGGTGGAATTTCTACTGCCTTTTCTGGTAAACCAGGAGAAGTTTGTACTCTCCTAGCCATGATGCGAACTTCTCTGTTGGCTTTGCTAAGTTTTTCTTCAAGATCAACGGTTGATTCACCCATCTCTTTTGCATCATCAAACTCAGCTTGCAAGTTAGCCAACCGATCTTTTGATACCTGCAGATAAACCGATGGACTGGAAGTTCTAATGGCTTTTTCTATATCTTTGTTTTGCAACATCATCACTACTGCTGCATTACCAAAACCTAAGGCCGCCATCCTTTGACTATTCTTTAATAAGACGCAATTCTCATCCACATAAGTACTACCACCGGCTAGTCCAAGCCCTAAGATAGATCCCGATGCTGATACTGAACCAAGACAGACATCGCTACCAGCTGCTGTTAAGCCTGGTGCATACATAGTTGGAACGGAGTAAATCTTTGCTGTCGTTGTCCCCGGTGTAGTCGAATTCAGATTGCCATATCCACCCGTCACATTGGTTAAGTTCTGTTGGGTTCCAATATTGCTTCCTAATAAATTAGATTGCCCACCTCCAACTGACGTATTTGCCGCCCCAGCCCCTGTCGAGCTGATGTCATTGGACGTCTGACCCAATGCAGATGTGATGAAAAACACTAAAGACAGAATAATTAAGCGGATGGGTCTCTCCAGTTTTTAAGCAGCTTGCGCCCACAGATCAGCGATGATCTGGTTGCTTGTACCAACAATTAATAAGAATGATTGCGGCTTATCTATGGCAAATGATGGAAATCATTTATTGCAATAGCAAAGACGACTGAAAGAATCTCGCATGAATCTCTCGCTAATGAAGAAGCCATTAGCGGTAGTTACCTGACAAACTAGTTTTGTGGGAGATAAGACCTACTCTGATTCGCCAGAGAGGACGACTGTTACGTATGGTTAAAGAAATCAAGTGCTATAACAGTTATTAACCTTGACCTAGGGATTACTCTACTCTTTAAAGATAAAAATAGATACAAGCTATTTTGAAAGTGGTCATAAAGATGCATTCAAGGTCTTAGAGCATGTTTATCGCCAATTGAAATGACCGCAAATGGCCGTTAGCAGATACTGGATAGGCATTATTAAAAAGAATTTATTTGTCGTTTTAAACGACATCGACTGACGCAGGGATGAATAATTGACATGTCCTTTTAAAGGACGGTTCTAGATGGGGATATCAAGCTCTAATGGCATCCACACCTGCCAAGCCATAAAAGAAAATAGCCCAACTAGTGGGCTATTGTGTTTCTTGGTGGCCCGGGGCGGAATCGAACCACCGACACAAGGATTTTCAATCCTCTGCTCTACCGACTGAGCTACCAGGCCAAGACCATGAATTATAAATGAAACTGTCCTTCGACCTCAAAAATACGATTGCTGAAGTCGGCCATGTTGATTTACTGGCCTTTGGATTGTCTGGGCGAGTTAAATTACTCAGGCGCTTATTCCGCAATAAAGGTGTTTTCCAGTCTACCAATCCCGCCCATTTCCACCACCACCACATCGCCATTCACTAAATATTTGGGCGGCTTAAATCCAATGCCAACACCTACAGGCGTTCCAGTAGCGATGATATCGCCGGGATAAAGAGTAATACCAGCGGAGACCGTAGCAATCATGTTGGGGATATCAAAAATCAGATCTTTAGTATTGGAGTTCTGACGCAACTCGCCATTTACCCAGCATTTCACTGAAATATTCTCCGCGTTAACTTGATCCGCAGTTACAGCCCAAGGCCCCATAGGGCAGAAGGTATCAAAGCTCTTACCAAGAAACCATTGCTTATGACGTTGCTGCCAGTCTCGAGCAGTCACATCATTGATTGCGGTGTAAGCCCAAACATGCTTCATTGCATCCGCCTCACTAATCCCTTTTCCACCCTTGCCAATAATGATGGTTAGCTCAGCCTCGTAATCAATTGCAGTTGAAACTGCCGTGGGGATGATGACATTCGTATTTGGTCCAGTAACGGATTCTGGTGGCTTGGTAAAAAAGATTGCGTGCGAAGGAATTTCCTCCCCGGGCTTGGCGCTACCATCAAATCCACTGTTAGAAAATTCTTTAGCGTGTTCGTGGTAATTTTTGCCAACACAAAAAACATTTCTTCTTGGCCTAGGGACTGGTGCCAATAAACGGATGGCAGAAAACTCATAAGTTGCAACTGGTTTAGGCAGCGCTCCCGCTAGCTCTGCACGCAAGATTGCCACTACGCCATCCTCGCTTACATCAACACCTAAGTCAAATTCTTCAACGGTTTTATCGTCCGCAGATATCGAGCCAACACGGATTTTGCTAGGATCGTTAAGTAAAGAGAATGTAGCGTATTTCATATTTGCGTCTCCATTTAGGGCTTTATCTTAGAAAGCTCTAAGTTTGATTGTTAAAAATTGTAGTGTGGTGAATAAAAATTAAATAATAACTAAATTGAGGTCTTGAGATAAAAAGTTCCATTAAGGCTTGTGCTTGTTAAGCCAACCCGCGTCCTTACGCTTTTATTTTTTGAAATAGTTGGGCTCTCTCGACAACATTTAAAAAACCAGGGGCAAAAAGCCCCTGATGAAAACTCTCTGGAGCTAATTACCTCCTATCAGAATTAATTAGCTGTGCCGACCTTATTTCTGGAGACATCCATAATGAGACGGGATAACAAATACATGCGGGGTGTGATCGAACTGATCAAAATATATTCATCATCATTTGAATGTGCCCCAAACCCTTGCACGCCCATACTCTCTATCACTGGATTTTGAGTATCTAGAGCTGCAAATGCAGCATCTGTTCCGCCTCCTGCCGCTACGGTACCCAGCACCAAATCTTTACCTAGTTCGGAATATACCTTCTTAGCATGCTCGGCCATTTGGAGTGACTGCGGACTCGTCAATAGAGGTGGGCGGCGGCGCTCAAAAGAGATTGCCACCTTGGTATCGGGGATTTGTTGAGTTTTGGCTCGCTCTCTGACTTTGCGCTCTATTACATCAAAATCTTCCTTCTTCATAACCCGGACATCTGCCGTAGCAAATGCCACGGAAGGGATCACATTACGATTGGTACCGGCGGTAGCTAGCGTCCAATTCATTTTGATGCCTTCTTTGGGGTCGGAGAAATCCTTCATTTGTTGAATCTGAAACGCCAGCTCCTCCAAGGCGTTGCGGCCTAACTCAGGAGCCGAGCCAGCATGAGATGCTTTGCCAGTAATATCCATATTTACCGCAGCAATTCCTGCGGTAGTCAAAGCAATACGATCTGACTTTGCCTGAGAAGCTTCACATGAAAAAGTAACGTCATGTTCAGCGCCCAGCTTCGTGAAATATGCGCGCGCTGCCGGCGAGCTAATCTCTTCATCCCCATTAATTAAGACAGTAATCTTTCCATACTCATTAAATTTTGATTTCTTCAAAACCTCTAATGTGTGCAAAATTAATGCAATACCTTGCTTATCATCTGAAATGCCGAGGCCATACGCACGATCCCCATCAATCCTGAAGGGCTGTTTTGCTAACATCCCTTTTAAATAGACAGTATCCATATGGGCAATCAACAGGACCTTCTTGGTCCCAGAGCCCTTAAATTCCGCCTTAACCATTCTGCCAGGCCTCTCAGGGGTATCGTGCATGCGATACATATTGGCACCTGGCTCAATAAACTCTACCTTACCGCCCAAGGCCTTCAATTTATTAGAAATGAGCAGTGAAATCTTATCTAGGCCTTCACGATCTCTACTGCCAGATTCGATTGACACCAACTCTTTAAGAGTTCCCAAAAAGGGCGTCTGCTCTTTTTCAACCGCCCCAAAAATGGGCTCTAGTGGTGCAGCGCAAACATTGGCAAT
>CANGCM010000067.1 GCA_947452535.1 Burkholderiaceae bacterium | reverse complement strand
CATGGAAACATAGTCCAAACGATCCATATAAGGAACGTTCTGAATCCAAGTGCGGGTCTCAGCTAATTTTTCAGTAGCGCGATGCAATAAACCAATATGCGGATCAGCGCGCTGAATGACCTCACCATCTAGCTCAAGCACAAGGCGTAAAACACCGTGAGCAGCGGGATGTTGAGGACCAAAATTGAGGGTGTAGTTCTTAATCTGCGCCATAACTTAAACCGGGCCTCCGTACTGCTCTTCACGTACGATACGCGGCGTAATCTCACGCGCTTCAATCGTAACGGGCTGATAGACCACGCGCTTCAACTCTGGGTCATAACGCATTTCAACATTGCCAGAGATTGGGAAGTCTTTTCTAAATGGATGACCGATGAAACCGTAGTCAGTCAAGATGCGACGTAAGTCTTCATGACCATCAAATAAGATGCCGTAGAGGTCAAATGCCTCACGCTCAAACCAATTAGCCGAAGACCAAACTGGTGTAATTGAAGCAACTAATGGATAAGCATCTTCGGGAGCAAATACACGAATACGCAAACGCCAGTTATGCGCTAAAGACAAGAGATGCGCGACAACGGCAAAACGCTGACCACTCCACTGCCCTTCACGGAAATCTTGATAATCTACACCGCATAAATCAATCAATTGCTCAAAAGCCAATGAAGGCTCATCACGCAAGAGCATGGCGGATTCAGAATACGTATCTGCATTTAAAACAACCGTCACTTCACCTAAGGCCACTTCAATCGACTGAGCGCGTTTACCAAGAACTTTTTCTAGGTTGGCGGTGAGCTGAACTAAACGATCTGACATGAATTAAGCCTTCCGCGCAATCGTGCTAGTGCGAGCGATCTTAGATTGCAACTGAATAATTCCGTAAATCAAGGCTTCTGCAGTTGGAGGGCAGCCAGGAACATAAATATCTACTGGCACGATGCGGTCACAACCGCGCACTACAGAATACGAGTTATGGTAATAACCACCGCCATTGGCGCAAGAGCCCATAGAGATGACCCAACGGGGCTCAGGCATTTGGTCATAAACTTTGCGTAGTGCTGGGGCCATCTTATTACACAAGGTGCCAGCCACAATCATCAAGTCTGATTGACGTGGGGATGGGCGAAACACTACCCCAAAACGATCCAAGTCATAGCGGGATGCGCCCGCGTGCATCATTTCTACAGCACAGCAAGCAAGGCCAAAAGTCATCGGCCATAAAGAGCCATTACGCGTCCAGTTAATTAACTGATCCGCAGTAGTAGTAACAAATCCTTCTTTGAGAACGCCTTCCAATGCCATAACGATTACTCCCAGTCGAGGGCGCCCTTTTTCCAGATATATACGAAGCCAACGATAAATTCCAAGAGGAAAATCACCATAGAGGCGTAGCCAAACCAACCGATATCACGCAAAGCCACACCCCAGGGAAACAGGAATGCAGTTTCTAAGTCAAATAAGATAAAAAGGATTGCAATCAGGTAGTAACGCACGTCAAATTTCATTCGTGCATCTTCAAAAGCCTCAAAACCGCATTCGTACGGCGACAGTTTTTCTGCGTCCGGCTTCGAAGGGGCCAACACTTTTCCGAGGAACATGGGCACTAAACCAACCCCAATACCTACGAGGATAAAAAGCAGAACAGGAAAGTAACTAGCGAGATCCAAAATAGCCTTGATTCTTTCGTCTGATAAGTCTTACTAGGATATAAATTAACAATTACTTCACTACATACAGCCTGGGTTTACAGCATCAATCTCAAACTCAATTTTACAATTTGGTGCCGACGGCGAGACTCGAACTCGCACAGCCTAAGCCACTACCCCCTCAAGATAGCGTGTCTACCAATTTCACCACGTCGGCATCTTGTAAAACTCGTCAATTCTACCGCATTGCACCTAGTAAATACCCTGAAAACCAGCTCAGAAACCCCTTAAAAGCCCAATTTTTTATTTTGGAACTGCTGGCTTAGTCGGATCCTGAACAGGAGCGACCGGTGCAGCCGCAGGAGCAGCAACAGGAGCTACGGTGCCAGACAAAATGCCTGGGCTAACTTCCTTCTTATTACCAATCCAAGTAATGCCTAAAGTGCAGACAAAAAAGATGCCCGCAAAAATAGCAGTTGTGTGCGACAGGAAGTTTGCGGAGCCACTAGCGCCAAAAAGGCTACCCGAGGAACCGGAGCCAAAGGCAGCACCCATATCGGCACCCTTACCCTGCTGAAGCAATACGAGCAAGATCACAGCCAAAGCTGAGACGACCTGCAAAATAATCAATAAAGTCTTAAACCATTCCATGGCTTATCTCCCAATAAAAAACTAGGCCTGACAAATAGCTAAAAAATCCTGAGGATTCAATGAAGCACCCCCAATCAGTCCGCCATCAATATCCGGCATTGCAAATAGTTCAACGGCATTATCAGGCTTAACACTGCCGCCATACAAAATTCCCACGTGGGAAGCTACATCATCATCAAACTCAGCCAACTGCAACCGAATCGCTCGGTGCATATCTTGGGCCATCTGAGCACTAGCCACCTTGCCAGTACCAATCGCCCAAATAGGCTCATAGGCAATCAAGCAGTCAGCCAGGCGGTCTTGCAATATAGTGACCTGTCTTGCAATTTGACTCCTGACAACTTCCACCTCGCGACCCGAGTTACGTTCATCCGCAGATTCCCCTACGCAAATAATGGGAATCATGCCATTATCCAGCACTTGAAGGGCCTTCTCAGCAACCTGCTCATCCGTTTCCTGATAGTGCTGGCGACGCTCTGAATGCCCAACAATGACATAGGTACAAGCCAGCTCTTTCAGCATAGAAGCAGAGACCTCGCCGGTATATGCACCCGAAGCATACGCCGATGCATCTTGAGCGCCCATGCTTAAAAACGCCAATGAACATTCACGGATTAATTCGCCGCACTGCCCTAAATAAGGCGTAGGAACACACACTGCATACTTACGGCCAGCAGGCATACCCTGCTCCATACCACGACAAACTGTTTTTACCCAGTCCGCATTATTTGCAAGACTGCCGTTCATTTTCCAGTTGCCAATAACCGTGAGTGGACGCATGAAATTAAATTTAATACTTAAACTGTTAAAACAATCTTGCCAACGTGTTCAGATGACTCCATCAAACGATGGGCATCTGCCGCTTGATCCAAGGTAAACGTTTTATAAATTACGGGCTTGATCAGACCAGCATTGAGCAAGGGCCACACATTGTCAAAGAGCTGCCTCGTGATTTGCTTCTTAAAAGAAACGGGGCGTGGACGTAGCGTTGATCCGGTAATGGTTAAACGACGACGCAGAATTTGATTGGTACTCACTTCTGCTTTTGATCCACCCTGAATCGCAATAATCACGATGCGGCCATCATCAGCTAAGCAATCGATTTCTTTTTGTACATAAGCACCAGTAACCATGTCCAGAATGACATTGACACCCTTACCATCAGTGGCTTTCTTTACTTCTTCAACAAAATCTTGTGTTTTGTAATTAATCGCCAAGTCGGCACCTAAGGCTACACAAGCAGCACATTTCTCATCAGTACCCGCCGTAACAAATACTTTATGTCCTAAGGCTTTTGCAATCAAAATTGCAGTAACTCCAATACCGCTCGAACCGCCTTGCACTAATAAAGTCTCACCTTCAGACAATTGACCGCGCATGAAGACGTTGCTCCACACGGTATAAAAAGTTTCGGGCAATGCCGCAGCTTCTTGATCAGTAAATCCTTTTGGATAAGGCAAGCATTGTGCGACAGGGGCGGTACACATATCTGCATAACCACCACCTTGCACCAGTGCGCAAACTTTATCGCCCACTTTGAGATCAAAGAGATTATCAGCATGAGCTAAGTCCCCGCCGATAATTTCACCGGCCACTTCGAGACCAGGAATATCTGATGCGCCCGCTGGAACCGGGTAATGACCTTTGCGTTGTAAAACGTCCGGACGATTAATACCCGCTGCCAATACCTTAATCAAAATCTCGCCAGTTCCAGCAGCCGGAGCTACTGGATCAGGACGAGTGGCAGACACCAACATTTCTGGTGCGCCAAATTCTTTGATTTCCATTACGCGCATAAATACTCGTGCTTGCTAAGCTACTTAAGCAGACTCGCCAGATGGAGCCGACTCAACAGCAACTTCAGTAACGCCAGCTAAAGGCGCAATCGTGCCACCTTCATCAGCCATCGCGGCTTTGAGAGACAGACGTAAACGACCACGCTCATCAGCAGCTAACAATTTCACGCGAACCACTTGGCCTTCAGCTAAATAGTCTTTAACTTCTTTTACACGCTCATTCGAAATTTCTGAGATGTGCAAGAGACCATCTTTACCTGGAAGAATATTTACTAAAGCACCAAACTCGAGCAACTTGACTACAGGGCCTTCGTAGATCTTGCCTACTTCAGCTTCAGCAGTAATGCCTTCGATGCGCGCTTTTGCTTCTGCCATACCTTCTGCACTTGTGGAGGCAATAGTAACGGTGCCGTCATCTTTAATATCGATGCTGCAACCCGTTTCCTTAGTCAATGCTTGAATGGTTGCGCCGCCTTTACCAATCACTTCACGAATCTTGTCTGGATGAATCTTGAAAGAAACCATCCGTGGAGCATGTGCAGATAATTCGGTACGAACTGAACCCATTGCTTCTTGCATCTTGCTCAAAATGTGCAAGCGACCTTCTTTAGCTTGCGCCAAAGCAACTTGCATAATTTCTTTAGTAATACCTTGAACTTTAATGTCCATTTGCAAAGCAGTAATACCATTTGCTGTACCAGCCACTTTAAAGTCCATATCGCCCAAGTGATCTTCATCACCTAAGATATCGGTCAACACAGCAAAACGATTGCCATCCAAAATCAAGCCCATTGCTACACCGGCAACGTGCGCTTTTACTGGAACACCAGCGTCCATCATTGCCAAGCAACCGCCACAAACGGAAGCCATGGATGAAGAACCATTGGACTCTGTGATCTCTGAAACAACACGAATGCTGTATGCAAAGTCTTCCGCACTTGGCAATACTGGAATCAATGCACGCTTAGCCAAACGACCATGACCAATTTCACGACGCTTTGGACTGCCTACGCGACCAGTTTCGCCAGTAGCAAACGGAGGCATGTTGTAGTGGAACATGAAGCGATCACGGTACTCACCTTCGAGTGCGTCAATGATTTGCTCATCGCGCGCTGTACCCAAGGTAGCTACTACGAGAGCCTGGGTTTCACCACGAGTAAACAATGCTGAACCGTGTGTACGCGGCAAAACACCATTACGAATCTCAATCGGACGAACAGTGCGAGTATCGCGACCATCAATCCGTGGCTCGCCATTCAAAATCTGGCTACGAACAATCTTCGCTTCGATTTCAAATAGGATGTCGTTAACAGCAACTGCGTCAACATCACCCTCTTCAGCTAGCTTAGCCATCACTGTTTTAGTGATTTCTTTGAGCTTGTCTGAACGAGCGCCTTTTTGACGAATTTGATAAGCCTCACGCAATGGCGCTTCAGCCAATGCAGT
>CANGCM010000066.1 GCA_947452535.1 Burkholderiaceae bacterium | reverse complement strand
TTGGCGATCGCAAGCCGCGTCTCTTAATTAATCCTCACTTTGTTGGACTTGAAGGTGGCTTCATGGCGCTCTCCGCACTAGCACGTGAACATAATTGGCCACCTGGTGCTGGTCTATATCAAAAGATGAAGAACCCATTCTTTAATCAAAAAATGATTGAATGGAGAAATCGTTTTGGCGGTAAATCGATTGAGAGACAAAGTCGCTTGCGCGATCTAATTCGAGAAATTCAGACGGGAAACTTTATTTTTATTGCGCCTGATATTGATCTTGGACCACGCGACTCGGTATTTGTTCCATTCTTTGGTATTCAAACCAATACGATCACATCTGTTTCACGCTTAGCAAGACTCAGTGGTGCTGAGGTATGCCTCATGACCACTACCTTGAATCCTGATCGCATGGGCTATACCTGCAACATTGACGCACCTCTTCCAAACTTCCCCACAGACGATGCCAAGGCAGATACTGCGCGCCTGAATAAATATATTGAAGACCTTGTCCGAGAAAGGCCAGCAGAGTACTATTGGGTTCACAAGCGCTTTAAACATAGGCCGCCTAACGAACCGAGCCTTTATAACTAATTGGAATCTTTTTGAGTACGAATTTAAGCAAGCCCTCACGAAAACTCCGCTTCACCAAAATGCATGGTGCTGGTAATGATTTCATTGTGCTCAATGGCATTGATCAAGATCTCAGCGACATCACTCGCGAGCAGTGGCAAGCGCTAGCGCATCGCCAATTTGGTATTGGCGCCGATCAAATTCTGCTCGTCGAAAAAGCCACTCGCCCTGATGCTGACTTTCGTTATCGTATTTTTAATTCTGATGGTGGCGAGGTTGAGCAATGCGGTAATGGCTCACGCTGCTTTGTACGTTTTGTTCTTGACCAAGGTCTATCAACAAAAAATCCTTTGCGTGTTGAAGTGGCGCATACCGTCCTTACTCTGAGATCTCATGAAGACGGCCAAGTAGAAGTAGATATGGGCGCACCCATTTTTGAGCACAGCCAAATCCCATTTAATGCCAGCGGTTTAGCTAGCAAACAAGAGTTTCATGAGATGCTCTATGCACTGCCCATTGCTACCCCAGGCATGCATGATAGTTGGATCAGCGTAGTGTCAATGGGTAACCCCCACGCAGTACAAGTAGTAGGCGATGTAGATAGCGCTCCAGTTTTAGAAGAGGGTCCATCGATCGAGAGAGATCCCGTGTTTCCCAATAGAGTAAATGCGGGCTATGTGCAAATTCTCAATCGTCATGAAATTAAGTTGCGCGTTTTTGAGCGTGGCGCTGGCGAAACGCTTGCTTGCGGTACCGGTGCTTGCGCTGCCGTAGTATCAGGCATTCGTCGCGGCTTTCTCGATTCACCTGTTCAAGTGCACACCCGTGGCGGTGATTTACAAATTGCCTGGGGTGGCTTGATTAATGAAGTTGCTCAGCCAGTCATCATGACTGGCCCAGCAATTACGGTATTCGAAGGTGAGACAACCATCTAAAGGGTGGTTACAGCAGTTACCCCCTTGAGGTTAAATACCGTACTTGTTGCGATAGGCTTTTACGGCTGGTAAGTGCTTGCTTAACTCCGCATTACTTGAGGCCGTTAAGAAAGTCATTAAGTCTGCCAAACTGGCAATCGCCACCACTGGCAAGCCAAACTCTTGCTCTACCGCTTGCACAGCTGACTGATTGCCAATCTCGGCAGCAGTCCCTGACTTTTCCATACGGTCAAGCGCAATTAATACCGCTACCGGCTCTGCGCCTGCATCCCGAATTAACTTCACAGACTCTCTTACTGATGTACCCGCAGAAATCACATCGTCAATGATGACTACCCTACCCTTCACTGGAGCCCCCACCAGAGAGCCTCCTTCGCCGTGATCCTTAGCTTCTTTACGGTTATAGGCATAAGGGATATTGCGTCCGGCATCAGTCAATGCAATTGAGGTTGCTGCAGCCAAGACGATACCCTTGTAGGCGGGCCCATAGAGCATGTCGTACTCAATGCCAGACTCCTGCAAGGCTTTGGCGTAGTAACGGCCCAAAGCACTTAAACGGACGCCATCATTAAATCCGCCCGCATTAAAGAAATAAGGAGAAAGTCGTCCTGCTTTGGTTTTAAACTCCCCAAATGACAAAACATTTGCCTCTAAGGCAAATTGAATAAAGTTATCTTGATTAGAATTTTTTGAGCTCATAGGCCTATATGTTACGCATCATTTCTGCCAACCTCAACGGTATCCGCTCTGCGGTCAAAAAAGGCTTTCTGCCATGGGTTATTAAACAAAAGGCTGACTTTGTTTGCATGCAAGAGCTAAAGGCCCAACAAGATGATCTTGAGGACACTATTCTCAATCCGGATGGCTTGCACGGCTTCTTTCATCATGCCGAGAAAAAAGGTTATAGCGGTTGCGGCATTTATACGCCCCACAAGCCAGATGAAGTGCTTTACGGCTACGGCAATGAGGAGTTTGATGCTGAGGGTCGCTATGTAGAGGCTCGTTTTAAAAAACTCTCTGTCCTCTCGGTGTATATGCCCTCAGGATCTAGCTCGCCAGAAAGACAGGAGGCAAAATACCGCTATCTCGACTCTTTCTTGCCCCACCTAGTCGAGCTCAAGAAATCTGGGCGCGAGATTGTGCTCTGTGGAGATGTCAATATTGCCCACAATGAAATTGACCTCAAGAACTGGAAAGGCAATCTCAAGAATTCTGGATTTTTACCGGAAGAGCGCGCTTGGCTAACTCATCTATTTGGAAAAGTAGGCTATGTGGATGTCTATCGAAAACTAGAGCCTAAGGCCGGCGATACCTCCTACACCTGGTGGAGTAATCGCGGCCAAGCCTATGCAAAGAATGTGGGTTGGCGTATTGACTATCATATTACTACTCCAGGAATTGCTGCTAGCGCTAAGAACGCTGCTATCTACAAAGATGAGCGCTTCTCAGATCACGCACCACTGACAGTAGATTACGACTGGTCTATTTAGTGAGCTGTGAGTCGTGTTTTTTAAATTCAACCACTTTGAGACGAATGGCAAGCCAAATCAGAATTAAGACTGGCGCACCAATAATCGCAGTACCGATGAAAAATATTGAGTAGCCGAAGGTATCCACAAAGACGCCCGAGAATCCGGCCAGCCACTTTGGCAATAAGAGCATCATCGAACTAAATAAAGCGTACTGTGTTGCGGAATACTGAATATTCGTCAGCGACGATAAGAAAGCGATGAAGGCCGCCGTAGCAATTCCGGAACTCAGATTATCGGCAGAAATTACCCATACTAAGCCCTGCAAGTCATGGCCCTGCATTGCTAACCAAGCAAATAATAGATTGCTGACGGCTGATAAGATCGCGCCCAAGAACAAAATACGCATCACCCCAAAGCGCAAGGTAAGGACTCCACCAACGAATGCGCCCACTAAAGTCATCACCACACCAAATACCTTGCTCACGGCAGCAACCTCATCTTTGGTATAGCCCATATCCACATAAAAAGGATTGGCCATGATTCCCATAACAACATCACTAATGCGATAGATAGCAATCAAAGACAAAATCAAAATGGCATGCCAGCCATAGCGCTTAATAAAGTCTGCAAACGGCTCAATCAATGTTTGATGCAACCATGCCTTAGCATTACGGGCTCTCGCAAGCTCAGTACGAGCTGGCTCTTTACTAAGTAAAGTGGTGATCACACCAACACTAATGGAGAGCGCCATGCAAAGATAAGCAAACTGCCAGGCACCTGCGTCATAGCCAGCGGCACCAGACTCAGCGCGGGCTGCAAGCCAAAGCACTCCAGCACCTGACCAAATTAATGCGAGTCGATACCCTGTTTGATAAGTAGCGGCTAAAGCTGCTTGGTGATCACTATCCGCAGACTCAATACGAAAGGCATCTAGCGCGATATCTTGAGTTGCAGAACCAAAGGCAACGAGGAGTGCACACCATACAATTGGTGTGAGTTGAACTTTGGGATCAATGCCGGCCATGCCAACCAAGCCAAGCACAATGAGAAATTGTGCAAAGAGAAGCCAGCTACGCCTTCTACCAAATAATGTTGACAGTAAGGGAATGGATAGTCGATCTACTAAGGGTGCCCACGTCCATTTGAAGGCATAGATCAAACCAACCCATGTTAAGTAGCCGATAGTACTGCGATCAATACCCGCCTCTCTTAGCCAAAAGCTCAGCGTTCCTAAAATGAGGAGGAGGGGTAGGCCTGCAGAGAAGCCTAAGAAGAGCATTCGGAGGCAAGGCCATTCGAGGTAAACCCGAAAATCTTTCAGCCAGGACTGAATCGTACTAAGCACGTCGAACGCGGAACAGCGCTAGACTCCCAAAAAGATTGGGCATCAAAGTCACTTGCCGTCCTTCATGCAGGATACATTGATCTAAAATTTTCAATCCCAAGCTAGAAGCCAGCTTCTCAAAATCGGCAACCGTAAGAACGCGCACATTGGGCGTGTTGTACCACTGATATGGCAAGCTTTTAGATACTGGCATGCGACCAAAGCCAACCGCCAAGCGGTGCGACCAATGAGCAAAATTCGGGAAAGAGACGATCGATTCTTTGCCAACTCGCGCCACTTCACGCAAGATCTTTTCAGTCTCGTGAATGGTTTGTAAAGTTTGTGAGAGCACTACGGTATCAAAGCTATTGTTTTCAAATAATGCCAAACCACCCTCTAGGTTTTGCTGAATGACATTCAGCCCCTTTTGAACACAAGAGAGTACACGGGCATCATCAATCTCAACGCCATAGGCATGCACGGGTTTTTGTTTTTGCAAATACTGCAAGAAGCTGCCATCACCACAACCAAGGTCTAGCACTTCGCTATTAGGTGCAATCCAATTAGCTATCGCGGCAAAATCTGCGCGCTTCATGATTGAGCCTCTAGTATTTGTCCAAAATAAGCACGAATGAGATTGTGATAACGAGGGTCATCCAATAAAAAAGCATCGTGGCCATGAGGTGCATCGATTTCTGCATAACTGACTTCGCTCTTATTGCTGAGCAAAGACTCAACGATTTCTCGGCTACGATTTGGCGGGAAGCGCCAGTCGGTAGAGAAACTCACTACCAGGAACTTGGCCTGCACTTCAGCAAGGGCGAGATTCAGGCTACCTTCATAACGACGCGAAGGATCAAAATAATCTAGCGCTCTCGTAATAAGCAAATACGTATTAGCGTCAAAATACTTGGAAAACTTATCCCCCTGATGGCGCAGATAACTTTCGACCTCAAATTCGACATCAAAACTAAAGCGGTAATCATTGGATTCACCATTCGGCCTTTGAAGTTCACGCCCAAATTTTTCCGCCATGTCATCATCGGATAGATAAGTGATATGACCCACCATACGCGCCAATCTTAGGCCACGCTGTGGTACCACGCCATGTTCGTAGTAATTACCGCCATGAAAATCTGGGTCAGACAAAATAGCGTTACGCGCTACCTCATTAAAAGCAATATTCTGTGCACTGAGTTTTGGGGTAGATGCAATCACCAGACAATGGGCCAAGCGCTTTGGAAACTG
>CANGCM010000065.1 GCA_947452535.1 Burkholderiaceae bacterium | reverse complement strand
GGGGGTGATGCGCCACTTGGTGCATCCAAAGTTACCGTTGGTATGAAGCAAGTAGCCTGCCTGTCTGAAGGTTCCAAATTACTCGTATTTCCGTTGGATGAACTCAAGCGCTTGCCTACTGGTGGCAAAGGTGTGATCTTGATGGGCTTAGACGATAAAGAGAAGCTGGCTTCTGCAATTGCAGTTGGCGCTAATGGCGCTACTTATTCTGGTTCTGGACGTGCTGGCAAGCCTACTGAGTTAAGTTTGGATGCGAAAACTTTGAAGTCCTTTGCTGGTAATCGTGCACGCAAAGGTCACTTCGTGGAGCCGCGATTGAAGGATGGTAAGTTAAAAGCAAATTAAAGCCAAAGTGAGAAGTCAAAAACCCAATCAGTCTTTAGATTGGGTTTTTATTCTGCTTAGGCCTTCTTAGGTATGGGTGCTCCATACTTAACGGCAATCACTTCAGCCAAAATGGAGACTGCGATTTCTGGTGGGGTTAGGGCGCCGATGTATAAGCCAACAGGACCATGCAGTCGCTCCACCTGTTCCTGAGTCACATCAAAATCTAGTAAGCGGGTTTTACGTTTCTGAGTATTGACTTTGCTACCTAATGCGCCGACATAAAAAGCAGGGGACTTTAATGCCTCCATCAGCGCCATGTCATCAAGCTTAGGGTCATGAGTTAAAGCAACTACCGCCGTATGAGAGTCGACCCCAATTTCTAAAAGTACATCATCTGGCATGCCTTTAATGAACTGGATTTGCTCTCGATCAATACCCTCGGCATATTCTTCCCGCGGATCAATCACGATGACTTCAAAGTCGGATGCCAGCGCAAAGTCAGCTGTATAGAGTGAAAGCTGACCAGCGCCAATAATGACCATACGCCAACGGGGTCCGTAAGTGGTTTTCATTAATCTGTCATTACAAATAAAAGCCTCATTGCGATTACCGGATTCAAGTTTGGATTTGCCGGTACTCAGATCTACTATACGAGAAGTAATTTGGTGATTGGAGATGGATGCAAGAACGGCTTCCAAAATAGCCAGTTCGGGTTTTGGCTCCACCAGTAATCTGAGGGTGCCGCCACATGGCAAACCAAAGCGGGCCGCCTCTTGTTGGCTTACGCCATAGACCACCATCTCTGGCAACTCCCGCGTCAGAATTTCAGTTTGCACTCTACGAATAAGATCATCTTCAACACATCCACCCGAGACCGACCCAGTCACTTGGCCATCGCCCCTAATCGCTAGCCAGGAGCCTATAGGTCTTGGTGCAGAGCCCCATGTTTGGATTACAGTAGCGATAGCGACTTGGTGGCCAGATTTGAGCCAATCTACTGCGGCTTTTAATACGCTTAAATCAGTGCTGTTCATTTCTAGTGTTCAATTTTTATATTTGTTATTTTTACCGCCAATGTATTTATTATCACTCTAATGACCAATTCCGACCTCGGCCCCCAAATCCTGAAATTACGCCTTGCTGTTTTGTTGCTTGCTGCAGGTGAGGGCAGTCGTCTAGGTGGGCATCCTAAGGCTTTACTCCGTCAAGACGGTGAAACGCTATTAAAGCGATTTTCTAATGCCATACAACGCTTTAATCTAGTTGAATGTATTGCCGTGACTGGCTTTTATGCGGAAGCAATCGACGCCGAGTTGACAATACTCAATACCTCTTTAAATCATCCCATCCTGTCAATTCGGAATCCCGCCCCTGAAAAAGGGCAGCCCTCATCTATACGCTTAGGGTTGGAGTCTCTCCAAAGTGATTTTGATGTTTTATTGGTTGCCCTATCTGACCAGCCTGAAGTAGGCGCGAAAGAAGTCGAGGCATTGCTAGGAGAATTTTCTCAGCGCAAATTTGGTGAAGAAATTATCTTGCCAATGGTTGGCGGAAAACGGGGTAACCCAGTACTATTTTCAAAAGCGGCAGTCTTGAATGTTTTAAAAGTGCCAGAATTAGTTTGCCGAACCTATATGGATGCCCATCCGGAAGAGCTGCGAATCATGGACACGCAGAATAGGGCATTTGTAATGGATGTCGATACGCCGGAAGACATCCAAAAGCACAAATTAAGCCTCAACTAAGCTTGGACTAAGATCTTAAATCTCGGCGATCAATTCAATTTCAACGCAGGCCCCCAAGGGAATTTGTGCGACACCAAATGCACTTCTAGCGTGCTTGCCTGCTTCACCGAATACCTCAAAGAGTAGTTCCGAACAACCATTGATCACCAAATGTTGCTCGGTAAATTCAGAAGTGGAATTGACAAGCCCCATGACTTTGACGATGCGCTTCACTTTATCCAGCGAACCCAGATGATTTTGCAAAGTAGCAATTAAATCGATGGCAATGGACTTTGCAGCAGCCTTACCCATTTCTGTATCCATATCTAAACCTAGCTTTCCAACCCAGGGCTTGCCATCTTTCTTGGCAATATGGCCAGATAGAAATACGGTATTACCTGTGGTGGCCGCCATAACATAAGCAGCAGCAGGTGGTCCAGGCGGTGGTAAATCAATTCCAAGGGCTTTAAGGCGATCGCTAATGTGGTTTGTCATAGAGTCTTAGGTTCAATAAAAATAAGTAAAAGAAAAAAGAAAAAAGAAAAAAGAAAAAGGAGAAAAGACAAGAGCAGGAGTGGGGAAAATAAAGATCGCAAAAAAGTAATGTGGGTAAATCTTACTTCGAAAGCTGACGCATGGCACTCTCAAGTCCATTTAAAGTGACGGGATACATACGGTCTTTCATTAATCCTTTCATGATGTCAATGGATTGTCGATACTGCCAAACAGATTCCGGCTCGGGATTGAGCCAGGCAAAATGAGGGAAGTGAGCAATCAGTCGATTAATCCAAGCTGCCCCTGTCTCTCGGTTGTTGTATTCCACTGAGCCATTAGCACTCAGAATTTCATAGGGAGACATGGTGGCATCTCCAATAAAAATGAGTTTGTAGTCGGGTCCATACTTATTCATGATCTCTTGGGTGGCAGTCACTTGATCGCGTCTTCGACGGTTACTTTGCCATAGATTCTCATACACACAGTTATGAAAATAGTAATACTCTAGGTGCTTAAATTCGGCTTTGACGGCGGTAAATAATTCAGAAATCCGCTGTATGTGATCATCCATAGAGCCACCTACATCCATTAGCAGCAGTACCTTCACCTGGTTATGGCGCTCCGGTCGCATTTGTATATCGAGCATGCCCGCATTCGCTGCGGTGAAATGGATAGTCTTATCTAGATCTAGCTCAAGACTCGAGCCTTCTCTAGCAAAACGGCGTAAACGCCGCAGAGCCATCTTAATATTACGCGTCCCCAGGCTAAGATCGCTGTCATAGTCTTTAAATTCTCGAGCTTCCCACACTTTAATTGCAGTTCTATTACTAGCACTTTCACCACCAATACGAATGCCTTCTGGGTGGTAGCCGCTATGACCAAATGGTGATGAGCCGCCAGCACCAATCCATTTATTGCCGCCACCATGCCATTCTTTTTGCTCTTTCAAGAGTTCTTGTATGCGCTTTTGTAAAGCCTCTGGCCCGCCTAATTTTTCGAGGGCAGATTTTTCTTCATCTGTTAATACGCGTTGCAATTTTTTCTCAAGCCAGTCCAGCGGAATATCTGGCGCTAATGCCATGATTTGCTCAACACCATTAAAATAGGCGCCAAACACTTGATCAAAGCGATCAAAGTGCTGTTCATCTTTTACTAATGTCATGCGAGCCAATTGATAGAAATCATCAATCGAGGGTTCAATCACGCCTTCCTTCAAGGCTTCTAGCAAAGTAAGAAACTCCCGCACAGATACAGGAACTTTTGCTTCTTTTAAATTGAGGAAGAATTGAATCAGCATGATTTCTAATCAATGTTGCGTGAGATCAACGGTGATTCCGATTCATCATAACTAAGCGTTCAAAAAGATGAATATCCTGCTCATTTTTGAGTAAGGCACCTTGCAGGGGTGGGATGACTATTTTTTCTTCGCTGCTATAAAGTGCTTCAGCAGGAATCTCTTCCGCCAATAACAGTTTTAGCCAATCAATTAATTCTGAAGTAGAGGGCTTTTTCTTTAATCCTGGCAGGGACCGAATTTGGTAAAAGGCTTTAAGTGCAGCCTCCAATAATTCTTGTTTGATATTGGGGTGATGAACATCCACAATACTCTGCATCGTTCTTGCATCGGGGAAGGAAATGTAGTGAAAGAAGCACCGCCGTAAGAATGCATCCGGTAACTCTTTTTCGTTGTTTGAGGTGATGATGACAAGTGGACGATGTTTTGCTTTGATGAGAGTTCGAGTTTCATAGACATAAAACTCCATCCGATCAATTTCTCGTAGGAGATCGTTAGGGAACTCAATATCCGCTTTATCAATTTCATCAATGAGCAGAACAACAGGTTCATTTGCCTCAAATGCCTGCCAAAGGACACCCTTAACGATGTAGTTACTAATGTCATTTACTTTTTCATCGCCGAGCTGTGAGTCTCTTAGCCTGCTAACTGCATCGTATTCATACAGCCCCTGTTGCGCTTTGGTGGTTGACTTAATGTGCCACTGCATTAGAGGCATGTTGAGAGCTGCGGCAACCTCCTCAGCCAGCATTGTTTTTCCCGTCCCAGGCTCGCCTTTAATTAAAAGAGGGCGTTGGAGTTGAATTGCGGCATTGACAGCCAATTTCAGGTCATCCGTGGCTACATAGCTTTGTGAGCCATCAAAGCGAGATTGAGTCTTAGTCATGGTTGTGCGCATTCCATCAGTCATTAAATAGCATTCAAGTATAGGTAAAAGGGTAGTATTCTCTGCGTTTTCTTTGATTTAAGCCCCTTAAATGGGGTATCTCGCCCTCTCTCCGCTATAATCTGTGCAAATTGATAGAAATCAAACTTGTAAATTCCATGAAAAAACACCTCATTCTTTCTCAGTTAGCCCTTTGCGTTGGCGTGGCTCTTATTGGCATTTCAGCTCAAGCTGCTGATGAAAAAGGGAGTGCTCAGGCGGGGCAGAGTAAGGTATCGCTTTGTATCGGCTGCCACGCAATTCCTGACTATCGTGCTGATTACCCCTTGGTCTATAAGGTGCCAATGATTGGTGGGCAAAACGCGGCCTATATCGTTAGTGCTTTATCTGCTTATAAGAAGGGAGAAAGAAAGCATCCAACAATGCGTGCAATTGCTGGTAGCTTGTCTGATCAGGATATGGCAGATATTGGCGAATACTATGCTGCCCAAACTCCCAGCTCACCAAAAAATCCCTTGAAGTGATATACAGAGACATGTTTATGAAATTCGCACTCATTACCACCATTTTGTTATCTAGCATTGGTATAGCTCAAGCGGCTAGTACTGATAAAGGCCGGGCTCTGGTAGAAAAGGCTAATTGCGCTTCTTGCCATGGCGCAGGGTTAAATGCTCCTATTCTGCCTGCATACCCCAAGTTAGCTGGTCAGCATGCTGACTATGTTTATTACGCTTTGCGCGCTTACAAAGTAGGCAATAGTAATGCTCAGTTTGGGCGCAATAACGCCGTCATGTCTTCTCAGGTTCAGGCTTTCTCTGATGCTGATATGCAAGATATAGCGGCTTATGTTGCCTCTTTGCCAGGAAATTTTGTAGTGAAGAGGTAAGATTTACTGCAGTGGAATCTTCAATAAAAGGCTTAGGTTAATCATCTAAGCCTTTGTTTATTAAGGGATAAGACTTTTAAAGGATTACTTCGTTGCTTCAAGTCCGTGAGCGAGGTGCTGGCGCATCGCCGTCTCCGCAGCCAATGGATCCCTTTTTAGAATCGCCTGAAGAATCGCGCGATGCTCCACTAAAGAGCTTAATAAACGTCCGCTACGACTCAATGAGTCACGTCTCTGGAGTTTAAGCACCTTACGCAGGTCATCAATGACTCCATTCATCCATTGATTGCCGGCAATGTCTTGGATCATTTCATGAAATTTCACATTAATTTCAAAGAATTG
>CANGCM010000064.1 GCA_947452535.1 Burkholderiaceae bacterium | reverse complement strand
TGTTGGCAAAACTGAAACGCTTGGTACTACTAGGATTCACTGGGTTGATGGTGGGCTGCGCATCTATTCCAGCAGGGGTTCAGCCTTCTCTAAACGATCCATGGGAGCCATTCAACCGCTCCGTCTTTGAATTTAATGAAGGTTTAGACGCCTATGTGCTTAAGCCGGTCGTTACTGGTTACCGTTTTGTTTTGCCAGAATTTGTGCGTGATGGTATTTACAACTTTTTTAGCAACTACAGTGATATCTATACGGCATTACAAAATTTATTGCAGGGCAAGCCAGACTACGCTTTTAAAGACTTAATGAGGGTTGTAGTAAACACTACTTTTGGCTTTGGCGGCTTAATTGATGTGGCTACTCCTGGCGGATTGCCAAAGCACAAGGAAGATTGGGGTCAAACTTTTGGTGTCTGGGGTATTCCATCCGGCCCTTATGTCGTTTTGCCAATCTTTGGTCCGAGCAGTGTGCGTGATACTTTTGGTACTGGCGCCGACTTAGAATCTGATTACTTATTTAGTTATGTCAAAGATATTGGCTTGCGAAATAGCATTACTGGCTTACGTGTGATCAATGGTCGAAACACTTATTACGAGGCAGGTGATTTGCTGGATGGCGCAGCGCTCGATAAATACAGTTTTGTGCGTGATGCCTATATTCAGAGGCGCGCATACCAGATCAACGAGGGGCGCGATGATGAAGAGTCTGTGACGCCAGTTTACGAGAATCCTTACCAATAAAACGCCTGAGCCTCACCGGATTTGGTTAAAGGGCTAAAATGAGTCTCAATGACCAGCATCGATCGAGGACACATGAAAAGCCATCAAACGATTCAAAAATATTGTGTAGCACTGCTTTCCAGTTTATTTTTGTTTGTTGGGCTTGCTTACGCCCAAGCAATTGATCAGTTAACGCCAGACGGCCTCATTAAGGCTGTAGTCTCTGATGTGATGGCCTCAGTCAAGTCTGATCCTGAGATTCAAAAAGGCAATATCCCGCGCATTGTGGATTTGGTGGAAAAGAAAATTGTTCCCTATGCCGATATGCGTCGCACTACTGAAATGGCGATGGGCCCTAATTGGAAAAAAGCCACCCCCGAGCAGCAAGCGCAATTAGTGAGCGAGTTTAAGAGTTTGCTCATCCGGACTTACTCCGGCGCCTTAAGTCAGCTGCGTGACCAAACTGTGCAATTTAAACCTTTGCGTGCTGCACCGGATGATAAAGAGGTTGTGGTGAAAACAGTAGTCATCGGTCGTGGCGATCCTGTGCCGCTCGACTATCGGCTTGAGAAAACCGCCAATGGCTGGCGAGTCTATGACATGAACATCATGGGTGTTTGGCTGGTAGAAGCCTACCGTAATCAGTTTGCTAATCAAATTAGTCAGAACGGTATTGATGGTCTTGTGAAGTTCTTGCAGGAGCGCAATAAGCAGCTTGCTGCAGCTAAGCCCGCCAATTAAAAATCAAAGTTAAGCAAAGATAAATAGAAGATGCCATTTTTATTGCCCGTCTCAGTAACGCAAGACAATGTCGTGCAATTGGAAAAAGACGGTCTATTAAATCTAGCCTCCCTAAGCAAGATAGATTGCATCAATCTCAAAGATTTTGACTCTACGGTATTAACTGTACTAATAGCTTGGCAGAAAAAATTACAAGCGGATGGTCAGCAAATTTCTGTACAAAATGCCCCTAAAAAGTTAACGGTGCTTGCTGGTGTTTATGGCGTTGCTGAATTGCTAGGTTTGGCATAGCATGAACGCTGCAATCTCGATTAAAAATATATCAAAAAATTATGGGGCGCTACAAGCGCTTGATGAAGTCTCCTTATCAATCGAGCAAGGTGAGTTCTTTGGCTTGCTTGGCCCTAATGGCGCGGGTAAGACGACTCTGATCTCTATCTTGGCTGGTTTAGTTACTGCTGATAGTGGTCACGCGGCCATCATGGGAGCTGATGTGCAAAGTCAATTTCGTGAGGCGCGAAGGATGTTGGGGGTGGTGCCGCAGGAGTTGGTGTTTGACCCATTTTTTACTGTGAGGGAAACTTTACAATTTCAGTCTGGATATTTTGGAATTCGTAACAATAATTCCTGGATTGATGAAATCATGGCTAATCTGGATCTCACCAGTAAAGCGGATAGCAATATGCGTTCCTTATCAGGCGGCATGAAGCGCAGAGTATTGGTAGCACAAGCTTTGGTACATAGGCCGCCCGTGATTATTCTTGATGAGCCTACTGCTGGTGTTGATGTGGAGTTGCGCCAATCGCTATGGCAATTTATTAGTCGCCTCAATCAAGATGGGCACACGATCGTATTAACAACGCATTATCTTGAAGAGGCCGAAGCCCTCTGTCAGCGTATTGCCATGCTCAAGCAGGGAAAAATTGTTGCCTTGGACACTACCGCCAATTTATTGAGTCAGTACGGATCTATCAAAAAAGATGGTGAAGGCAAGACTGATCTCGAAGATGTTTTTGTCAACATCATGTCCGGAGGTGCTCGATGAAGCCCGCTCTTAATCAGTCATCGATGCTATACGGCAGCGGCTTCCCAACCCTACTACTTAAAGAAGTGAAGCGATTTTATAAGGTAGCGTTTCAGACGGTGGCTGCACCTGTTCTTACAGCCGTGTTGTATTTAATGATTTTCGGACACGTGTTAGAAGGTAAAGAGGTTTATGGACGTCTGAACTACACCGCCTTTCTGATTCCTGGTTTGGTGATGATGAGCCTTTTGCAAAATGCGTTTGCTAACACCTCCTCTTCGCTCATTCAATCTAAGGTAACCGGTAACCTAGTCTTTGTCTTGCTGGCGCCTTTTAGTCATTTTGAGTTTTATGCCGCGTATGTCTTGGCTGCAGTATTTCGTGGAATCATGGTGGGTATGGGTGTATTGCTCATCACTGTATGGTTCGCTATGCCCTCATTTGAGTACCCTCTATGGATCTTGGTATTTGCTCTTTTGGGCGCAGCTATTTTGGGTAGCATGGGTTTAATTGCGGGTATCTGGGCTGATAAATACGATCAATTAGCCGCCTTCCAGAATTTCATCATCATGCCGGCGACGATGTTATCTGGCGTGTTTTACTCTATCCACTCTTTACCAGCTTCGTGGCAGGTAGTGTCACATTTCAATCCATTCTTTTATATGATTGATGGATTTCGTTATGGCTTCTTTGGGGTATCGGATATTTCCCCTTGGAATAGTTTAGCAATCGTCACCTGCTTTTTTATCATGGTATCTGCGGTAGCTTTGCGTTTACTGCAAAAGGGCTATAAGTTAAGGCACTAGTTATCAATTGAATTGTACTAAAGCGTTGAACACAAAATTAATAGTAGGTAAGAGTTTTTAGGAGATCGTGATGTTCCCAACCCCAGAGCAAATTGAAGAATATATTCAGCAAGGTATTGTTTGTACTCACATTCAGGTGGAGGGGGATGGTCAGCATTTCTTCGCAACGATTGTGAGTCCAGAGTTTGAGGGTAAGCGGCTGATACAGCGCCATCAATTAGTCTATGGCGCCATGGGCGATCGCATGAAGGCAGAAGTCCATGCCTTATCAATCAAAGCATTTACCCCGGAAGAGTTCTCGAAAAACTCCCCAACTTAAATTATTGCATTCCCTTTTTACTGGAATTGATTCATGGATAAATTACGCATGGTTGGGGGCACTCCGCTCAAGGGCGAAGTAGTCATTGCTGGTGCCAAGAATGCTGCCTTGCCGATTCTGTGTGCTTCTTTGCTCTGTGATGAGCCGATTACTTTGCGCAATGTTCCTGATTTACAGGATGTGCGAACCATGCTCAAACTCCTCGAAGAAATTGGCGTCACCGTATCTTTTCCAGATGCCAATGATCGTAATCATGTAGTGCTCAATGCAGCCAATATTAAGAGCTCTGAAGCAACCTACGAGATGGTAAAAACCATGCGCGCTTCTATTCTGGTGCTTGGTCCTTTGCTTGCCAGAATGCATAGCGCTAAGGTTTCCCTACCAGGTGGCTGTGCGATTGGTGCGCGTCCAGTCGATCAGCACATTAAAGGCTTAAAGGCTATGGGTGCCACTATCCAAATTAAGAGTGGCTATATTCAGGCTGAAACAAAATCGCCTACTAGTCGCCTACAAGGTGCTTCCATTTTGACCGATATGATTACGGTAACTGGTACAGAAAATTTGTTAATGGCTGCTACCTTGGCATCAGGTAAAACCATTCTGGAGAATGCTGCGCGCGAACCGGAAGTGGGTGACTTGGCTGAGCTGCTCGTCAAGATGGGTGCAAAAATTACCGGTATTGGTAGTGACCGATTGGTGATTGAAGGTGTTGAGAAGCTGCACAGCGCTGAGCATTCAGTTATTGCTGATCGTATTGAGGCGGGCACTTTCTTGTGCGCAGTTGCAGCTACTGGTGGCGAGGTACTGGTGAAGCACTGTCGCCCTGACACATTAGATGCAGTGCTCGTCAAACTCAAAGAGGCTGGCTTGGAAATGGAAGTGGGTCCTGACTGGATCAAAGCATCTATGAAGGAGCGCCCTAAGGCTGTCAGCTTCCGTACTTCTGAATACCCAGCTTTTCCAACTGATATGCAGGCCCAGCTAATGGCGGTAAATGCAATTGCTCAAGGTAATGCCACCATTACTGAAACCATCTTTGAGAACCGTTTCATGCATGTTCAGGAGATGAATCGCTTGGGTGCCGATATTGCCATTGAGGGCAATACTGCGATTGCCCAGGGGGTCGAGAAACTTTCTGGAGCAATTGTGATGGCAACTGACTTACGCGCATCCGCTAGCTTGGTGATTGCTGGCTTAGCTGCCCAAGGCGAAACCCAGGTAGACCGGATTTATCACTTAGATCGTGGATATGACCGTATGGAGCAAAAGCTGACCCTCTTGGGAGCTAATATTCAGCGAGTGAAGTAAGCCTGATGGATAATTAGTCCATGAAGTTAACTTTAGCCCTCTCGAAGGGGCGCATCTTCGAAGAAACCGCGCAGATCTTATCTAAGATCGGTATTCGTCCGCTTGAGGATCCCGAAAAGTCGCGCAAATTGATTATTGAGACCTCTAATCCTGATGTGCGCTTAATTATTGTGCGCGCCTCAGATGTCCCAACCTATGTCCAATTTGGCGGAGCCGACTTTGGGGTTGCGGGCTTGGATGTCTTGATGGAAAACGGCACAGATGGTTTGTACGTCCCTTTTGATCTCAATATCGCCAAATGTCGCATGTCAGTTGCTGTGAGAGAAGGTTTTGACTACGCTGCTGCTGTAAAGCAGGGATCGCGTTTGAAAGTCGCCACTAAGTATGTCAATTGTGCACGCGAACACTTTGCCAACAAAGGGGTGCACATAGATACGATTCATTTGTATGGTTCGAT
The DNA here is from genome assembly GCA_947452535.1 of Burkholderiaceae bacterium. Taxonomy (GTDB): domain Bacteria; phylum Pseudomonadota; class Gammaproteobacteria; order Burkholderiales; family Burkholderiaceae; genus Polynucleobacter. The sequence goes on along the minus strand of CANGCM010000064.1, from coordinate 712 downwards.
GGAGTTGGCTCCCTTGGTTGGCTTAGCTGATGCAATTGTGGATTTAGTTTCTACTGGAAATACTTTGCGCGCTAATGGACTGGTAGAAGTAGAGCCAATCGCTGATATCAGTGCGCGGCTAGTGGTTAATCAAGCTTCATATAAGCGTAAGCGTGCTCAGCTACAGCCGTTCTTTGAATTGCTGAAGTAAGCAAGAAAATTCTATGTCTGCAGAAGTCAAAGTCAAACGCCTCAATAGCAAAGATGCAGGTTTTAAAGAAACTCTGCTCTCTAGCCTATCTTTACCGACGGCTGATGATGCGGCGATCGATGCTGTTGTCGTGAAAGTCTTGGCGCGAGTAAAAGACCATGGCGATGCTGCAGTTCTAGAGTTTACAAAACAGTTTGATCGTTTAGATGTTGCTCGTGTTGCTGATTTAGAGATTTCTCAAGAAGAATTAAAAAAATCCTACGAAGGCTTATCGACGGAACAAAAAAATGCATTGGATACTGCTGCCCAAAGAGTGCGCTCGTATCACGAGCAGCAAAAGATTGAAGCTGGTTGCCATTCTTGGGAGTATGTAGAGGTCGATGGCACTCGCTTAGGGCAAAAAGTCACCGCATTAGATCGCGTGGGAATTTATGTTCCCGGTGGAAAAGCGGCTTACCCATCCTCTGTTTTGATGAATGCTATTCCAGCAAAAGTTGCTGGAGTCAGTGAAGTCATTATGGT
>CANGCM010000063.1 GCA_947452535.1 Burkholderiaceae bacterium | reverse complement strand
TAAGCGCACCATTGCAGAGTTTGAGGCTGCTGGAGTTGCCGCTATTCACATAGAAGATCAAACATTTCCAAAGCAATGCGCTCAATTTCCTGGGGCTAGATCCGTTCTCAGCTTTGCTGAGGCACTAAATCATATCAAAGCAGCTGTTGCGGCCAGAACAGATTGGCAGATGATGCTCATTGCTCGGACTGATAGCGCAGGCTCTCTTGGTCTTGATGAGGCCATCAAAAGAGCGCAGGCATTTGTTGCAGCCGGTGCAGATGCAGTCTTTGTAGAGCTAAAGTCAAATCCAGATGCCCTGGCTATGATTCAATTAATCAAAAAAGAAGTAAAAGCACCATGCTTGTTTAATGTTGATGTGGGAGGACCGATTTCTCAATTAAAGGCCTCTGATCTCAAATCCCATGGTATTGATATCGCCATTCACCCAAGTCTTGCTCGCGGAATATTTGGTCATGCAATGGAGTTAGCATTAAATCATCTTCGAACAAAAGAAAAGCTCGGCGATTACACTGAGCATATGTTTGGGCCTGATCAATATAGCGAGGCGCTGGGCCTTCCAGAAATCCAAGCCTGGGAAGCTAAATTTACCGCCCGTTAACCCTCAATAGAAGCACCACTAAAGTCTTGCTGATCAAATGCTGAGACTCTATCGCTTGGTTATCAATCACGTAGATGGCGGCGTAAAATTTTGCCGACATTGGATTTTGGCATTTCATTAATGAAAGCAATTTTCCTCGGACGTTTGTAACTGGTCATTTGCTCTTTACAGTATTGAATGACTTGTGCCTCGGTTAGATCTGACTGGTCCTTAACAATATAGGCCTTCACAATTTCCCCCAACTTACGATGTGGCACTCCAATCACAGCACACTCCCTCACCCCAGGCATTAAGGAAATGACCTCCTCGATTTCATTAGGGAACACTTTAAAGCCCGCGACCACAATCATGTCTTTCTTTCGATCAACAATTTGGACGTAGCCGTCAGAACTCATGATGCCAATATCTCCAGACTTGAAATACCCTTCTGGAGTCATAAATTGCTCAGTCTCCTCTGGTTTGTTCCAATATCCAGCCATGACTTGCGGACCTTTAATACAAATTTCACCAGGGGTACCAAAAGGAGCCTCAGTTCCGTCATCATCCAATATGAGGATGTCAGTACTGGGTACCGGCATACCAATTGAGCCAGTAAATTCTTTTACCAATGGCGTATTCACGCAGACTACTGGCGAAGTCTCTGAAAGTCCGTAACCTTGGGCGATCGGCACACCCGTGAGCTTTTGCCAGAGATCGGCAGTCTTCTTATGAACTGCCATGCCTCCACCAATAGTTACCAAAAGATTAGGTAACTTAACTGCTTTAAATTCTGGGCGATGTATCAGCGCATGAAATAAAGTATTCACACCTGGAAAGATATTGATATCAGGATGCTTCAACAATAACTTAATAAAACCACTAATATCACGAGGATTGGCAACCAGAATTAACTTAGCCCCCTTGCGTATACCCAGCAATCCACAAGCAGTAAGAGCAAATATATGCGTCATTGGTAAAGCGCAGAGAAAAACAAGTTGCTGCTGGTGACGATGCACTAAAGCAGGCTCAAGCCAAGCCTCAATTTGAATCATATTGGCCAATATATTTTGCTGCAATAACACTGCACCTTTGGATACGCCAGTAGTACCGCCCGTATATTGCAAGAAGGCGATTGCGTCTAGATCAATATTGGGAGCAGTAAATCCGTATCCTGAACCAATTTTGAGAGCTTGATTAAATTTAATGCAAGGGAAATGCCATTGTGGAACTAATTTTTTAATATGGCGAGCAATCAGATTAACAATCACTCCTTTAGGGCCTAAGGTCTCACCCAAACTACTCACAATCACTTTTGTTACAGGTACTTGATTAGCGATCTCTTGATAGATATGAGCAAAATTTTCCAGTATTGCTAATACGGATGCGCCGCTATCGCGTAATTGATGCTCCAGCTCACGTGCCGTATACAGCGGATTTACGTTCACCACCACAAAGCCCGCCCGAAGAGTGCCTAGCATCGCGATTAGGTATTGAGGAACATTCGGAAACATGATCGCTATTCGCGCTCCAGCATCCAGGTGCAGAGTTTGCAGATAAGCCGAAAAGTCTTGCGAGAGAGTATCAAGCTGACGATAGGTAATTTTATGCCCCATCGACTCTATCGCAATACGATTAGGGTATTTGGTAAAAGATTCTTCTAGCAATTCCACAATCGATGAATAGCCTCCCAAATCAATCTCATGAGGCACTCCCGCAGGATAGTGTTTAAGCCAAGGTTTTTGAGGATTCATATGCATAGCTCAATTATTAGACTTTATTGGGAGCTTAGTAACTCTTTAAGTTTTTCTAAATAGAGTTCCTGACCATGATTAACTCGGTCCTGCCACTCATTTCCTGCGTCCCTATTAGCATCATCAGTCACATATTTAAATGATTGCCAAGGAATATGAAATTGATGGGCAATATTCGCGATCGCAAATAACTCCATATCAACCACATCGACGCCCTGTGATTTGAGCCAGGGATCATGGGCAGTAACAAAGCTGTCACCCGTACCGCAAATATGTGCGCCACTTAAGGATAGATATTCTGATGGCTTGTCACAAAAAGGTGTTTGCCCCCGAGGGGCTAGAGGCTCCGTCATCATATCTCGCTGGATCACTTTGCCGATTTCAAGCAAGCCTTGCAGAGCAGGGTTAATTTTTCCAACTGTGCCAAAGTTCACGATGTACTTTGGCTGGAATTCATGAATGGCTTGATAACTTCGGATAGCGGCATTGATCTTGCCAACCCCCGTATAGACAATATCAACGCCAGTGGGCAAGATGCTTTTATCTAACTCAGACTCTAATGCGGTAATAATGAGCAATTGTGTTTTCATTTCAGCCAATAATGAATTTATTAGATTATCTACCCGGAGTCCCCGACTTTCCCAAGCCAGGAATCCTCTTCAGGGATATTTCCCCTCTTTTAGCCCATTCTGATGCATTTATAGAGAGCATCTTACAGCTTGAGAGCTTGGCTAAGCAGTTTGACTATAGCCATATTTTGGGCATTGAATCGCGTGGTTTTATCTTTGGTAGCGCCTTGGCTCATCAGGCGCGTAAGGGCCTGGCGTTGGCTAGAAAACCAAATAAACTCCCCTTAGCTAGCCATCGCGAATCCTATGGCCTTGAATACGGCTCTGATTCACTTGAAATCCAGCAATCCACCCTGCCGCAGAGTGCCAGAGTATTGATTGTGGATGATGTTTTAGCTACTGGTGGAACTATTATTGCAGCGAGCGAGTTACTGAAAAAAGCAGGTTTTCAAGTGGCTGGCGCTCTAACTCTGATAGAGATTGCTGGTTTGAATGGTGGCAAAGCCCTGACTCAAAAAGGAATTGCCAATCAAACGGTGTTAATAACTTAGGTAAAGCTAGCGCAAGCTGGCTAGAACTTTTTCTAGGCGTTTAAGAGACATCGGGGTTGGAGTTTTTAACTCTTGGGCATACAGAGCTACCCTCAACTCCTCAAGCTGCCAGCGAAAATCGATTAGCGCCTGATCTTCAGTCATTGCATGTGCTGCCGATCCACGGCTACCCTGAACTAGTTTTTGCCAAGGACGGGCAACTGACTCCCAATCTTTTTGACATTGCGCATCCCGGCTAGGGTTAGTACGCAGTTTATCGATTCGCATCGCAATCGCTTTGAGATATCGAGGGAAATGTACCAGCTGGCTGTATGGCGTGCCTGAAACAAACTTAGCAGATATTAAGCCTTGGATTTGAGTCTGAATGTCGGTATGGGCAGCACTGGAAGCAGCCTTTGCTTGGGCTAGTTTTTTATGGAGATCTGCATGTGCTTGCAAAGCCGCTAGAGCGTGCTTTGATATTTCTTGAGCAATTAAAGCCAAGCGTGGTTTTCCTGCCTGAAGGCGCTTTGAAAATTGCTCAGCATTTACGGGCAAGGGGTCGATCATGAATGCCCGCTCTAAGGCGAGATTGAGGATTTGCTCAATCAAACCATCTACAGGGCCAACATTAATAAACAACAAGCCAAGCTCACGAATTCCAGGAAGCTGTTTTTGTAATGCCTTAAGCGTATCTTTATTTGACAATGAAAAAAGTCGGCGCAATCCTTGCCAGTGATATTTTCTAGCTTCGAGCAAATCATCGAATACCTCAATCTCACAGGCCTCTATATGATCCACTAAAGCTGGATAACCAAATAAGGTGCGATTACCCTTCTGAATTTCCAAAGTCTCGGACAGCTCACCAAAATCCCAGCTTTGATAGCTACCCTGCCCTACAGTTTTTACTGTAGATGCATTGTTAATTTGATTGACTTTACTAACGGGGATGTCACCGCTAACTAACGGAGCAGCACCCAGCTCCTCATGAACTGCTTGCTGAGCAATAGCCTGAAAGGCCGTTCTAGCAGTTTCCCCATATTCTGCGCGTAATCGCGCTAAATTGCGCTCTAACTCGAGCTGTCGCCCGTGCTCATCTACGAGACGGAAATTCATTGAGGAATGTAGTGGCAAAGATTCTAGTCTGAAGTCTGTTCGCTTAATCTCCAAACCACGCTCTTTACGAATATCCGTAATTAAACTATCTAAGAAATCACCGATGCCAAACTGCTTATCTGCGAGCATACGATCTAGATAAGACTTCGCATACTCTGGCAGGGGAATACAGTGACGACGTAATTTTTGGGGGAGTGATTTTAGTAAAAGGTGTATTTTTTCTTCACACATTCCTGGCACTAACCATTCACAACGGCGACCGTCCACTTGATTAAGGAGCGTCAAGGGCACGATAAGAGTGACGCCATCTTTTGGGCTGCCTGGCTCAAAATGATATGTCAAGGCTAATTCACCGCCACCAACCATCATCTTTTTGGGATAACGATCTACCGTAATACCGGCAGCTTCATGGCGCATTAAGTCGGCTTTTGATAAACGCAAAAGACTATCAGTCGATTCTAAATTAACCCCGTCGGTCTTAGATGCCTTTCTTAGCCAAGCCTTCATGCCCTCTCTACTAAATACATCCTTAGGAATGCGTGAATCGTAAAAAGCAAATAAGAGATCATCATCTACCAGCACATCGGGACGACGCGAACGATGCTCTAGCGCTTCGATCTCTTTAATCAGCCTGCGGTTATGCCAGAAGAACTCAAAACTACCAGGATATTTTTTTCTGGCATCCGCTTCAGTCTCTCGAATTAAAGCCGGCGTATCCATACGTCCAAACATTTCTTCTTGGACTAAAGCGTGGCTAATGAATAATTCACGAGTCTCCACAGGGTTATGAGACTCATAACGAACCCGACGACCGTGATAGATTGGCAGGCCATATAAAGTGCCGCGTTCAAAGGCCATTACCTCGCCTTGTCGGCTATCCCAAAATGGCTCGCTGAGAGATTTAATTAGGCGGTGTGCCGCCACCTTCTCCACCCACTGTGGCTCAATCTTTGCAATCGTGCGCGCATACATGCGATTGGTTTCTTGAAGTTCACCCGCCAGAATCCAAGCCCCGGCTTTTTTACCAATAGTTGAACCAGGCCAAATGAATGGACGTATGCCACGCGCACCAATGTAACCACCAGTCTTACTACCGCGCTCCTGTGATTTTTCATCCTCCTCTTTTTTGGCGACATAGCCTAATAAACCAGTCAATAAAGATAAATGAACTTGCTCATAAGTCGCTGCTGATGGATTTTCTTTCCAAGCCTTTTCTCCCAGCATAGTGTGAAGTTGGCCATGGACATCACGCCACTCTCGAAGGCGTCTGGGGGATAAGAATTTACTACGACATAGATTTTCTAATTGACGATTGCTATGTTTATGCTTGAGAGCATCCTGATACCAATCCCAAAGCTTTACAAAACTCAGAAACTCAGAGCGCTCATCGGCAAATTGCAAGTGAGCCTGATCGGCTGCAGTAGCTTGATCCATTGGTCGATCACGGGGGTCTTGGGTAGCTAAGGCGGAGGCGATGATAGTCACCTCACGCAATGCGTTTTGCTCCTTCGCAGTCAAAAGCATTCGGCCTATGCGAGGATCGAGTGGAAGGTCTGCTAATTGCTTGCCGATAGGTGTCAATTTAAAGCTATTGTTGATATCTTTATCACC
>CANGCM010000062.1 GCA_947452535.1 Burkholderiaceae bacterium | reverse complement strand
GACAAAATAGCTGTTGCAGTACCAGCCCGATTCATGTCATCTAGTGTGGCATTGAGAGACCATTCAAGTGCCGGCTTGGCAGCAATCTTCTTCTCAACCATTGCATTGAGGAGCGTAGGGGCAAAGAAGTGATGATGGGTATCAATCCGATCACGGTTGCCAAGCACTGTTTGTTGAGCGCTTGCTTGACCTGGAATAACGGCACTAGCTACGCCTCCAACCAGTGCGCTAAGAAAATTTCTACGAGATGATGTGCAATTGCAATACATATTGTGAGCCCCTTAGTTTGATACTGTCTTTGTCCAAAATCTTACACCAATTTTGCGGCGTTTCATGTATCTGAACCTATAGTGTCTCCTGGCTTTTAGCTGGAGATAGTTATATTAAGTAGTAATATCTCATTATGCTGCAGGTGCAATATTTGATGCGTATTGATCGAATCAATTCCATCAGGCTTTTGGATTAGTATTCTTGAATAAGAGATTATTTCTGCTGCAATCCAGTATAAAAATATGAGGTAAACGATGGTTCCTATCGCATATCTAGCGAAGCTAGGTTGCCGTATAGTAATAGTAGAAAAAATCCTACGGGACTGTATCAATTTGATTAATTCATTAAAGGGTTATATGCAAAATATTATGAGCTTTCAGCTAAGGAAGGGTCCAGTGGCCCGATTATTCACCACTACTTTTTTATTGATGCTGGGTTTCTTCTCTTCAGGCGCCATTGCCGCTGAATTGAAGTTGATCGCTTCTACGGGTGTTTACTCTGTGATGCAAGAGCTCATTCCCGGTTTTGAGGCTAAAACGGGGGCTAAAGTCGTTGCTAGTTATGACACCTCGAATATTATTCTCAAGCGCGTTCAATCTGGTGAGTCAGCAGATCTGATTATTCTCACGAGATCAGCGATCGATAATTTAGTTCGTCAGGGTACTGTAGCTGCAAATGGAGTCACTGATTTAGCGATGTCTGGAGTTGGTATCGTAGTTCGAAGTGGCGAAAAGCATCCCAACATTAAGACTTCAGAAGACCTCAAAAAGACGCTCTTAGGCGCTAAATCGGTAGCCTTTACAGGCACTGGTGCAAGTGGTATTTATTTTTTAAGTGTGGCTGATAAGCTGGGTATTGGAGCTCAAGTAAGGGAAAAGGCTGTGACTCCTGAGGGTGGGCATATTGCAAAGATTGTCGCTGCTGGCGATGCCCAGTTAGGTGTGCAAATGAAGAGTGAGCTTCTCGGTGTTCCTGGTGCTGAGTACATTGGACCCTTGCCACCAGAGCTACAAATGAATACTGTTTTCACAGTTGGGATTTTTGCGAACAGCAGTAATCCTGCTCAAGCAATCGAATTGGTACGCCATTTGTCTGCCCCGGCACAAGCACCAGCCTATCAAAAGGTGGGAATGGATTCTCCCAAATAGGAGGTGTATTTTTCTAGATACCCAAACTCGGGTATCTAGAAATCATCTCCAGTTTTTTTCTAAAGCAGTCTAGAGAGAATACAGCTTAGATTATTTTGGAAATTGGCTGGCAATATAAGCCTTGACTATTTGTCTTGCCTTGTCAGTTTGTGCACTTTCTTCTGCAACCCACTCATGTTCGCTGCCTTCAAAGAGCAGGTATTGGCATTTCCCACCTGCGGCGTTGTAAGACTTGCAGAACTGTTCTTGGGTAATAGGAAGTACGTTATCGTCTAGCGCTCCTTGCATGAGCAATATTGGAGTTGTTAGAGAAATCGATTCTTTTCTATCGAGAATTTCTTGCGGACTTGCTTCGTGGATGGATTCCCAAGGTTTGAAGTAGTTCGTATTGTTTGCCATCATCTTGTCACGCTTGTGGGCAACGGCATTCTGGTAACGAGCAAATGGATTGCTAATGGGAGAGCGCACGGCAATGTAGTCAACTTTTGCGTTAATGTTTCTTCCCCCATCAAGCGGGAAGGCGTTATAGCGAGCATCATTTGGGCGCATCGCCAGCAACTCTGCAATGTGGCCACCACTAGAGCTGCCGTAAATGCCTATTTTTGTAGGATCGCCATTCCATTTCGCTGCATTCAATTTGAGCCATCGAACTCCGTAATTTGCATCTTGTACGTTTGCTGGATAGGGTATATCCATTGCAGACGTTAAGTCGATAGCCACTACCAAAACACCACTCTCAGCAATTGCCTTATTCATCGGTTGCTCTGCTAGTCGATCTTTATTGTTCCAGGCCCCACCATGTAAATCCAGCATGGTCGGAAAAGGACCCGGACCTTCTGGTTGGTAAATGCGGGCCATTAATTGCCTACCATTGGCATTCTTCCTAAATTCAACCTCGCTAATATTGATTTTGAATTTTGCATTCGGGTTGTATTTGATGCTTGGAGTGCTTGGCTTATTGTCAGCAGTCATTGCTACGCTAGAAATCTGAAGACTGATTAGCGCAAGTAAAGACAGTAGGGTAGTAGTAATGAATTTCATATTGACCTTAGTTTAGTAAGCTGGCTACTTTATCAATGCCTGCCTTGACGCAAGCTTCATCTTTATCGCCACTAGGTGCGCCAGATGCGCCAACGCCTCCAATCGTATCGTCCCCAGCCTTAATGGGGAGACCTCCGCGGTTTGCAATGATGTTATTGAGATGAATCAGTGCAAATGCGGGATTGTTTTGTAAGCGTGTCTCGGTGTCTCCTGAGGGGCTACGGAATGTCCGTGCTGTATATGCTTTGCGCATACTGTTTTCCATAGTGTGAGGTCCGGTATTGTCACCACGGACTTGCACTAGTATTTCTCCGTTACGACCTACTACAGTTACAGAAATATTGATGCCATTTCCCTTGCAAGTAGTGACTGCTGTTTCAGCAATACTCATTGCAATAGATGAGGTAAGGTCCTTATGGGAGAGCAACTGTGCCTGCGTTGATGTTGATGCTAAAGCAGCAATAGCTAAGCTAAGCATGATTGGTAATTTTAGAAATGTGTTTTTGAGCATGATCAACCTTTATCTTTTGTGGGCGTCTATGTTTTTCGTATTGCTAATCCTTGAGCAAACGATTTATTTCATAAGCGATCTTACCCGTAGTTGCGCTTAAAAAAGTTAGGGTTTACGAGTATGAAATCCTCGCTTTTACCCATACATTGGCTTTAAAAATACTGCTATATTTATTGGATCGTAAATATATAAATATAACTATAAGAATTAACATCAGGAGATAACAATGAGGTCCACCCTTTCTTGCTTTTTCAGCGTTGCTTTATCTTTTTGTTTGCTGACAAGCGCTCAAGCCGCTCCAGTTGTAAAGGTCTCACCTAGCGATATCGGTGGCTCTGTAAAAGGAGCGAAAGGTCCAGAGGCGGGGGTTTGGGTAATCGCTGAAACGACCGATCTACCCACTAAATATGCCAAAGTTGTTATTACGGATGATCAGGGACGCTTTCTACTTCCAGAAATGCCACCCGCAAATTACCAAGTTTGGGTGCGCGGCTATGGTTTAGTGGATTCTGCAAAAGTAAAAGCTAAACCTGGGCAAGTATTGGATTTGAAAGCGGTGCAAGCCCCTAATGCCAAAGCAGCAGCTCAGTATTACCCTGGCATGTATTGGTATTCCATGATCGATATTCCCAAGGATAGTGAATTTCCTGGAACAGGCGATAAGGGTAACGGCATTCCTACCTTCATGAAAAAGCAATACTACTGGGTAGACACTGTTAAAAATTCTTGCCAATCGTGTCATGCATTTGGTTCGAAGGGTATTCGTGAAGTTCCTGCGTTGTTTGCAAAAATGGGCAATGGCGACTCCACCCTGGCTTGGGCTCATCGCACTCAGGCTGGTCAGGCCATGTCCAATATGGCTTTAGGTCTCGGTCGCCTTGGCCCTGAAAAAGCACTCTCTATTTTTGCAGATTGGACAGATCGCATTGCTAAAGGAGAGGTTCCATTTGATAAACCAACTCGTCCCCAGGGGATTGAAAGAAATGCGGTTTATACGATGTGGGATTGGTCATCACCAAAGTACTATTTACATGATGTGATTTCAACCGATAAGCGTAATCCGACTATTAATGCAAAAGGACTTATTTGGGGTTCGCCTGAAGAGAGTACTGATTTAGTCCCCATCTTAGATCCGATTAAGCATACGGTGACAGATATTCGGATGCCATATTTGGACCCTAAGACACACTCGTCTTCTGATCTTCCTCGCGGCCAATCAGCCTATTGGGGTAATGAGCCTATCTGGGATGGGCACACCAGTATCCACAACCTGATTTGGGATCAAAAAGAGAATATGTGGTTTGCTGCGCGGATACGCCAAAATCCAAATCCTGATTTTTGTAAAGAGGGCTCTGATCACCCTTCTGCTAAGGTGATGCCAGTTAAAGAGTCCACTCGTCAGTTGACAATGTATGACACCAAGAAGAAAGAGTGGAATTTAATTAATACCTGCTTTACCACTCACCATGTCTACTTTGCTCGTGATAAGAATGACACTTTATGGGCTAGTTCTGGCAGCCCTGCGAATACGGTAGTTGGTTGGCTCAATACGAAAATGTATTTAGAGACTAAGGATGAGCAAAAATCTCAGGGTTGGACACCATTAGTCATTGATACGAATGGCAATGGCAAACGAGATGAATATGTAGAGCCCAATCAGCCACTTGATCCGCAAAAAGATAAGCGTATTAATGCCGGATTCTACTCAGTTCAGACTAGTCCATTAGATGATTCTATTTGGGGTCAATCTATGGATGTAGGCTTTTCTCGTATTGATCAGCCTGGTTACTTAATTCGCTTGAATCCAGGATCAGATCCGGCTAAAACTTCATTGGCGGAAATCTATCAGTCACCTGAAGGAACGTGGGGATCTCGTGGCTTAGATATTGACTCTAAGGGCGTTGCGTGGACGGCCTTAGCGAGCGGACAGATTGCTAGTTTTGATCGCTCAAAATGTAAAGCCCCATTAAATGGCCCTGGTGCTGCAGATGGCAAGCATTGCAAGGAAGGCTGGACTTTATATCAACTGCCTGGACCACAATTTAAAAACGTAAAAGATCCGAATGGTAGTGCGGATGGCCTCTACTATATTTGGGTCGACTTGCATAACACTTTAGGACTTGGTAAAGATGTTCCAATTGCCCAATCAAGTGGTGGCGAGGCATTAATTGCGGTAGTTGACGGAAAGATCGTTACCCTGCGCGTTCCTTATCCATTAGGTTTCTTTACTAAAAATGTGGATGGCCGAATTGATGATATCAATGCTGGCTGGAAGGGCCGTGCCGTTTGGACTACTACTGGAACCCGCGCGCCATTCCATAGTGGAGACGGTAGTAAGAATATGTATCCAAAAGTATTTAAGGTGCAGGTACGCCCAGACCCATTAGCTAATTAATTTCTGATATGAAAAAGAACATCCTGATCTCTCTAATAACTTCAATGCTGATTTCGGCTCCCGCCTTTGCGCAATCTAATCAAGCAGCTGCTACCTTAGCCAATCAAAGTGGCTGCATGGTTTGCCATAAGGTGGACGAAAAATTGGTTGGCCCTGGGTTTCGGGATGTGGCTGAAAAGTATAAAGATCAGGCCGGTGCGGCTGAAAAGCTTGCACAGAAAATTAAAAAGGGCGGAGTTGGGTCTTGGGGCCGCATACCGATGCCACCGCATCCACAATTAAGCGATGAGTCAGCAAATGTATTGGCGGCTTGGGTTTTGAAGGGCGCCCCTCCGCAGTAATGGAGAGTGCCTCACTGTTGAATATGGATGAATAGCGATGTTTGATTGGATTGAAGAGTCAAGCTTTTGGACAATATTTCTCATATTGCATGGATTGAGTTCAGTTGCCCTATTAGGCGCCTTGACCCATCAGGCATTCGCTGGTTTTAAGCAAAAAAAGCTCAACAATCCATCGACCTTTATTAGCAGATTTCAGGGTGTTCACCCAGGCGTCTACACAAAGGCAATTTGTATTCTATGGGTAGTGACTTTTTTACTGGGTGGATTCATCTACGCGCAATATCGAATTGCTATCCGCATTCCCCTAGAGTCAGCTGGCTTTTGGGTGACCCAAGGATTTTTTGAGTTGAAGGAAAACTGGTCAAGCATAGGATTATTTTTGTTGCCAGCGTATTACTACTTGTGGCGAGAGCAATTGAGTGAAGCCTTAGTTCGGTCCCGTAATTATTTGACTGCT
>CANGCM010000061.1 GCA_947452535.1 Burkholderiaceae bacterium | reverse complement strand
TTGGGTAAGTGACTTGATTCTGATCGTTAAGCTCAGAGCCCTCAGAGCAATTTCGTGGTTAAATGAGGCTAAGGATGAAACAGGGGTGCCCTCTAGTGATTTTTTGCTACGAGGCGCTGAGAAAGACCCTATAACCCGATCCAGGTAATACTGGCGTGGGGAGTTTTCTATCAGACCGTCACCCGGTTTCGTCCATCTACATTAAGTCAGGAGATGGACATGAGTGATACCCAGAACAAAACTAAACATGAAATTCCCACTTTAAAGAGCTTGGAGCGAGATTTCGGTCAAAAGTTTGCCTATCCCGCATCCACAAAAACCTATTTAGAAGGTTCGCGTCCAGACATCAAGGCGCCGATTCGGATGATTGAGCAACTATCGACTCGGGTTGGTGAAGCAATGGTGGCCAATCCACCAATTCCTGTTTACGACACTTCAGGCCCTTACAGCGACCCTGATATTGTGATCAACCTTGAAAAGGGTTTGCCTTTATTGCGTAAAAGTTGGATTGAAGAGCGCGGGGATACTGAGCAGTTAGCAGGACCGAGCTCTGAGTATGGTGTTGCACGCTCAAAAGATGAAGCAACGCAAAACTTACGCTTTGCACACATCAATGCTCCTCGGGTCGCCAGATCAGGCAATAACGTCAGTCAGATGCATTACGCCCGCCAAGGGATTGTTACTCCTGAAATGGAATATGTTGCTTTACGCGAATCTATGGGTCTTGAGCAATTGCGCAAGAACCCAGAGTACAAACAATTACTTAAGCAACATCCGGGCAAGAGTTATGGCGCGAACCTGCCAGATCTGGTTACTGGTGAATTTGTTCGTTCTGAAATCGCCGCTGGTCGCGCGATTATTCCCGCAAATATTAATCATCCAGAGTTAGAGCCGATGATTATTGGCCGTAACTTCCGCGTGAAGATTAATGGCAATCTCGGTAACTCAGCAGTGACTTCATCGATCAATGAAGAGGTAGAAAAAATGGTGTGGTCCATTCGTTGGGGTGCTGACACCATCATGGATCTTTCTACTGGTAAACATATTCATGAAACCCGTGAGTGGATTATTCGTAACTCACCAGTACCGATTGGTACCGTTCCAATTTACCAAGCACTCGATAAAACGGGCGGCATTGCTGAAGATCTCACCTGGGAAATGTTCCGTGACACCTTAGTTGAGCAGGCTGAACAAGGCGTTGACTACTTTACTATCCACGCCGGCGTATTACTGCGCTATGTACCGCTGACTGCCGATCGTATTACTGGCATCGTGTCTCGTGGTGGCTCCATTATGGCGAAATGGTGTTTAGCTCACCATAAGGAAAATTTCCTTTACACCAGATTTGATGAGATTTGTGAAATCATGAAAGCCTATGACGTGTCATTCAGTCTGGGAGATGGTTTACGTCCTGGTTGTATTGCGGACTCGAATGATGCTGCACAATTTGGCGAACTCCATACCCTTGGTGAACTCACCGCTAAAGCATGGAAGCATGATGTTCAGGTCATGATCGAAGGCCCTGGTCACGTTCCAATGCAACGTATTGAAGAAAACATGACCGAGGAATTAAAGCACTGTCTAGAGGCGCCTTTTTATACCCTCGGACCGTTGATCACTGATATTGCCCCTGGTTACGATCACATCACCAGCGGTATTGGTGCTGCACAGATTGGTTGGTATGGCACAGCTATGCTTTGCTATGTCACGCCAAAAGAGCATTTAGGCTTACCCGATAAAGAAGATGTCCGCACAGGAATCATTACGTACAAGATTGCAGCACATGGTGCAGACTTAGCTAAAGGCTTGCCGGGCGCTCAAGTGCGCGATAACGCTTTATCCAAAGCGCGCTTTGAGTTCCGCTGGGAAGACCAATTTAATCTTGGCTTAGATCCAGAACGTGCCCGTGAGTATCACGACGCTACATTACCTGCAGAAGGTGCCAAGATTGCGCATTTCTGCTCTATGTGTGGGCCAAAGTTCTGCTCCATGAAGATCACGCAAGAGGTGCGTGATTATGCAGCGACATTAGATGCCGATGGCAATCCGAAGGTGACTAAGGTCATCCCGATTACAGCGGAAGGGTCTACCAATCCTGAAAAGGGGATGGAAGAAATGTCTGCAGAGTTTCGTAAGCGCGGCAGTGAGATTTATCAGTAAGCCACGTTCATAAGCCGAAAATTATGGATTGTCATGAGTAGCTCTTTCGCAGACAAGAGATTTGCTATCGTTGGCGCTGGCCTGATGGGTCGGTTGCTAGCGGTTGCACTTGCCAAGCGAGGTGCCCAGGTTGAACTATTTGAAAAAGGTGGGTCCGATGGGAGCTTAGCAGCTGCACGTATTGCTGCGGCTATGCTGGCGCCGCTTGCTGAATCTGCTATCACTGAAAATAACGTAGTGCGAATGGGTATCCATAGTCTGCCAAGATGGAAACAACTCATTAGCGAGCTCGCTAAGCCGATCTTCTTTCAGCAAGAGGGCACCTTAATTTTGTGGCACCGGCAAGATGCGAGTGATGCAGAGCGCTTTGCATCACACCTTGAGAGTAATTGCATTCGTAACTCAGACCTCTCTAAACCAATTCACTTGAATAGCCAGTCTCTCGCAGAAATAGAGCCAAGCGTCGCAGACCGCTTTACTCAAGGACTTTATCTACCCAATGAAGGTCAGTTGGATAATCGTCAGCTCCTTGAAGCCTTACTCGTTGAGTTGACTTTAATGAAGGTGCCATGTCACTGGAATCAAGCAGTCGAACCAGAAGCGCTACGCAAGAATCGGCAATTTGATTGGGTGATTGATTGCCGCGGCTTAGGTGCCAAAGAATCATGGAACTCTGCTAGTAATTCAGCTAAAGACTTACGCGGGATTCGTGGTGAAGTGATTCGCTTGCATGCGCCCGAAGTCAAACTGCGTCGCCCTACTCGCTTAATCCATCCTCGCTATCCGATCTATATTGCACCAAAAGAAGATGATGTTTATGTAGTAGGGGCAACGGAGATTGAGTCTGAGGATTTATCCCCGATGAGTGTGCGATCAGCGATGGAATTACTCAGCGCAACTTATACAGTACACAGCGGCTTTGCTGAGGCGCGTATTTTAGAGATGACAACTCAGTGTCGCCCTACTTTAAAAGATAATCTTCCTGAGATTTTCTTGGATCACACATCGAATGACGCTGGCCTAATGATGATTAATGGCCTGTATCGCCATGGCTTCATGATCTCACCTGCAATCTTAGATTGCGCCTTAGAAATATTCAGTAGCGGCACGAGTACCACTGCATTGCGCTTAGGTTTAAAGGTTACTACTGCTGTAAGCACCTCAATGGAGGCGAGTGCATGCGCTTAATCGTCAATCAAATAGAAAAAGAAGTGCCAGAAAATTGCAGTATTGATGATGTGCTGCAACTCATTGATGCTCAGCCACCCTACGCCGTTGCAATTAATTATGAATTTGTTCCCAAGAGTAAGCATGCTGAAGCTATTTTGCAAGAAGGTGATGCAATCGAAGTGATTACTCCGGTTACTGGTGGATGATTTAGATGAGTGCGCCATTACCAAACTCTTTAAACACAGCAGACCCTTTGGTGCTGTATGGGGAGACATTCGCCAGCCGTTTATTGCTCGGCACTTCACGCTACCCCTCTCCTCAGGTTTTAGAGAATGCCGTTCAACAATCTAACCCTGGCATGATTACCGTCAGCTTACGTAGACAAGGCACTTCAACTGCGGAAGCCCATTCTGGTTTTTGGGATCTTCTTAAAAAAATGGCAGTACCCGTTTTACCCAATACTGCCGGCTGTCATAGCCCAAAAGAAGTTATTGCTACCGCACAGATGGCGCGAGAAGTATTTGAAACTTCTTGGATTAAGTTAGAGCTGATTGGGGATGACTACACCTTGCAACCCGATACCTTGCGTTTGGTTGCCACAGCAGAAACTCTGATTAAAGATGGTTTTAAAGTATTGCCTTATTGCACTGAAGATCTTATTTTGTGTCAGCGTTTAGTGGATGTAGGATGCCAAGCGGTAATGCCTTGGGCTGCGCCGATTGGAACTGGGCAAGGACCGTTAAATCCTTACGCATTAAAACTACTACGTGACCGCTTAAAGGTACCGCTCTTAGTCGACGCTGGCTTAGGCTTACCTTCGCATGCCTGTAGCGTGATGGAATGGGGTTTTGATGGGGTTTTACTCAACACGGCAGTTGCCTTGGCTGATGATCCTGTTGCCATGGCTAAGGCCTTTGCTATGGCAGTAGATGCTGGTCGCACTGCTTATTTATCTGGCGCGATGCAAGCACAACAGTCTGCTCAAGCGAGCACACCTTTGGTAGGCACACCTTTCTGGCATCAGAGTTAAAGCAAAATACGCATGAGCTTAGTACGCGATCTTGCAGACCAAATTGTTGCAGCTCATAGCGCTGAAGATTTATGCATACCGATACCGGCTTACAGCATGACATCGCCTCCACCCAAAATTGATAATGAACATGCAATTGACCATTACGAACTCGCTGGAATGGTTGCAGCTATCACAATGGGTTTTATTGAGATTGATGCTAAAGCTTTAGGCAAAGCATGGTCGCGGATGGTGCATCAAGATGGTGGCTTCAATCCCTTTAAATGGCCCTCTAGACCAGAGCATTTCGACCTGCTTCCATGGACTCGTAACATGAACCCCAATGCCTTTGCAGAATGCCCTAAGCGCTTAGGCTTATATGTTGTGATGCCAGATGCAGATTGGGTAAAGAGAATGGTTGATGCCCAAGTGCCGACTGTACAACTCCGACTCAAATCTGAAGACAAGAGTTTGATTCGCAAACAAATCATGGAGTGTGTTAAAGCCGTAGAGGGAAGCAAGACCCTGCTTTTTATTAATGACTTTTGGCAAGAGGCGATCGAGGCTGGTGCTTATGGCGTTCACTTAGGGCAAGAGGACATCGAGGCAGCAGATCTAGATGTAATTCGATCCGAAGGTCTGCGTCTAGGCTTAAGCACACATGGCTATGCTGAGATGGTGTCTGCAGATCGCTTTTGTCCTAGCTACATTGCTATGGGCGCCGTGTTTCCAACCAATCTAAAAAAGATGCCGACTGCACCTCAAGGTTTGGGTCGTCTCTACCAATATGCCAAGCTCATGAGTCACTATCCGTTAGTTGCTATTGGTGGCATTGATGAAGGCAGTATTCATGCGGTGGCACAAAGTGGTGTTGGCTCTGTGGCGGTTGTCAGAGCAATTAATGGAGCAAGCGACCCGAAGGCGGCAGTGAAACGCCTACAAGAGCTAATGAAAACTTAGAGCTGAAGTCAAGAAAAAACTAAGTCCTTAATACTTGCCCTCTTCTCCTGGCAATACTGTTGGGTAAAAATCGTGCATATGCCACAAAGGTCCCGGTCCCTCACCAATACTGAGAAAACGTCCCGCTTCCAGTCCAGCCTCCACATAGGAAATTGCTTTTGCTACTGCGTGCGGTAAGTCATGCCCATCGGCCAAGTAAGTCGCAATAGCGGAAGCTAAGGAGCAGCCGGTGCCATGAGTATTGGGAGTATTAACGCGGTAGTGCTTGAACTCTTTTGATTGAACAACTTCAAGTCCATCCTCAAGAGTGCGCCACATCAAAAAATCGGTTAGCTGAGTATGAGCCATATCGAGATGTCCGCCTTTAATTAAGACAGCTTGAGGCCCCATATCGAGTAATTCTTGAGCGGCCATCTTAAAATCTTCTGGTCCACTGATTTCTCGACCTAAAAGTAAGGAGGTCTCTTCTAAATTGGGGGTCACCAGAGTGGCCATTGGGAAAAGTTCTTTAATCATGGCTTGGGCAGTGTCATCACCTCCAAGACTCGCACCAGAAGTAGCTCTTAAAACAGGGTCTAAAACAATTCTTTTGGCACCATGGCGCCTTAAAGCTGATGCTACCGTACGGACAATTTCAGGGCTAGCCAACATCCCAATTTTGACTATATCGACCCCGATATCCAGAAATACAGCATCCATCTGAGCCTCGACTACATCAAGTGCAATATCCTGAATTCTGCTGACCCCTAAGGTGTTCTGGGCAGTGATTGCAGTAATGACCGACATGCCATATCCGCCAAGGGCAGTAATGACTTTGAGGTCCGCCTGAATGCCTGCGCCCCCACCACTATCGGATCCAGCGATAGTCAATACCTTAGCGATCTGTACGGAACTTGGAGTGAATGATTTCATCTTGCTATAATATCGGCTTATTCCTCGATAGCTCAGTTGGTAGAGCACCGGACTGTTAATCCGTAGGTCCCTGGTTCGAGCCCAGGTCGAGGAGCCAAAT
>CANGCM010000060.1 GCA_947452535.1 Burkholderiaceae bacterium | reverse complement strand
TAAAGAGGCTTGGGCAGATTGGTTAAAACATCAGACGATGTTGATTAATGAGAATCGACTCAATATGGCCGATCCGCGTGCGCGCCAATACCTTCTTAAGCAAGTTGAAAAACACTTCTTCGAGGGTGGTGCAGACTTGGCTCAGGGTTACGTTCCGCCTACCGAATAAATATTTTTATTATCCCTTGACGATTGATGTTGAGGGGCATAGGATGAAGCTGTAGTTAGTCAGCTCTTGTGGTTAACTACATTGGCGTAAGCCAGTAATTGTAAGCATATCTATATGCTTATTAGGCATGAGGAACTCAATCTCTTCCTTATTGCCTTTGCCATAAACTATATGGCAAACAAACCCGATGGATCAGTCTGCTGGCCCGTCGGGTTTTTTATTGGAAGCTGATTCTGCTCACACCTGACGCATTGCTAACCAGCAAAATATCGGCTTTTTCTTTAGCAAAAAGACCGACGGTAATTACTCCGGCCATTTGATTAATTTGTGACTCGAGTGCCGGTGGGTTTTTAATCTGTAGACCAGCAATATCTAGAATCCAACCACCGTTATCGGTCACAAAAGGCTGACCTAGGTTTTGACCTAAATCGGTGTGCGTTGCTTTTGCCATCCTGAGGCTGACTGTGCCGCCAAGCTTTGCCAGCTCTTGAGCAACGATTCCTTTAGATATCGGAATAATTTCAACGGGCAATGAAAAGCCACCTAATACTGGAACTTGTTTAGAGGCATCGCAAATACAGATAAATTGCTTAGCCATTGAGGCAATAATCTTTTCTCGAGTTAAGGCGCCACCACCACCCTTGATCATGTAACCTGCTGGATCAATTTCATCAGCACCGTCAACATAGGCTGGTAAAACGCCTACAGCATTGGGATCCAGCACCCGAAAACCATGCTTCAGTAGGCGTTCGGTAGTAGCGTTAGAGCTCGATACCACACCAGAGAAATGCCCCTTATGAGCCGCTAGGGCGTCAATAAAGCAATTGGCAGTGGAGCCTGTTCCAACCCCCAAAACTTGGCCTGCAGGCAACTTTAAGACCTCGTCTCGAGCCGCCTCACCCACTAATTGCTTTAGTTGATCTAGATTCATGATCTTGCGAAATATCCTTGTCTGAACTGGAACGGAGTTATTGATGCATCTATCATATGATATTCATACTGAATCCAACATTAATTAATCCAAAGTATCTAAGATCCTTATGACATCCTCCATTTCAGCCCTAAGCCAACTCAAGCAACTGACTACCGTCGTGGCCGATACGGGCGACTTTGAGCGTATGGCGGAATACCAGCCTCAGGACGCCACTACTAACCCATCCCTGATCCTGAAGGCTGCCCAACAAGCCAATTATCAAGCATTGGTTAATCAAGTCAAAACAGCGCACCCTGGCATGAAACCAGTAGACTTGATTGACTGCATCCTCGTTGCCTTTGGATTGGAAATTTTGAAGATCGTCCCAGGCAGGGTTTCGACTGAAGTGGATGCCCGTCTATCTTTTGATACTCAAGCAACAATTCAGAAGGCTCGACATTTAATTTCACTTTATGAATCTCACGGTATTGATCGTAAACGCGTCTTAATTAAGTTAGCTGGTACTTGGGAAGGAATTCAAGCAGCTAAGACTTTAGAGGCTGAGGGTATTCATTGCAACATCACCCTGCTCTTCTCCTTAATTCAAGCCGCAGCCTGCGGAGCAGTCAATGCAAAACTTATTTCACCATTTGTTGGGCGTATTACCGACTGGTATAAAGCTAAGCTTGGTAACAATTGGAGTGATGCTAATAACGGTGGAGCAAATGATCCTGGTGTTACTTCAGTAAAACGTATCTTTCACTACTACAAGCACTTTAATATCGTAACGGAGATCATGGGTGCTAGCTTTCGCAACACCACGCAAATATTAGAGCTTGCTGGATGTGACTTGCTTACTATCAGCCCAGAACTATTGGGCGAGCTGCAGCAAAGCTCGGCAACAGTAGAGAAAAAACTAAATGCTAGTCATGCTGCAAGTGCTTTGGCGAGTGAGCACATTACCGCTTTGAAGCTAGATGAGTCTAGCTTTAGACTACAACTCAATAGTGACGCTATGGCTACGGAGAAGTTAGCTGAAGGAATTCGTAATTTTTGTATTGATACTGAAAAATTAGAGCTACTATTAAGTTAGTAAGCCCCCATCGGCTTATTAAGGAAACCAAATGATTATTCATTGCCCTCATTGCTCAAAAGGAAATCGTGTTCCTGCTGAAAAACTCAATCAGACCCCCATTTGCGGAGCCTGCAAGCAAGATCTCATTTCCTTGCCAATCAATGCCACTGCAGAAAACTTTAGTGAGCTAGTGACCCAAACGGCTATACCAGTCATAGTAGACTTCTGGGCGCCATGGTGCGCTCCCTGCAAGTTATTTGGCCCCATCTTTCAGGCAAGCAACATTAAGCATGCCAACCAAATACTCTATGTCAAAGTAAACACTGAAGCAGAAGAGCTGCTCGGGTCTCAATGGAATATCAGATCTATCCCAACCATAGCAGTCTTTAAAAATGGTAAAGAGGAACAGCGTATGAGTGGGGCCTTACCACCCGATGAACTTGAGGATTTTTTAAAACCATTCATTAGTTAATTGATTAATGAATGGTTTGCTTACTTATCTTCTCATTTCTTCTTGAGTGTATTAATCCCTAGCAGGCTGTAGGCCGAGCAGTTACCGATGATTCCAGTCATTAGGGGAAGGATGCCGAACCATCCCCAAGGACCAATCACTTCAAAAACTGCCAGGCCTATTAAGGTAACCCCAATGATGACTCGCAAAATACGATCAGTATGTCCGATATTGCATTTCATAGCGGCCTCTTAATTAGATGGTGATAAAGACTTACTTTGACTCCTTGGCTAAGCGTTGCCTTAGCGCCTCATACAAGCATACGCCACTTGCGACAGAAACATTCAGACTTTCTACAACGCCCTTCATTGGAATACGCACCAACTCATCGCAATTCTCACGAGTTAAGCGTCGCATACCCTCGCCCTCTGCACCCATCACAATGCCAATCGGGCCTGTAAGATCAAGATCATAGATTGATTTTTCCGCTTCATCGTCAGTGCCGATTAACCAAACGCCGGCCTCTTGCATCTCTTTCATGCTTCGCACAAGATTAGTGACAGTAATGACAGGCATCACCTCAGAAGCACCACTAGATACCTTACTTACTGTGGCATTAATCGAGGCTGAGCGATCCTTAGGAATCACCACTGCGTCTACACCAGCGCCATCAGCCACACGCAGACAGGCTCCAAAGTTATGTGGATCAGTAACACCATCCAGCACTAGGAACATCACCTTACTTTGATTACTATCAGCATCTTCCACCACCTCTGTAATGGTTCGTGCAATGGTCATCTTCTCAGCCAGAGCCACCACGCCTTGATGACGATCATGGCCAGCCAACTTATGGAGGCGCTCCGCATCTGCGGCATGCAGTCGCTCTCCCAGTGCTTCTTCAGCCTGCTTTAAGAAATCACCCATTCGTCGATCACGCCGACTAGGATCAAAATACACCGACTTCAGACTATCTGCATCAACCCGCAAGCGCGCTTGTACGGCATGAAAACCAACTAATATTTGCTTCATTTTTACTTAATCTCGATCTTGAATAGCTGTTTATTTACGACGCGCTTTAGTGCTGCGAACGGGTGGTTTTGTACCGGCAGGCTTACCAATCGGTCTAGTAGTCTTTCCGGATTTGGCAGCTTTACTCGCACCTTGTCCAGAATGGCTCTTGGATTGATTGGCACCAAGATTACCTGCAGACTTAGCGGCATTCACATTAATACCCGAGTGCTTTTGGGGCTCCTTGCTACCGGGGCGACCTTTTTTAGGCGCCGCCTTTTTATTCGGTCTACCAGTGTCGCTTGCTAAAACAATTTGACGACGATTTGTTGTGCCGCCAGGTTCTAGACCAACAGACTTCACCAGACTAAATTCGATCTTACGGGCATCTAGATCAACACGACTGACCAAGACATGAACTCGATCGCCTAGGCGATAACGAATGCCCGTTCTCTCACCACGCAATTCTTGACGAGCTTCGTCATACTGAAAGTAGTCTCCACCCAACTCAGTCACATGGATCATACCCTCAACAAACAGGTTTTCCAGTTGAACAAATAAACCAAAAGTTGCTACGCCAGTTACTGTGCCGGCATATTCTTGGCCTAAATGATCGCGCATGTAATAGCACTTCAACCAAGCCTCAACATCCCGTGAGGCCTCGTCTGCGCGGCGTTCATTGGATGAGCAGTGCACTCCTAGTTGACCCCAAATGGGTAATGCCGCATTGGCCCCCTTAGGTAACTTAGGTAGACGCGAACCTTTAGCAGCGGCCTCTTTAGCATCGCTATGGGACTTCTTGGCATTGACTGCGTTTTCACGACCCTTGCCTTTGCGCGGCAAAGTGAGATTTAAGGGGACGACTGGCGGCAATACGGGTACGTAAGGCTTTTTGGCGAGAATCGCTTTAATCACACGATGCGTTAAGAGATCAGGATAACGTCGAATTGGGCTTGTGAAATGAGAGTACGCGGGATATGCCAAGCCAAAGTGACCTTCATTATCAGGCTGATACATCGCCTGCTGCATGGCTCGTAACACTACAGTCTGGAGCATATTGACATCAGGCCGATCCTTAATTTCGCGCATCAGCTTAGCAAAGTCTTTGGGCTTTGGCTTTTCGCCACCATCTAATGACAAACCAGATGTGCGCAAAACCTGACGTAAAGTCATTAACTTCTCTTCGGAGGGCTCACCATGAACACGGTACAGACTGAGATGTTTATTCTTATCAATGAAATCTGCAGCACATACGTTTGCAGTCAACATACACTCTTCAATTAAGCGGTGAGCATCATTGCGAAGCCGCGGCTCAATGCGGAGAATCTTGCCAAGCTCGTTACTTATAATTTGAGTTTCAGTAGTCTCAAACTCAATGGCGCCACGCTTTTGGCGCGCATCCAACAAAATCTTATAGAGTGAGTAGAGATTAGTTAATAAAGGTCTAAGCTCAGAAAACCGAGTTGCTTCAGGGCCTTTACTATTCGACAGAATTTCCCACACGATGTCGTATGTAAAGCGCTGTGCAGAATGCATTACTGCTGGGTAGAACTGATAGGCCAACACCACGCCATTGGTATCAACGACTGAATCGCAAACCATACACAAGCGATCAACATCAGGATTTAACGAACATAGTCCATTCGAAATTTTCTCTGGCAACATGGGTATGACACGTCTAGGGAAATACACCGAAGTGGCACGTAAGAGACCCTCATCGTCCAATGGATGGCCTGGCTTAACGTAATGAGAAACGTCCGCAATGGCCACGATGAGGCGCCATGCCTTAGTCTTGCCATACATCACAGACTCACAATAGACCGCATCATCAAAGTCACGCGCATCGGCGCCATCAATCGTGACTAGTGGTACATCACGCAAATCAACCCGACCTTCTAAATCAGACTGCTGAACAGTATCGGGTAATGCCTCCGCTTCTTTTTTAGCGACGGCCGAGAACTCATGGGGAACGCCGTACTTACGGACAGCGATTTCAATTTCCATACCCGGATCATCAATCTCACCGAGCACTTCAACAACTCGACCAACGGCTTGACGATAGCTATCTGGGTAGTCAATGATCTCAACACTCACTACTTGACCTAATTTAGCGTTACCTTGGCCTTTAGGTGGAATCAGAATATCGTGGCCAATACGCTTATCTTCTGGCGCAACGATCAAGACACCGTTCTCATTTAAAATGCGTCCAATGACCACTTTGTTAGCGTGTAAGATCACATCAACAATCTGGCCCTCAGGGCGACCACGACGATCTGTTCCCAATACTCTGACACTGACTCTGTCACCGTGCATCACGCGGGACATTTCTCTTTCAGAAAGAAAAATATCCTCGCCACCATCGTCTGGGATTACAAATCCAAATCCATCTCGGTGACCTTGGACTGTACCTAAACGGTCAGCCTCTCGTGGCACCAAGTTTTTTGCTTTACGCATTTAATTCCTTCGGCAATACATGCCTTATATTTCGATAATAATTCTTCATTAGGCTACTGTATCAAACCATCAAGTCTGATAGGGAAAAGCCCAAAAGAGGTTATAAAGTGAGCCAAATGGCACATGCCTTTATAATAACTGCATGCCCAGGTGGCGAAATTGGTAGACGCACCAGCTTCAGGTGCTGGCGATCGTAAGGTTGTGGGGGTTCGAGTCCCTTCCTGGGCACCAAACACTCGCACTTGACCATATATATTGGGTCAAATCAGAAGATTACAAGGGCCACCCTCATTCATCAAGAGAACCAAAACCGAGCGGCTGTATACACTGACATGCCAACCACT
>CANGCM010000059.1 GCA_947452535.1 Burkholderiaceae bacterium | reverse complement strand
CGACTTAAATACTATGCTTAAGAAGGGTCTAATCACGACCGACGAATACAACGCCAAGAAAGCAGAAATTTTGAGAACGCTTTAAATAATGAGCGATCTCGAATATGTCGGGCAAATGAACCCTAAGCCGCTCACCTCGCTCGAGGAAGACTTTAAGCGCGACCGTGCTCAATTTCAAAAAGACGAGCTAGACAGAGCCCTAAGACGCTCGGGTAAGCTAGTTACACCTGAGCCTGAGACTACGTACGAGCGTTTCGAGGAATAACCCAACCCCTAAAGACCTGAGCCAACTCATGTAGCGGCGGCGGGTCATACGGGGTCTTAGCAAGCAACTTTCCGCGACGGTGATAGTGGTCTTCGTCTTCTTGTTTGAGTGTATTTAAAACTACGCGCCTAGTATCGTTAAGCGCTTTTATTGCTCGCTTTTCCTCTTTAGATAACACCTTGACGACCCCCCATTTAGTGACATATGGGATAGTGTAATCAAAGTTGTACAAATAAGGGACATTCAAAATAATAGACAGGAAGTCTAATAAATACGGTGAGGTAGTGCGGACACCTCTTCCGCCAAGTCAATAGGTATTCCAAGGTATTACAAGGGTTTGTGGCAACACAACAACCTTGATACCAAAATCGCTACTAAAGCCATCGTTCGGGGTGGCTTTTCTTTTGCACTAGCACTATGTGGCCTTAAACTTTAGTGATGAACA
This sequence comes from Burkholderiaceae bacterium, assembly GCA_947452535.1. GTDB lineage: Bacteria > Pseudomonadota > Gammaproteobacteria > Burkholderiales > Burkholderiaceae > Polynucleobacter. Next base: position 5,979 of record CANGCM010000059.1, on the reverse strand, counting down.
TGGGTCAATTATTCATTCGTCATTTATGCCAAATCCTCTTGGCTTTCGCTCTGGGTATTTTTGGGGTCACCAATGCTTGGGCTCTTTGCTCAGATTCGCTTATAGAATCGGCAAAATTCTCTGATGGAGGCGTGATTCCATACATGCTTACCTCAGGGACGCAAAAACCAAACTATGCGCTTATTTTGATGCCGGGCGGTGCGGGCCAGTTAAATCCTGAAATACAGGATGGAAAATTAACTTTTAAACATGTCGGTAATTTCTTGATTCGATCTCGCAACCTTTTTTGTGACAATAGTTTTGTGGTGGCATCAACCAATTCTTCAGAGAGCCCCGACCGTATGGAGGGAATTATTAAAGATCTGAATACGCGCTATCCAGCCGCAAAAATTTGCATTGTGGGCACCAGTAGAAGCACCTTATCAACAATTGCTCTTTCAGGGCCATTGGATGGAAAAGTGTCTTGTATGGTTCACACAGCCTCAATGACCACTATAAGTAGATTAGACACATCTAAGCTCAAAAGCCGCCATCTATTGGTTCATCATAAAGAAGATGGGTGTAGACAAACTGGTTATTGGGGGGCGGAAGAAAATCACAAAGACTATAAGACTCCATTAATAACAATGGACGGCGGAATAACCGAGGGCAATCCATGTGATGGGTTTGGATACCATGGATTTAATGGAATTGAAAAAGAAACAGTTGAAAAGATAAAGGCCTGGATAGCCCAATAGCTAGGGTCAGACATCCTAGGCCCTGGTTCGATTCCGTCCGGAGCTAAGAAGAAACTGAATAACCCACTTGTTGGGCTGCTGCTTTTAAGGTCTAGCGAATTTATTTTTACGCTATATTCATCTGAATAGTAACTTGTAATAACCCCCCCATATTTGAGATTGAGTAACAGATGCTAGACGAAGAACAGAAAGCCCTCATTGAAGCCACAGAGCGATATCGTCATGAGGTATCTCAGAAAATTCGCTCAGAATTAAGTTCTGCAGAGGAAGAGATTAAAGAAATTGAACAAGGAGTCTGGGACAAAATCCAAGTATTCCTAAATAGTAATGTGGGTATGTGGCTTTTATCTTCAGTTTTGATAACAGGAGGTGCTGGCCTTTATCAAAGAATGCAACATAGTTATGAGGAAAAGCTTCATAATAGGACGCAGCTCATAGTGTTGCAATTTGAAATAGCCAACCGTATTGAAAATATGAGGTATTTTTGGCGCAAAGCTTCTACTGTAGGAGATGGTGCTTTTGCCCTGAAGAGTGTTTTTCTAAGCAAAACCCCAATTAACCCTGATGTCGAGAAAATTAACTTATCTGTTTTGTATTTCAATTTATATCAATTGATTGGCCGTCAAAATCCAGAGGCGCTAGAAATTGTTCGTGAATTAGAGGATATGGAATACGACCTTCAGGCGCAAAAGTCCAGCGAACCCCTTTCTGAGGAGGTTAAGAAGCAAGGGCTTATGCTGATCAATAAGCTTGAGAAGTTTTTAGTAGAGCGAGCCTCTTAATCATTAATCTCTATAGAGATCGGCTGTCTAAATTTGGTTTTTATGCGATTGTATTTTGCTATCTGAGGATCAATTAGTCTTGCCCATTATTTTGGGCTTTCTTCTCTTGGTCTTTCTCTCGCTCCTTTCGGAGGTCGCGTAATTGCCACCAGGCAAATAGCAACACTCCTCCAAAGAAAAGGACTACTTCAAGCAAGATAACAGGGCCGAAGTTGTCCATCTATTGCTCTTTCTAAGCAATTATCTTTAGTATTAATTCGCAGATTCAAAGAGGTGAAAATTAATTCAGATCTACCTTAAGCCTGGCATCTTGAACTAATTTAGCCCATTGGTTTCGATCTTTGATGATGAATTTAGCAAAAGCTGCGGGTGTGTCACCACCGTCCTCTGCGCCCACTTCGGCCATTTTTGCCTGTACATCTGGTTTGCGCAAAATGGTATTCACATCCGCATTAATCTTATCCACAATTTTGGGGTCTAATTTTGCTGGTCCCATTAAGCCATACCAAGCAGTAGCTTCAAAGCCCACAAAACCCAATTGCTCCATGGTTGGTACATTGGGATAGGCTGCAGAACGTTTAGTGCGAGTTTGGGCTAGCGTTAGGACTTTTCCACTTTGAATATGGGGCGTTGCTGCTGCCATTGTTTCAAATGCGTAAGTAATGTGTCCTGCCATGAGATCCACTAATACGGGGCCGCTACCTTTATAAGGTACATGTAAGGCTTGGGTGCCAGCCATATGCATGAAGAGTTCAAATGCTAAGTGCTGTGTGCTGCCATTACCGGCTGAGCCAAAGCTGACTTTTCCAGGGTTTTGCTTTAAGTAGGCTACTAAGTCTTTGACATTCTTTGCTGGGGCATCCACGTTGGCAATCAAAATATTTGGCGTAATTCCCAGAAGGACAATGGGCGTGAAATCGGTTGCAGCGTTATAGGACATTTTTTGTCCCAAGGCTGGAATGATGGACAGTGCATTGACATGCGCTAAGCCCAAGGTATAACCATCGGAAGGTGCCTTAGCTACTAGATCGGCTGCAATAGTTCCAGCTGCGCCACCACGACTCTCGACAACCACTTGCTGCCCCCACATTTGGGAAAGATTAATGGCAATCACGCGAGCTACTGCATCTGATCCACCTCCAGGTGGAAAGCCCACAATCAGTTTGATGGGTTTATCTGGCCAAGCTTTTGATTGCGCATTTGCAGAGCTTGAGACAGAAAGTACGCTCATAAGCACAGCAGCGCTAATAAGGAAGCAATTGAATAGTTTGAATCGATCAATTTGATGAATCATAATCAACCTGTAAAGGAAGGATATAAAAGGAATAAAGGAAACTTTAACCTAGAAAGATCTCTTGTAGATTGTTCAGATAGCGTAAACCCTGATCCGTTCCCTTGAGAACCGTAGGACTATCGTCCAACAACCCTTTTTTGCTAGCTTCTTGAAGCCCTTTGGAGATGATGTGCAGTGGTAAGCCAGTCCGCTCGCTAAAGGTTTTCGTTTCAACGCCATCAGTCAGGCGTAAGACATTAAGCATGAATTCAAAGGGGAGATCTTTTGCGGGAATCTCTCTAGACTCAATCAGGGCATTGCCTTTGACTTCCATCGCTTGCATATAGGTTTCTGGATGACGCTCTCGTACTTGACGGGTAATTTTGTCTGGGAATGAGATCTTCCCATGCGCACCGGCACCAATGCCAATGTAATCCCCAAAGCGCCAGTAGTTCAGATTGTGTTTACACTCCTGGCCTTTCTTGGCATAGGCAGAAACTTCGTAACGTCGATAAGCTGCTGCCTCTAAAAGTGCTAAGTTTTGCTCAAAGATGGCATCAATCTCATCTTCATTTGGAAGCTTCGGCGGAAAGCTGGCAAAGTAGGTGTTCGGTTCGAGCGTCAAGTTATAGAAAGAGAGATGGGGCGTCTTAAAAGAGAGGGCGGTTTCAATATCGGCTTTAGCTGCCTCTAAAGTTTGATTGGGTAAACCAAACATTAAATCGAGATTAACGGATTTGAAGTGCTGTAGTGCAATAGCAATGGCATGCTTTGCTTCTTCACCATTATGAATACGTCCCAAGGCTTTGAGCTGTTCATCTTGAAAACTCTGAATACCCAGTGACACGCGATTGATTCCAGCTCTAGCAAAGCCCGCAAACTTTTCTGTCTCGACGGAGCCTGGATTCGCCTCCATCGTGATTTCGCAATCAGGCTCTAAATTCACGCGCGCCCGAATAGCAGAGAGAAGTTCATTCATGCCCATGGCGGATAACAAGCTGGGGGTACCGCCACCAATGAATATGCTATGTACTTGACGACCCCAAACTCGCGGCAACTCTGTTTCTAAATCGGCAATCAATGCCTTGATATAGCGTTCTTCATCAAACCCTTGCTTGCCTTCTTTAATTTGATGCGAGTTGAAGTCGCAGTAAGGACATTTCTTTTCACACCAGGGGAAATGAACGTACAGCGCTAAGGGCGGTAGCGCAGTGAGCTGAACTTGGTTTGGATTGGAATTAAGCACGACTTTTTAATTGCGCAATGAGTTCGCGCAAAGCTTGGCCTCGATGGCTTATCAAATTCTTTTGTTTAGGATCTAATTGCGCAGCAGTTTTTTCCAGCTCTGGTAAAAAGAAGTAAGGATCGTAGCCAAAACCATGATCACCTTTTGCTTGATCGACAATTTGGCCGTACCAGCGCGTTTGCACGATCAGCGGTTCTGGATCATGCTCACTTTCCACCATGACCAATGCGCAAACATAATGAGCGCCGCGGTTATTTTCATTAGCCAGGGCATGAATTAACTTTTGATTGTTGGCTGCATCATCCCCATTCTTCCCAGCGTAACGTGCTGAGTGAACGCCGGGCTCACCATCGAGTGCATGTGCGCAAATTCCCGAATCATCAGCTAGCGCAGGCAAGCCGCTCGCAGCGCTAGCATGTCGGGCTTTAGCCAGTGCGTTTTCTACAAACGTGCGATGGGGCTCTTCTGCCGCCAGAATACCCAATTCACCCTGAGGAATGACCTGAAAATGAAAGGGTGCTAAGAGTTCCTGAAATTCGCGAACTTTGCCAGCATTGTTAGAGGCGAGAACCAGCTTTTGCACTGTGACAGCCTTATTTAAACGATTCTTTTTGAAGCTGAGTTAAATCACGAATACCTTCTTCTGCAAGATCTAATAAAGCATTTAATTCAGGGCGCGAGAAAGCCGGACCTTCAGCTGTCCCTTGCACTTCAATCATGCCGCCTTTACCCGTCATGACCACATTCATATCGGTATCGCAAGAGGAGTCTTCTGGGTAATCTAAATCCAGTACGGGTACGCCTTGATAAATACCAACGGAGATCGCTGCAACGCTATCGATAATCGGGTCGGCTTTAAGTGCGCCGCTAATAAGAAGGGTATTAATCGCATCGCGTGCTGCAACATAGGCACCGGTGATGGCAGCAGTTCTCGTGCCGCCATCTGCTTGCAAGACATCGCAATCGAGATGAATAGTTCTCTCACCCAGTATTTTTAAATCAAAGACGCTGCGCATCGCGCGACCGATTAAACGCTGAATTTCTTGGGTACGACCTGATTGTTTGCCGCGAGCGGCTTCACGATCGCTGCGAGTATGGGTGGACCTAGGAAGCATGCCGTATTCCGCAGTAACCCAACCTTCGCCAGAACCTTTTTTATGGGGAGGTACCTTTTCTAGGACGCTGGCTGTGCACAGGACTTTAGTATCACCAAAGGCGATCAGGACCGAGCCTTCTGCATGTTTGGTAAAACCCCGGCTAATGCTAACGGGGCGTAACTGGGTTGGTGCGCGACCACTAGGGCGCTTGCAATTAGAGCTACTCATCTGGGTTGATCCTGAATTAGTCATAAAGGGTTGGGTGGAATTCACAATGAATCTACAATGTCCATATGATATCGAGCATGACTGGTTATGGCAGCGCTTCTCGCCAAGTCTCCCTAGGAGCTGGTGTGGTAGCTGATCTGCAAGTGGAATGTCGCGCTGTTAATAGCCGCTTTCTGGATTTGGGCTTTCGTCTTCCGGACGAGTGCCGCGGAGCTGAGCCTGCCTTACGAGAAATGGCGACCCAAAGCCTCTCTAGGGGTAAGGTCGAGTTCCGTGCGGCCTGGAGGATAAATGCGGGTGCTGCAGGGGCAGCCAAGGCAAACCCCCATGCATTAGGTGCTTTGAGCAAGGATCGCCTTGATGCACTCCATATCCTTCAAGAAAAAGCCCAGGAAGCCTTTCCGAATGCAGAGAAGCTCAGCATTGCCGAAGTATTGCGTTGGCCTGGCATTGTTTCTGAGCCCAGAGGTGAGGAAGAGGGCTGGATTGCTGCTGCCGTTGAAGCCGGGCGTGCCGCCTTAAGCGCCTTGATGGATAGTCGTCAGGCTGAAGGCAAAGCTTTAGTAAGTGTTTTGACCAACATCACTACCAAAATGCGTGAGATCGTGAAAACGAT
>CANGCM010000058.1 GCA_947452535.1 Burkholderiaceae bacterium | reverse complement strand
CTGCGAATCACCATGAGCAAGCAGCAAAAAGCCACTTAGAAGCAGCTCGATTAAAAGCTCTGGGAAATCATGAGGCCTCAGTAACCCATGCAATGCTTGCACATGCTCATACCCTAAGCGCTCTTCGTAATAGCGAGAGCGCAATCCATGAACACGCCAATACTCAAGCTTCAGTGAGCTAACTATTTTTGGAAATAATGAAATGATCCTGAATAAAAAATTTAATCAGTTTGCCCTGACCTTTACTGTTGGTTGCGGGTTTTTATCCCCCACAGCGCTGCCTGCTCAACCTTTTCCTCAGGGAAGCAGTCAAGCTAAGCAGCAGGGTATTAATCTCACTGAGTTTGATAAACAATCGACTCAGGTGCAGGCTAACTTTAAAAAGATGCAGGAACAAATGGATGCCATTCGTTCGACTAAGAATCCTCAAGAGCGACAAAAGTTGCTAGAGGAGCATTGGAATACGATGCAGGCTAATAGTAATTTAATGGACGGTATGTGGGGTCCAGGGATGATGGGTTGTTGTGGCGGGCAAGGCTATAGGATGGGAAGGGGTCATATGATGGGTTGGAGTGGAATGGGGGGTTATTACTCTAAATTAACTCCGGAAGAGTTAAAGCAGCGTCAATATATGACAGATCAATATCTAGATATGCAGCAAAACATGATGAATCAAATGATGCAGCAACACTATATGTGGATTAATCCAGGACGCTAATTCATGATTTAAAGTAGCAGAAGGCGTGTCTTAAGTTCGATAAATTATTCAATATATTTGGTGAGATCTAGGCCAAAATACATCGATCCACCCATGCCATTATTTTTGCTGTAGCCCATTTTTGCGCCAGTTTTAAAGCCTGATCCTAGGTCAATATCGCTTATAAACCATCCTATTTTTTTATTTTGGTAACTAGGATTGCCTTGTAAGACATACTCAGGCCCAGATTTGATAGTGGAGCCAATTGGCAGCCTTGCTCTAGACCAGTAACCTGTATTAGGTGCATAGTTACCCATCAGCTCCAGAGCTACAGCATTGCTTAATTTTTGTTTGCCATCTAGTGCAAGCACCACGGATCCGCGGTTGCCTCTCGAGTCATTGCCAGAATCATCTGGAGAGAGATTGGTTTTCCTACCCTGAATACCAAGATAAGCTCCCCAAGATTGGGTCTCTGTGGATTTTTGGTAACCCAGAGAATAGGATATTCCTGGTGCCTTGGCATTTATATCGCTACTTCCATTGTTGTACTGATATCTTAAGTAGTCCGCCCAGAATCGCTGTACATAACCATTACCAAGAGCGCTGCCTTCGAAGGCGCTTAGATAGCCTGCATAGTAGTAGCCGTTATTTTTGGCAGACTCAAAACCTGTGAGTGCCAGCGATCCTTCGGCATGAGAGAGGCTCGAAGCCCCACTTAGACATATCAAGGCCAGCGCAATTACTTTGGAAGACAAGTCATTTTTCATGGTCTAACCTTTAGATCGCAAATAAAGTAAGAGGTATTACTACCGGGTAATTCTTTAAAGCTAATTAATTCAAGATTAAATCGATGCTGATCATCTTTGCCAATAATCTTTAAATTAGCTAATGTTTGGTCCGTTTTAGTAGAAAAAATTGCGGTGTAGCAATGAGTATAAAAATCTGGAAGTTCTGTAATAACCCCTATAGGAATATTCGCATTCGAAATGAGTGGGGCCCATTTGAGCGGTGGCGCTTCTTGTGAGACTCTTTTAGTCGAAGTTGCCCAGAGCAATATTTTTTCTATTGGTGTGAGGCGCTTTTCTGTAATATCAGCCAATTCAAACTGTTGATTTGATTCGTATAAATGCTCATTTAAAGAGCGCATATGAGACTCTGATTCCCAAATGAATAAGCAGCCTAGAACACTAAGCCGTTGATTGCCGGTAGACAATTCATGATGAAAATTTTCCACCTTAATGGTTATGGGGAAAATATTTCCAGGAAAGTAAATTTGTCCCTTCAGTTCAGAATCTTTACCAATGTCACTAGGTAGAGAGCCATAAATTTTGCAGCCGCTAGAAGAGATTTCATCGACTACGGCGAATAGACTTTTACCTGCAAGCTCTAAAGTCACAACATTTGGTAATGTGAAGCGATAGCTTGTACGTTTAAATGACTCTTTGGTTTCTGAAAAAGCAATTACTGACTCAGCAAGCAGGGAGTTGATAAAGGAGCATAAAACGCTAATAACAAGAGCCCAGAAAGGGAGGTGTCCATATGCATACATCACTATTCCGACAGGAATAGATATGGCATTGGCAAATAAAACAATCTTTTGAGGCCATAAAAAATGACTAACTTTGTTCTTATTGAGTTCCTTATTAAGCTCTTTATTGGTAACCTTAAATTTGAGCTCTCCAGGAATGATGGCAAATAGTGTTGCATACGCAAAGGCAAAATATCGCGCCATATTGTATTGCTCAATAAAAACAGTATTTCCATATCCCCGAGCAAGTTCAGAGGCGAGTAAAAAATTCAATGCGAAATAGGGAATCGCATGAAAAGCCAATTCTGTAGCTGATGCATAAATCGGCAATAATCCTGTGCACAGCACAATCATGGGCGCAAAATAAAAAAATCCTTTTTGCCAGCCATCAAAATAAGTCAGTATTGAAGCGGCGTAATTGATCTTTTGTGCAATCGTTAACCCTTTTGAAAAAAATAAACCCTCTAACCTCCAGACTCTCATTGCCCCTTGACCCCATCGAATGCGCTGGGTAATAAAGGGAGAAAGCGTGGCAGGTGCCATGCCAAAGGCAAGCGATTCTGCATGATAAATAGATTGGTAACCCTTTTTGTGTAACTTAATTGAGGTGTGAAGATCTTCGGTAATGGTCTCGGTAGCAAACCCACCAATGCTATTTAGGGAGGAACGCCTAACCATGGCGCAACTGCCACAAAAGAAGGCTGCATTCCAGTAGTCTTTGCCCCGCTGAATAATTTTGAAAAAAAGTGACTGCTCTGTCCAAATGGTATTTTTGTTATGACTGAGTCGGTGTTGATAGGAGTCTAGGTTATAAAAATCTTGAGGTGTTTGTACAAACGCCACATTTGAATTTGAGAAATAGCCAAGCACGGCAGTGATAAAGTTTCTACCAGGTACGTGATCCGCATCAAAGATTGCGATAAAGTCCCCAGTAGATTTTCCAAGGGCGTAATTCAGATTGCCAGCTTTTGCATGCTCATGCGATGGTCTGGCGATATAGTGAGCACCCAGTTCATCCGCCATTTTTTTAAATTCAGGACGATTCCCGTCATCTAGCAACCATGTTTGGTGGGGGTAATCCATCTTGACGGCTGCAGAAAGTGTGCGCCAGACAATATCAATAGATTCATTGTAAGTTGGCACAAAAACATCTACTGTTTGTCCGGGCGCTGGTTCGGTAGACTTTCTAACAGTTAACCGCCAAGACATCATTGCATGAGCAATGCCACTTAAGGCACCATAGATTTCAGCAAGTAACATCAATCCAGAAAATATCCATGCATCGGGATTTAGCGTATGAACACGCCATTGGAAATAAAAAATGCTCAGCGCAATGAATGGCCAAAATATGAACTGAATTTGTAATGGCGTCGATTCATATGGGGGAGTGGCTTTATTATTTATTTGGGATTCCTAATATTTAGTTCACATAGTCATTGGGCAGTTCTAATTCACTTAATAAATAAGGCAGGGATTAGGCCCACCTAGACCTAGAACATGATCTCTTGGAAATGCGAGGACCTGATCTATTAAGTCTAGGTTGGTCAATTCCATATTCGCTATAAATCTAGCTTGGTATTGATAACTCGATTATGATTTTTATAGTATTTACATTTAATGTATTCAGTATGTACTGTAGCGAACGTAGCTGTCAAACAGATAAACCCTAAATCAGGGCAATTTACTGCTTATATTTACTTTCTAAACCCCTTATTTGTGGATTCAGGGAGAGTTGGCGCTTTGCTTTAATCGCAATTTTTTTTAATGACAGCTTTGGTCAGCGACTATCGGACTTTTTGCCAATGCTTAAGCAGGTAAACGCAGGGCCTTAGAAATAATAAAGTCGCGTAGATTGAGGTTTAATTATGTTGGTGGGTCGGGCAGGATTCACTTCGTCGAAACTTCATTTTCGAACCCGCAAACAACGGATTAAAAGATCTGGCAAGAAGCAGGTGAACCCAATGCAATGGGGTAATACGCGTTATTTGAGTGCTTTTAGTCCAGCAGAATCGTATTTCTATTATATTTTGAATAAATTAACATTATTAATTTAATATCATTCGTAAGTTCATTGCCAATTACTTTATTCTTTTCCCTAATAAATATGCTTAAAAAACTTTTTTTTCTCTTAGCCCTCTTTGCTTTTAGCAATGCCTTTTGTCAACAACCTTCTTATGATCTTGGTGATGATAAGTACAAGCCTAGTATGGGGCAAAGTGGCAAGGATGTGATTTGGATTCCAACGGGCAACGAGCTTGTCAGCAAGATGCTCAAAATTGCTAAAGTTGGTCCATCCGATCTCTTGTATGACTTAGGTGCTGGCGATGGAAAAATTGCGATTGCTGCTGCCAAAGAATTTGGAGCACGAGCTGTTGGGATTGAATATAACTCCGATATGGCAGCCCTCGGGCAAAGAAATGCAGAGCGGGCGGGGGTAGCAGATAAAGTCAAAATTATTCAAGGCGATATCTTCAAAGAGGATTTTTCCAAGGCCACCGTAGTCACTCTCTATTTGCTACCAGAGCTTAATTATCAGTTAAGACCGACCCTACTCAAAATGAAGCCTGGAACGCGCGTAGTTTCTCATGCCTTTGATATGGCTGACTGGCGGCCAGATGGTGAGATCGATAACCCCGCTAAAGGTTACTTTTGGATAGTACCTGCTAATGTATCGGGAGAGTGGGTGCTAAATAACTTTGACTCACAAAGCGGCGCTATATTAAATCTGTCACAAAAGTTCCAGTATGTAGGAGGTAGCATTACCTTGGGTGGAAAAAATCAACCCATTCTGAATGCCGAACTTAAAGGCGACAGATTGGAGTTTAGTTATATCGACACTATGAATACTTTGAGAACGATTCGCCTCACATTTAATGAGTCTAAGGTCAGGGGCGATGAAAATTCTGTATACATGAATCGAGAATTTTTCGGCTTTAGACGATAAATCATCCTATAAAAATCGTTCTTTTAGTCGCTTATGAATAACGACGCTCGTAAGATTCCAGAGCACCTTTTATCGCGATCAGGCGCAATCGCCATCATTGTTGGCATTGTCATTGGGGCAGGAATTTTTAAGACGCCATCGATGGTGGCTGGTATTACTAGTGATATTGGATGGATGATGGCTATATGGATAGCAGGTTCCATAGTCTCTCTAGCTGGTGCACTTTGCTATGCTGAACTAGCTACTATGCATCCAAATGCAGGGGGAGATTACCATTTCCTGAATAAGGCATATGGAAAAAATATTTCTTTTTTGTATGGCTGGGCTAAAGCAACGGTTATAAACACGGGATCTATAGCCTTGCTCGCTTTTGTATTTGGTGATTACATGACCAAGGTGCTTCCGCTTGGTAATTACTCTACAGTGATATGGGCGGTCATGATCATCGTTGCGCTTACTGTAGTCAATTTAATTGGTATCCACTTAAGTGCCAGTATCCAAAGCTTGCTCACCTTGTTTGAGGTAGCAGGGTTATTGGTGGTTATTGCTGTAGGCTTTGGACTATTTGGAGCGCCTTTGCCTTCTGTTGAGCATACACCTCCTTTTTCAAACACTCCTTCTGTGGGCCTCTTAGGTCTAGCCCTGGTTTTTGTTTTGTTAACTTTCGGTGGATGGAATGAGTCAGCCTATATTTCGGCAGAAGTAAAGGGGGGTAGTAAGTCGATCGTGTCAGTCATTGTCCTGAGCATTGCTCTCATCACCGTTATCTATCTGTTGGTTAATTGGGCTCTCATTGCTGGACTGGGGATCGAAAAGTTGGCCAGCAGTAAGGCTGCACCGGCTGAGCTTTTAGCAATGGCTTTTGGACCTTTGGGTGAAAAGCTGCTTGGGCTTTTTGTTGCTATCGCAGCGCTAACAAGCATCAATGCGACCATGATCGTGGGGGCTCGGACAACCTATGCGCTTGGGGCTGACTGGGATAGTCTGCGCTTTATCGGTCGATGGGAGAGTGCACGCGGATCCCCCTCGCTAGCCATCATTGTCCAATCCGCTATTTGCCTAGCTTTAGTTGGCTTTGGCGCTTTTCAGGCTGACGGCTTTGATGCGATGGTGGAATTTACGGCGCCAGTCTTTTGGTTTTTTCTATTTTTAATTGGTATTGCTGTTTTTATATTGCGCATGAAGCACCGTGAAGTGAAGCGAGATTTTAGTATTCCTCTGTATCCACTAACACCTCTATTATTTTGCATCTCTTGTGCTTATTTGAGTTACTCCAGCTTTGCGTATGCTCATAGTAAGGGAGCTGTATATATTTCAATTTATGTCATGCTCTTAGGCCTTGTAGCACTTCTTTTTTTAAACTTGAAAAGAAATTATAAAAAATAGCTATTAATGGTTTTAATCATTACCAACTTAAAGTATCTTGTTATAACTTGATAAACTGAAATCAAAAAAACACTTTTGAGGATAATCATGAATCGTTTTGTATCTAAAGTATTTTGTGCTTTTACCCTCATTTTGTTGGGTTCAACAAACTTGGTTAGCGCCCAAGCTTATCCAGAAAAGTCGATTCGATTAATGGTGGGTTATGCGCCTGGAGGCTTGACTGATGGAGTAGCGCGTACTCTAGCGCCACAATTAACCGAGATATTAGGAAAGCAAGTTGTAGTTGAAAATCGTGGTGGTGGGGGTAGTACTATCGCTACAGATTTAGTTGCCAAATCTCCAGCCGATGGCTACACACTGCTGATGGCTGATCAAGCGCTGATTAGTAATCCCAGTTTATTCCAGAATTTATCCTACGATACGCTCAAAGATTTTCAGCCTGTCGCTTTGGTAGGTACCGCGGCCTCAGTCATTGTTGTTAATTCAAGCCTACCCGTGCGAGACCTAAAAAGTCTGATCACATTGGCTAAGAGTAAGCCTGGCACCCTCAACTATGCCTCTGGTGGTAACGGTACTATGACGCATTTGGCTGGCGAACTATTTAAGCAGGTTGCGCGTGTTGATATTGTTCATGTCCCCTATAAAGGTACCGGCCCAGCAGTGGTTGATTTGTTAGGCGGGCAGGTGCCGATGATGTTTAGTAGCATTGGTCCTGTAGCGCAATATATTAAGTCTGGTCAATTGATTGCTCTCGCTATTACGGGAGATAGTCGCTCGCCTGCGCTACCCAACGTTGCCACTTTAGCGGAATTGGGTCTGGCTCAAGCTACCGTTATTGGGTATTGGGGGATGATGGCACCTGCGGGGACGCCTAGTGAAATTACTGAAAAGCTCATGAAGGCTGTTGGCGATGCTGTGAAGCGTCCAGAGGT
>CANGCM010000057.1 GCA_947452535.1 Burkholderiaceae bacterium | reverse complement strand
TCAAAGTCGGTAATAGGGTCATACTTCAAGCGTTGTAGAGCTGGGTTAATGGCGTGCGTGGCAATGTAGCCCCATAAAATAGTGTGACCGTCCGGTATCGCACGTGCGACAAATTCAGTAGCGATAGCGCCATTTGCTCCTGGCTTATTGTCAACGATGACCGGTTGCCCTAATTTTTGACTAAGACCTTGGGCAACAATTCGAGCCATTGCATCATTAGCCCCTCCAGGTGCCGTAGGAACAACAATGGTGATTGTTTTGCTGGGGTAGGTTTGCGCACCAGCAAGTCCGGAAAGGAGAGCGGTGAGACATAGACCGCTCAAAATGAGTGTTTTACGGATATTAATCATTCAAGTTTTCCAGATGGGTATGAGTAATGGCAATTTTTGCACTATTTATATGTTTTGTATATTGCCTCAGCAGTGTTGGGCACTAAATTAGCTTACCTTCAGTTTTTTCCGAATAGATGCCTCTAGTGGAATTGATTCAAGGTTTGGCTCAAGCGCCTCACGCTCATCAAACACAAAGCAACTGCCGGCATAGTGAGCGGACCCAACTTCTTCAAAGTATTTTAGAATGCCACCTTCTAATTGATAGCTGTGTTGGATGCCGATCTCACGCATGTAGAGCCCCGATTTTTCACAGCGAATCCCTCCAGTACAAAAGCTGACCAAAGTCTTATCAGCCAGTTCGTCCTTGTGCGCTGAAATCGCTTTAGGAAATTCTGTAAATTTCTCGATATTGAAATGGAGTGCATTCTCAAAAGTCCCATACTCGACCTCGAATGCATTGCGTGTGTCCACCATCAGCACGGGGCGTCCTAGATCATCGGTTCCACGATCAAGCCACTCCTGCAATTTTTTAGGCGTAATGAAATTCGCACGACCTTCTTCTGGGCGAATCATCGGATGGTTCATCCGAATGATTTCACGCTTGATTTTGACCAACATTTTTTTGAATGGCTGCGTTTCAGACCAGCTATCTTTGGTTTGCAAAGCTTTAAAGCGGGGATCATCGCGTAGCCAATCTAAAAATCCCCGTAATTGTGTTTCTTCCCCCGCCAAAAATAGATTAATCCCCTCACCAGTTAAGAGGATGGTGCCCTTGAGATGGCGAAAGGTGCACTCATCAAGCATTTTGGCGCGTAGCTCAGTTAATTCGTCTAGGCTGACAAATAAATAGGCGGCTATATTCAAAATGGGCTTCATGTTTAATCTCTTTTGGCTACGGGCTCTATTATCAAACAAGCTGCCCAGAGGGGTGGTAATCTTGCAGTCTTAATCGAAGGAGACTTGGCAATGCAGATTTTATTAAAAAGGCTTAAAAAAGCCCTCTTATTCAGCGTATTGGTGATGTCGGCTAACTCAATGGTTTACGCCCAAACAGCTGGAACAGGAGTTTGGCCTACCCAAAAGCCGATTCGTTTGATTGCGGTATTCCCTCCTGGCGGATCTGTCGATCAGGTGGCTCGAGTGTTGGCGCCTGCATTACAAGCCGAGTTGAAGCAAAGTGTGATTGTTGAGAATATTGGCGGCGCCTCAGGAGTTATTGGAACTGCGGCTATGACTAGGTCAGATCCTGATGGCTATACCTTTGCGGTAGTCTTTGATACTCATGGAGTCAATCCCAGTCTGAAGGATAGGCTCCCATACGACACCATTAAAGACATCGCGCCAGTTAACCTCATTGGCACTTCACCAATGATCTTGGTCGCAAGCAAGAACTCAGGAATCACTAGCTTTAAGCAGCTTGCAGATCAATCTAAGGCTGGCAAACAATTTAGCTATGGCTCTATTGGTATAGGCAGCCTAGGGCATTTAGCAATGGCACGTTTAGCCAAGCAAGCAGGCTTTGATTGGAATCACATTCCCTATCGTGGCGGAGGCCCCTTGATGCAAGATGTACTTGGTGGCCAGGTGCAGTTAGCGGTTGGTTCGGAATTCTTGGCTAAGCCCCATATTGATAGTGGTGGCGTGATTCCTCTAGTCATCACTACAACTAAGCGATCTGCTGAGTTGCCAAACGTGCCAACGATTTCTGAGAGTGGCTTTCCTGGATTTAATGCGCCAGCATGGTGGGCAATATTAGCTCCTGCTAAAACACCTCCAGCAATTGTTAATGCAATGAATCAGGCTGTGACTAAAGTATTGAAAACCCCTGCTGTTGCATCTAAATTGAAGTCCCAAGGAATTGATATTGTCGCTGGTAATCCGGAGGCTTTAGGCGACTTCATTGGTAAGCAAATTGCAGTGTGGGGCAAGTTTGTTATCGAAAATAATATTAAAGAAACACCATAAGGATCTAATATGACTGAACGTTTAATCCCTTACCAGCCTATGGACTTGGCTGAGCCAGCCGAATTAGTGGCCGCGATTCGGCAACGTCGGGGTGGGCAATTTATTAATTTAGATCGCATGCTTTTGCATAGCACTCCGATTGCAGAAGGGTGGAATCATTTTATTGGTGAGATACGTAATAACCTGTCCTTAGATCCCAAACTGCGCGAGCTTGCTATGTGTGGAGTCGCTGTTCTCAATGGTGCCGAGTATGAGTTCTTTCATCATGCTCCTCCATTTATCAAGGCGGGTGGTACTGAGGCGCAAGTTCAGGCCTTGCGTTTAATTGGCCAGTCGAATTTCCCGGCCGAAATATTCTCTGCTGTTGAAAACGATGCGGCAGCGCTGACCTTTCAGATGACGCGGAACATTCAGGTGGACGGCGCATTGATGAAGCGCTTACAGGGTGCTTTAGGTAATACCAATACTGTCGAGTTGGTCAGTGTGGTGGCGGCATACAATATGGTCTCTCGATTTTTGATTGCCCTAGACGTCAATCCCGAAGATCATCCTCCTGAATAATCCATGATCCAAGATGCCCGCATTCGTTGGGAAGAAGGTGACCTAGCATGCTCCGCATTTTGGCATTCTGAAAATGGCATAGCACCGCATAAAAAAGTGGTGACTGCCCATGACACTTTAACGGCAGACGATGCATATCATTTAGCTTGTGAAGGGACTGCGATCCTCTGGAAAGGGGATTTTCAGAGTGCTCGCCAGTTATTGCAGGCTTTGGTTCGGCGAATAGATAAACCCTCTAAAAAATCGAAGCGCGCAGGTAAAAGGGTGGATAAATTAGGCGAGGCCACTACTCAAAAAACAGCAAAAGATATTTTTAATCAGTATCGACTGGTGAAGTCTCAACGGGCACGCATATTAGGTATGCTGCTGATTCAATGTAACGCCGATCACACGATTTCATTACGTCGTGCGCCAGATATTACTCAGGCTTGTCTGGAGGCTTACGGAGTTGCCAATCAATCTTACGTAGTTTCATTACGAGAGCTGCTGGGTGTCATTAGCGCCTATGAATGGCGTAAGAATGGATTACCTATTCTTGCTGATAGCGATGGTGAGCCAGTTTACGTTCACCCGCATTACGGTGTTTTCTCTCCTGTCCGCGGTGAGTACATCGAGCTGGTTTGTAATGCCCCGTTACCCAAAGCGCTAGATACAGACTCTAGTGCTTTTGATATTGGTGTTGGTACCGGAGTTTTATCGATTATTTTGGCGATGCGAGGTGTGGAGCAAATCATCGCCACCGATCAGGATGATCGTGCGCTCGTTTGCGCCCAAGAAAATATTACCGATTTGAATCTAGACTCCCAAATTGAGATTGTGAAAGCTAACCTGTTTCCATCGGGGAGGGCCGCCTTAGTCGTCTGTAATCCACCTTGGATACCAGCAAGGCCCAGCTCCACCTTAGAGCACGCGGTTTATGATCCAGATAGCCATATGCTGAAAGGTTTTTTGGATGGCCTAAAGGATCATTTAATACCCCAGGGTGAGGCTTGGTTAATTCTTTCCGATCTTGCTGAGCACTTGGGACTTCGCACGCGTCAAGAGTTGCTTGCGTGGATTGAGCGGGCGGACTTAACTGTTCTAGCTCGCATCGATACCAAACCAAAGCATCCAAAAGCAGGCGATGAGAGCGACTTGCTTCACTTCGCCAGATCTGCGGAAATTACCTCTCTCTGGCGCTTGAGAGTGCAGCATTGAGTTTTAATTTCTTATAAGTCGTTCTAATACCCCTAGTCTATTCATCCCCTTATGCTGAGGGGTTGTTTATATAAACCGCTTTACATAAAATAAATGAGAATTATTCTTATTTGTAATTATTTCATGAAGTGGTTGGGGATATGGATTTGCTGAGATGTGCAAGAACGATATTGGATAAGGATGCACTTATTCTGCTGATGGTTCTCTTGGTGCATTTGACGGTTTTGATTGCAGCAAGCCTGTATCCCCTAGCCAAGCCAGCTTTCTTGTCCAGAGAAATTCTTGCTGCAAATCTTCTTGTAGATTCAATTGACCGGCGCATGCCTCCTGTACCTCAAAAAACGCTAGGCTCGAGCCTCAGCTCGGAAGACTCCAAAGTAGCAGTCCCTGTAGTTTCCGTAGCAAGCAACCCTGAGGCTGGAGCGCCCTCATCGTCATTGATGAGCAAAGACATCCAGTCACGAGAAAAGTTTGCAAATCCAAGGCCACCATATCCTTTAGCGAGTAGACGGATGGGAGAGCAAGGGGCTGTTGATCTTCAGCTTTGTCTTAGCCACCAAGGTCATGTTGAAAGCGTTATTGTCATGAAGAGCTCTGGCTATGGGCGATTAGATCAGTCGGCTTTAGAGACGATTAAAACCTGGAAATTTTCAGCCTTAGAAGTGATTAAAGCGCCTGCCTCTGATTGTTACCGCTTACCCATCTCTTTTAGATTGGAGGTCTAAGGTGAGCCTAAATTCCAAAGGGCCTTCCCAAGAATCTGATTGTCTGACGAAGTCTTGGGGTAAGGTGGTTTCAAGTGCCACCCTGTTAGGACAAGATAAATCTATCGTCATTCTGCACGATGGTCAAAGATATACATTAAGGATCACTAAGTTAAGGAAACTCATCTTGACTAAATGATCTTCCACTAGTTCATTAGCCAGCAAAAGTATTTTGATATGCAAATAGCCAGCGATTTTTTATTTATATCTCTGGAGATTGCATATGAAGCAGCAACAATTGGCTCTGGCCTCAAGTATTGCACTGATCTGTGGATGGTCATGCGCTATCGACATTCATGCTCAGGAAATAGATTTACCAAGGATTGATATTGTGGGCCGCGAAGTCAATGCACGCTCTAAAATTCCTGGGACAGTGGATGTCATCAATCAGAGGCAGTTGGAAATACTGCAGCCTTTGTCACTTCAAGATGCCCTAAAGACTATTCCTGGAGTAAACATTCGCGGTGACGAGGGTGGTCTAGGATCTATTCCCAATATTGGAATGCGTGGCCTCAATCCGAGTCGCAGTCAAAAAGTGTTGCTATTAGAAGATGGGGCACCCATTCATCCTAGTTTGTTTATTTCTAATGCATCCTATTACAGCCCACCAGTGGATCGAATGAGTGGGATTGAAGTATTGAAGGGTGCCTCAGGCTTGCAATACGGCCCATCTAATATTGGGGGCGTGGTGAATTATTTGACCAAAACCCCGGCGCAGGGTTTTAAGCTCTCTGGTAAGGCTGGCAACTATGGTTATCACTTGGCTCAAATTGAGGCTGGTGGCAAATCAGATTCAAACGGCGCTATCGCTGGTATCAACATTATTAAATCAGAATCGAATGGCTATCAGGACAATGGCTACAAAATGTATGACATCTTATTCAAAGGTGGCGTCAGCATTAATCAAGATCAATGGTTAAGCCTTAAATACACCCACTATGACAATAATATAAATACTTCTTATGTGGGATTAAGACCTAATCAATACATCAATAAAATATCATCCAATCCAGCGCCTAATGATTACTTTGTTACACAAAGAAATGCTCTTGATGTCAATCATTCTTGGGAGATAGATGCGGACACCAAACTCAATACCTTGTTGTATTGGAGTAAGCTGGGGCGAGATTATTGGCGACAAAGTATTAGCGCTCGCAATACTAATGAGACAGTCTTTAATGTTTGTGATGGTAGCACTAGCTGTATGTTTGGGCGTAATCGTGAATTTGAAATGCTGGGCATCGACTCTCGTATTTCTCATGCCTTTAGTGTGATGGATATGAAGAATGAATTTGAATTAGGCGTTCGTCTACACACTGAATCACAAACCAATCAAATGGTGGCATCTACTAGTTATGCAAAATCCGGTAAGGTTGCCAGCCATGAAGAAAATAAAGCCAATTCGATGGCAATCTTTGCCCAAAATCGATTTTTAATTACTAGGGACTTTGCGCTTATTCCTGGAGTACGCATAGAAAGTTATCAGCAAAATCGCCATAACGTCTTTACTGAAAAAAGTGGTAGCGCAAAAAATGTAGAAACTATTCCGCAGGTCGGCACGACTTGGCAGGTGATTCCAGAGCTACAGTTATATTCGAGTGTATATAAAGGATTTGCGCCTGCACAGTTGGCCACAGCAATTAATGAAAAAGGGGTTGATCAGCAATTAGATCCCGAGCGCTCTACCAATATCGAGTTTGGCTTAAGGGGTGCGAATTCAGGATTTACCTACGATGCTGCACTTTTTAGTATGAACTTTAGTAATCAAATTGTGAATCAAAGTCTTGCAGCTGGGATCACTAAGGCCAATGGTGGCAAGAGCTTGCATCAAGGTATGGAATTAGCTTTGGGATATGTGTTGGGTGATGGTTGGAGCGTGAGTGGCAACATGACCTATATCCCAGTAGCAAAATTTGTAGGAAGCTCATCGATGGGTGCTGATGGTAAGCGGATCCCTTACACCCCGGACCTGACATCGAATCTCGGAGTGAACTATCAAAAAAATGGATTTAACTCTTTGGTAAGTCTGAATTATCTTTCGCATCAATTTCCTGATTCAGCGAACACTGTCAACTCAAACTCCATTGGTACTGTAGGTGAAATACCCTCAATTACTACTGTGAATTGGAGTGCAAATTACGCAATGAGCAAAAGCTTAAAGCTTTTCGGAGCGGTAAATAATGTGTTTAATAAGCGTTATATCTCCAGCAGAAGTCCCGACGGCATCTTTGTTGGAGCGCCTTTCAATTTTCAGGCTGGTATGAGTTACCAGTTCTTCTGATTTGCTGATGTCGGGCCCAAGTAAATTGATTATTTGGCAAATAATTGGCTTGGGTCTTCAAACGCTTTAAATTCCAGGGCATTACCAGCGGGGTCCAGAAAAAACATCGTTGCTTGCTCACCCACTTCCCCTTTAAACCGAATCTGCGGCTCCATGATGAATTGGATGCCGCCCTTACAAAGTCGCTCAGCCAATGCATGCCAATCTGGCATCGTTAGAACCACGCCAAAATGTTTTACAGGAACTGGATGTCCGTCAACCTCATTTGAGGCTGCATGACCACATTCTTGAGGTGCGAGGTGCGCAACTAATTGGTGTCCAAAGAAGTCGAAGTCAATCCATTCATTAGAGCTACGCCCCTCGGTGCAACCTAGAGTGCTGCCGTAAAAACCCCGGGCTGCCTCTAAATTATCTACTGGAAATGCAAGGTGAAACGGTTGAATAGTTGACATTGCGATCCTTGGTAAAGACTTAGGCAAAGTTTAGTATATTGAGCCAAGCGCTGGGAAAAAGTAATCAAAGATGCCGATATTAAACCTGACTAACCGATATTTATCTATTAAGTTAAAGAATTATTTATGGCAAGCAATGTAAATAAAGAGAAAAAACAGTCCACTGAGGGTGGACTGCGCAAGGGTCTCACAAGTTATGGTGACAAAGGCTTCTCTTTGTTTTTGCGTAAAGCATTTATCAAAGGTGCCGGCTATACCAATAGCGCTTTAGATCGTCCCGTCATTGGCATTAT
>CANGCM010000056.1 GCA_947452535.1 Burkholderiaceae bacterium | reverse complement strand
GGTGAGGAAGAGGGCTGGATTGCTGCTGCCGTTGAAGCCGGGCGTGCCGCCTTAAGCGCCTTGATGGATAGTCGTCAGGCTGAAGGCAAAGCTTTAGTAAGTGTTTTGACCAACATCACTACCAAAATGCGTGAGATCGTGAAAACGATCGAGCCTAAGGTGCCTGTCTATGTTGCTCAGTATCAAGAAAAGCTCACAGAACGCTTGGCTGATGCCTTGGCTGCTCAAGAGCAGGGAAAGGGGGTTGGTGGCTCTGGTACGGAATTAATGGAGCGTATTCGTCAAGAAGTGGTGCTGTATGCAGTCCGGATTGACGTGGCAGAAGAGTTTGCACGCTTAAAGACCCACCTTCAGGCTGTAGATACCGCCCTCTTAGGTAAGGGGCCAGTCGGCAAGCGTTTAGATTTCTTAATGCAAGAGTTGAACCGAGAAGCGAATACCTTGAGTTCCAAGTCCGTTTCTGAAGAGTGCACACAAGCCGCACTGGAGCTTAAGCTCCTGATTGAGCAGATGCGTGAGCAGGTTCAAAATTTAGAGTAATTGATATTGAGATAATTCATGATGGCTACTCCTGAACTGAAATCTAAGCTCTCTACTGACTATCAAGGCAGTATGTTGATGATCGTTGCTCCATCAGGAGCCGGCAAATCATCCTTGGTGAATGCTTTATTGCAAGAAGATCAAGCGCTTCAGCTATCCCTTTCAACTACCACCCGCTCTCCAAGACCAGGTGAGGTAGATGGCAAGGACTATCGATTTATCTCTAGAGAAGAATTTATTGCTGAACGTGATCAAGGTCATTTTTTGGAGCATGCGGAAGTGCATGGTAATTTTTACGGCACTTCAAAGGCTTGGATCGAAACCCAAATGAAAATCGGGCGCGATGTCATGCTAGAAATCGATTGGCAAGGAGCGCAACAGATCCGTCAAATGATTCCAGAAGTACAGTGGATTTTTATCTTTCCACCTTCATTTGAGGCTCTAGAAGAGCGCTTGCGCAAAAGAGGGCAGGATGAAGAGGCTACGATTCAGAGAAGATTAGCGGCGGCGCATCTAGAGCTCCAGCACGCCCATGAGGCAGATTTTATTGTGATCAATGATGATTTTGAGCGGGCTTTGATTGATTTACGGCATGTGGTAGCTGCTAGTCGCCTGCGCTCAGGCCCGATTATGGCTCGGAACCCAGCGCTTTTAAGGCGACTTGGGGTTTAATCAGTTATCCTATTGGTATTGTTGCTAAATTAAGTGAGTTCAGAATGGCCCGTATCACTGTAGAAGATTGTCTAAAAACCATCCCAAATCGTTTTGAGCTTGTATTGGCAGCGACTTATCGTGCTCGTCAATTAGTTCAAGGTCACTCCCCACGTGTTGAGTCCAGAGATAAAGCAACTGTTGTTGCTTTGCGTGAAGTTGCTGCTGGTGTAACTGACCGTGATATGTTGACCAAAGTACCTTTGTAATTCAGGGGTTCCGTTGTGGAGCTCCCCTTAGGCGACCCTAACACTCCGGAATTCAAAGGTCGTATCTCGCCTGAAGAGATTGCTCAAAGTAATAAGTCCTCGATTATCGCCACGATGTTGGCGCAATCTAGTCGACATTTGTTTGGCCCTACATCAACACCTAAGCTCCCTCTCAAGCATCAAGTTGTCTCTACAGAGGGGCTCATTTCTAAGTTGGCTTATTTAAAGCCCGATGAGGTGGTCTTAATTAAGCGGGCCTTTCATTTTGCTGATGCCGCCCACTTGGGTCAGTATCGGCATAGTGGTGAGCCCTACATCACCCACCCCCTTGCGGTCGCTGAGTTATGCGCCTCTTGGCGTTTGGATGCGTCATCCATTATGGCCGCTCTCATGCATGATGTGATTGAAGATACTGGCTGCACACAAGCAGACCTGGTCGGTAAGTTTGGTAGCAAAGTGGCCGAGCTGGTAGAAGGATTGACCAAGCTGGATAAGCTAGAGTTTCAGAGTCATGCTGAGGCACAAGCTGAAAGCTTCCGCAAAATGTTTATGGCAATGGCACGCGATGTCCGAGTTATTCTCGTAAAGCTAGCGGACCGGACGCACAATATGCGCACTCTCGATGCTGTCCCAATGGAGAAGCGCCGTAGGGTTGCAGCAGAAACTATTGAGATCTACGCTCCGATTGCACACCGCCTTGGTCTGAACATCATCTATCGTGACTTACAAGACTTAAGCTTTCGTTTTTCAATGCCGATGCGCTTTAGGGTAATTGAGGGGGCTGTCAAGCGGGCGCGCGGCAATCGCAAGGAGATGGTTGAAAAGATTTTGCAGAACACCCGTGTGGCGTTTGCAAAAGCAAATCTCGGGGTAGATCTGCAGGGGCGCGAGAAAACCCTCTTTAGTATTTACAGCAAGATGCGTAGCAAGCATTTGAGTTTTTCACAAGTGCTTGATGTGTACGCATTTAGGGTAACCGTCCACTCCATTGACGATTGCTACCGCGCCTTAGGCTTATTACATTCTTTATATAAGCCAATGCCCGGAAAGTTTAAGGACTACATTGCTATTCCTAAGCTCAATGGTTATCAATCCTTGCATACAACCTTGTTAGGTCCTTCTGGTGTGCCAGTAGAGTTTCAGATTCGTACTAGCGATATGCATGCTATTGCAGAGTCGGGTGTCGCAGCACACTGGGCTTACAAAGATGGTTTGCCGGATATGAGTGAGGTCCAAAACCGGGCTCACCAGTGGCTTCAGTCGTTGATAGATATTCAGGATAGCAGTGGTGATTCACAAGAATTCCTAGAGCACGTCAAAATTGATTTATTCCCAGATGCGGTATATGTGTTCACGCCCAAAGGTCAGATCAGAGCTTTGCCTCGAGGTGCCACAGCCTTAGACTTCGCATACTCCATTCATAGCGATCTGGGTAATACTTGTGTTGCTGTAAAAATCAATGGTATGCAACTACCACTCCGGAGTGAACTAAAAAATGGCGACATTGTCGAGGTAGTGACATCGGCTAACTCTCAGCCTAATCCAGGTTGGCTAGCATTTGTTAGAACAGGTAAAGCACGCGCCTCTATTCGCCATTCGCTCAAGACCAAGCATTACGCTGAATCTCTTCAGCTAGGTGAGCGCCTCTTAGCAAGCGCTTTGCGTCAACAAGGTGTTGATGCTGGACTCTTATCCCCAGAGCTTTGGGAAAAGTTGTTACATTGGACTGGCGATAAGACGCGCGAAGAGGCCTGCGTCAATATTGCGTTAGGACGAAGGTCTGCCCAGGAATTAGCCATTCGATTAAATATTTTGATTGATGATGAGGGCGGTGCAGAGCAAATGCGCTTAGGTGCAAGCGACTGGGTTTCTCCCCGGCAAGAAATTGTGTCACATCACCATCAGCGTCAAGCGATTCTTGTGGACGGGCGCGAAGGTAACTCCATTAGTTTCCAGAGTTGTTGCCATCCCATTCCGGGCGATAACATTATTGGCTACCTCGGCAAGGGTGAGGGTTTGCAGGTTCACACTAATGATTGCTCATTAGCACTCAGAATGCTATCAAAAGACAGTGATAAATGGGTTGAAGTGGAGTGGGGTAAAGAAGTCAATCGTGAGTTTGAGGTAGACCTCGCAATTGATACGCGCCAGGGTAAGGGTGTATTAGCTAGAGTAGCCAGCAGCGTTACTGCCGCAGACTCCAACATCATGAACGTCTCGATGGAGGATCGCTATCAAGAGGATGCCGTCACCATTCGTTTCACCATTCAAGTGTCTGACCGTTTTCATTTATCCAAAGTCATGCGCAGTCTGCGAGCCAATCATGACGTCATGCGCGTGACTCGAGTTCGGCCGAGTTCGAGTTAGTCAAATCACTGAACCCAAATTACTGGTATTGAACGTTTAGAATTTCGATCTCAGTAGGGCCGCTAGGTGTCTGAATTTTGACGCAGTCGCCCAGACGGGCTTTTATCAAGGCTTTGGCAATGGGAGATACCCAACTGACAAAACCCTTGTCTAGGTCAACCTCATCAACCCCCACAATCGTGATGGTGGTTTCTTTACCGGAGTCAGCACCTTCTAGATTGACATAGGTAACAGTAGCTCCAAAAAATACCTGTTCACTGTCTGCATCCCCCGATTTTCGAGCCTGGTTATCGACCACGACAGCAAACTCGAGACGCTGATTGAGAAAGCGAATCCGACGATCAATTTCGCGGAGACGCTTTTTCCCGTAGATATAATCCCCGTTTTCTGAGCGATCACCATTGGATGCAGCCCAGTGCACAACCTTGACAACCTCAGGCCGATCAAGGTTCAGGAGCTGTAAAAGCTCAGTTTTAATGCGTTCATGACCGGCGGGTGTGATGTAGTTCTTCTCTTCCATGGCATAATTATGGCTGTTGCGGCTGTAGCTCAGTTGGATAGAGTACTTGGCTACGAACCAAGGGGTCGTGGGTTCAATTCCTGCCAGCCGCACCAAACTATACGGGGCCTAGTTGAAAAACTGGGCCCTTTTTCTTTTTGGGGCATGTCGAGGTAGCTTCATCCGGATACCTTATAGTTTGCATATATGTGCGATACAGATAAAAAGATGGAGAAAGCATGGATTTAGGACTGAATGGTAAGGTTGCTCTAGTGCTGGCGTCTAGCCGAGGTTTAGGACAGGCGATGGCTGTTTCTTTAGCGCGTGAGGGTGTCAAAGTGGCGGTGACTGGACGTAATGCGGAAGGGCTTAAAAAATCAGTCGAATTGATTGAGGCGGCTGGCGGCACGGCAATGGCTTTGAGTTGGGACTTGTCTGATAGCTCAGTCATTCCTACTTTGGTTGCTCAGGTAGAGCAAGAGTTAGGCCCGATTGATATCTTAATTAATAATACTGGTGGACCACCACCAACCCCTGCTGCCGGACAAGATCCAGCCCTATGGTTAAAGAGTTTTAATGATATGGTGCTCTCGCTCATTAGCATTACTGATCGAGTTCTACCCGGCATGCGTGAACGCAAGTGGGGTCGCATCATTACAAGCACCACCTCTGGCGCCATTTCCCCAATTAAAAATCTAGCTATCTCCAATACCTTACGCGCAGCATTGCTGGCTTGGTCTAAAACCTTAGCAGCAGAAGTGGCTGCGGATGGTATTACCGTCAATGTCATCATGCCTGGTCGGGTAGCGACTGATCGCTTACGCCAGTTGGATGAGGCACGTGCTCAGCGCGAGAACGTCACTTACGAAGCTGTCGTGCAAGCCAGTTTGAGGCAGATACCAATGGGTCGCTATGGAGATCCTCGGGAGTACGGCGATGCCGCTACGTTTTTAGCTAGTCAAAATGCCTCCTTCATCACTGGGTCAGTCATCCGGGTTGATGGTGGCCAAATACAGGGAATTTAATCTTAGTGCTAGCCACTTTCTTTCAGGGTATGAGGCGAGATTTTCGTTCTAGCGAGTTAGTTGCACTACTGATCGCGCTGACGCTCTCTGTAGCGGCTTTATCTAGTGTTAGCTTCTTAGCTGATCGGATGCAGCGGGCTTTTCAGTTTGATGCTCGGCAGTTACTTGCCGCAGATCTATTGTTGGTGGCTGATCAGCCATTGCCTGAACGTTTTATTCAGGAAGCTAAAGATCGACAGCTAAACTTTGCCCAAACAATTGTCTTTCCGAGTATGGCAACAGTAGGCTCGCAAAGTAAGTTGGCCTCACTCAAGTCGGTGAGTGCCGCCTATCCCTTGCGTGGCAAGTTGCAGACCTCGCCTCCGCAAGTAAGCCTAACTCCGCCGACAGGTTCTGTATGGGTTGATCCTGCCATGCTCAATTCGCTACGAGCTAAAGTAGGCGATCAGATGCTTTTGGGTAATAAGACATTTTTAATTAGCGGAGTCATAGAGCGCGAGCTGGATCGTGGCGCTGGCTTTATGAACTTTGCACCGCGTGTCATGATGTCTCTTGATGATTTACCTTCTACAGGTCTGATTGGCCTTGGTAGTCGTGTTACCTATCGCTTATTACTTGCCGGAGAAGATCAGGCCATCTCCGCCTATGAAAAATGGGCTAAACAATCGATTGAGTCAAATAATCTGCGCGGCTTACGTATTGAGACACTGGAAAATGCGCAGCCGATGATGCGTAAAACATTGGATCGGGCAGAGCGATTCTTATCTTTGGTAGCCTTGCTCACAGCAATGGTAGCCGCCGTGGCGATTGCTTTGTCAGCGCGCCGTTATGTTCTCAAGCAAGCGGATGTTTGTGCTGTTATGAAATGTCTGGGCGCCACCCAAAATACGATTCTGATCAATCAAATAAAAATATTGATTGGTCTGAGTCTATTGGCTGCCATCATCGGTGCAGTGATTGGTTTTGGAGTACAAGAGCTCTTGATGCGGATCTTAGGTAATCTAGTGATGGCTAATTTACCTGCTATATCGATTTGGCCCGTGACGTGGAGTGTTTTATTTTCTTTCTTTTTACTGGTGGGTTTTGCTGGACCGCCACTAATCAGTTTAGTCATGATTTCACCAGTACGACTTATTCGTAAAGAGCTAGGAGCAATTAATATCAAGGTCGTTTGGACGGCACTGTTTGGTCTTATTACTTGCCTAGCCTTGATTGCGATAGCAGCAAGGGACTGGAAGTTGGCATCTTGGGTTGGATTGAGTTTTGGCTTAGCGGTTGGCCTCTTTGCACTGCTAGCTTGGCTATCCTTACGTGGATTAAATAGACTCTTTGCTAAATGGAGTGCTCACAGTTTTGCTTTGCGTTTTGCGCTCATGACCCAAGCTCGCCGTTCAGGATTTGCAGTGATGCAAATTACTGCTCTAGGTATCGCGCTCATGGCTTTGCTGTTAATCCTGCTGCTTCGCCAGGATTTATTAAGCGCATGGCAGGGAAACATTCCGGTCGATGCACCTAATCGCTTCATGATTAATATTCAAGAAGACCAAAAGTCGGGTATCACTAAATCGCTTGCTGATGCAGGCGTAGAAAATCTTAGCTTTAGTCCTATGGTGCGTGCGCGTTTAATTGAGATCAATGGTAAATCCATTGGACCCAATGACTACGTAGATGAGAATGCACGTCGCCTAGTTGATCGAGAATTTAACCTTTCTTATACCGAGCGCTTACCTGATGGCAATCGTGTTACTGCAGGCAAATGGATCGACGGTAATACGCCACAAGTGTCATTGGAGGTGGGTATTGCAAAGACCTTAAGACTTAAGCTTGGCGATCAGATGACTTTTGAGTTGGCCGGAGAGAGGGTTACTGCGCCAATTACTTCTTTGCGTAAGTTAGACTGGAGTTCGATGAAGGTCAACTTCTTTGTCATTATGCCGCCGGGTATATTGGATCAGATGCCCCAATCCTGGATCACCTCCTACTATCAGAGCGCTGCGCTTGAGGGGCTTGATTATCAGTTGGCACAAACCTATCCCAATTTAACCATTGTTGATGTCGCCACCTCACTGCGTCAAATCCAAGATGTTCTAGATCGCTTATCTTCGGTTTTAGGCCTTCTCTTCGCCTTTACGATCGCTGCCGCAGTTCTTGTTTTATTGGCTGCCATTGCTGCAACTCAAGATGAGCGTTTTCGTAGTGCGGCACTACTCAAGGCAGTTGGTGCGCCCCGCGCTTTACTTGGAAGGATTGCTCTAGCTGAACTCCTGCTGATTGGAACGCTTGCCGGGACTATGGCTGGCTTAGCAGCAGGAATAGCTGCCTGGGCTCTTGGCCGTTTTGTATTGGAAATTGAGTTCCAGGCTTTTGCGCAGTCTTTAGCCATGGGTATTGGTTTTGGGGTGATAGCTTGTCTATTAGCGGGCTATCGCTTTCAGAGGAAAATTCAAACAGCTACCGCCATGGAATGTTTGCGAGAGATTTAGAGTCCTCGCAATCCTAAGTAAAGCTTACGAGAGTGTCACCAAGTTCTTTGGTAACTCAACTAAACGTGTTCCGCCAAAACGATCTGGCAAGCTTTGGCGAAGTAGTGGGCTGACGCGATCTAAGTAAATACTCAATGGCCACAGAAATAAAGCTACAGCAAATAGCATTTCAATAATTTGCCATTTTTCTAACTCGAATAAGCCTTGTAATAAAACGCACGGCACTATCCACAGTGAACCTAAGAAATAACGCCAAATCGCTTGACGGCTTGTTAAGAGGTAGCCACCTGGACCAATCATCCGTACTCGCCAAGTTTGCATAGCCAATGTTTGCCCTGTTTTGGTCCAGTACCAAACAAAGTACATACCCAGGATCCCATAGAGATAGAGGAAGGTGAGCCAGCTTGGCAGGGAAATGCCAAACACAATCCCTAG
>CANGCM010000055.1 GCA_947452535.1 Burkholderiaceae bacterium | reverse complement strand
TTTGCCACCAGTAGGCAAGCGCTTGAGTTCATCCAACGGAAATACGAGTAATTTGGAACCTTCAGACAGGCAGGCTACTTGCTTCATACCAACGGTAACTTTGGATGCACCAAGTGGCGCATCACCCCCCGGGAACTTGCTATCGATACCGACAAAAGACTTACCTGCTTTGTTACGGGTGGTCATATCCGCCACATTTGCCAGGAAGCCGTTACCAGATCTAGTTGAAATTAACACCAGATCATCTGACTGGCCAGCATAGTAGGCGACCATTTGTGAACCAGCCGCCAAGTTCACAAAACTCGTCAATGGTGAGCCATCACCACGGGCGCCCGGCAACTCACTGACGGGCACCGTATAAACGCGACCATCACTGCCAAATCCCTGTATGACATCAACGGTACGACATTCAAAGGTAGCGTAAAGCCCATCGCCAGCCTTAAAACCAAACTGGCTTGCATCGTGTTCGTGCCCTTGGCGAACGCGAACCCAGCCCTTTTGAGAGACGATGACGGTAACAGGTTCATCCAACACCTTAGTTTCTGCAACAGCACGCTTATCTTCCTGAATCAAGGTACGGCGATCATCGCCAAAATCCTTCATATCAGATTCAATTTCTTTGATGATGCGCTTACGTAGTACGGCATCACTTTGCAATAAACCCTGGAGATCATCACGCTCAGATTTGAGCTCTTTGAGCTCTTGCTCAATTTTGATACCCTCAAGGCGAGCCAACTGACGTAAGCGGATGTCCAGGATGTCCTCTGCTTGTCGATCGCTGAGTTTGAACTCTTTAATCAGATCTGCTTTAGGCTCATCACTATTGCGAATGATCTTAATCACCTTATCAATATTCAGGAGAACAATTAAGCGCCCCTCCAAAATATGCATCCGGTCGTTTACTTTTCCTAAGCGATACTGGGTTCGGCGTGTGACCGTGCCCACCCTGAAAGAAATCCACTCAGAAATAATCTCTTTGAGACCCTTTTGACGAGGCCGACCATCCGTACCAATCATCACCAAGTTCATTGGGGCGTTGGACTCTAGTGAGGTGTGCGCAAGCAATAAATTGGCGAACTCATTGACGTCAATATTTTTACTCTTTGGCTCAAATACCAAACGCACCGCTGCATCTTTACTGGATTCATCGCGAACGCCATCAAGTACATTCAAGATGGTAGATTTGAGATTGCTCTGCTCTGGAGTTAAGGTCTTTTTACCAACTTTGACTTTAGGATTGGTGATCTCTTCAATCTCTTGAAGAACACGCTGTGATGAAGTTGATGGTGGCAATTCATTAACAACAATTTGCCACTGACTCCTAGCCATCTCTTCAATAGACCAACGAGCACGAACTTTGAGACTGCCACGGCCCGCCTCATAAATTTGTGCAATTTCTGCGGATGAGGAAATAATTTGACCGCCGCCTGGATAATCTGGGCCAGGCATGATTTCTAGGAGCTCTGAAGTACTCATTTTGGGAGACTTCATTAAGGCAATAGCTGCACTAGCCACTTCACGTAAATTATGCGAAGGAATTTCGGTTGCCATACCAACAGCAATACCAGATGCTCCATTCAAGAGAACAAATGGAAGGCGAGCTGGAAGAAGCTTAGGCTCCTGAAATGAACCATCATAGTTCGGTGCAAAATCAACCGTACCCTCATCGATCTCGCTGAGCAATAGACCGGCAATCTTAGTTAAACGCGCTTCCGTATAACGCATCGCTGCGGCGCCATCACCATCGCGTGAACCAAAGTTACCTTGACCATCAATGAGTGGGTAGCGCAATGAAAAACTCTGCGCTAAACGCACCAATGCATCATAAGCAGACTGATCGCCATGAGGATGGAATTTACCCAGTACATCACCTACTACTCGGGCGCTCTTGACGGGCTTGGCATCAGCACGCAAGCCCATCTCACTCATTGAAAACAAAATGCGGCGTTGCACTGGCTTTTGACCATCGGATACATCTGGCAAAGCACGGCCCTTCACTACGCTAATTGCATAATCAAGATAAGCGCGCTCTGCATAGACGGCTAGCGTTAAGCTGTCTTTATCATCTTCATTTAACTCAACTAGCTTTGGATCATGGGGGTCCTTAGGACCACCTGCTTTACTTGTAACCGGTGCATCCACCTCGGCCATGATCATCTCAATTGGTTCGGTAGCAAATAAATCGGCCTGCTCAGCTGCGCCAGTGTTACCAGCATTGCCAGATGTTTTTTTAGTCGCCATTAGATATCTGCCTCCACTTCATTACCGCGCTCTTCCAACCAATCACGACGCGCCCCGGATTCGGATTTACCCATCAACATATCCATTGTTTTAATCGTTTCATCCTCTGTCCAAGCTCCCAGCGTTACCGGTAATAGGCGACGGGTATCTGGATTTAAGGTGGTATCCCATAATTGCTCTGCACTCATCTCGCCGAGACCTTTAAAGCGGGAAATTTGCCAAGCTGATTCTTTGACTCCATCTTTGCGCAACTTATCTTCGATCGCTTGAAGCTCATTTGCATCTAGGGCATAAATTTTTTGCGCAGGTTTTTTACCCCTTGCTGGCGCATCAACCCTGAATAATGGCGGTCTTGAAATATGAATATGCCCCAATTCAATTAACTTGGGGAAATGCTTGTAGAACAAGGTAAGTAATAGCACCTGAATATGCGCGCCATCCACGTCCGCATCAGACAGGATGCAGACTTTGCCGTAACGTAAGTTCGATAAGTCAGGGTTGTCGTTAGCGCCGTGGGGATCAACGCCAATGGCTACAGCAATATCATGCACCTCATTATTGGCAAACAAGCGGTCCTGCTCGGCCTCCCAAGTATTGAGGACCTTGCCACGCAATGGCAAGATCGCTTGGTACTCTTTATTGCGACCCATTTTGGCTGAACCACCGGCAGAGTCTCCCTCAACTAAGAAGATCTCATTCAAGCCAATATCTTCGCTCTCACAATCGGTTAGCTTTCCAGGCAAAACGGCGACCCCAGAAGATTTTTTCTTCTCTACTTTTTGACCAGCGCGAGTTCTTGCCTGCGCTTGTTTAATCACTAGATCCGCCAGCTTGCGTCCGTAATCGACGTGCTCATTAAGCCAAAGCTCTAATGCCGATTTAGCATAACCAGAAACTAAGCGCACTGCATCTCGGGAGTTCAGGCGCTCTTTAATTTGACCTTGGAACTGTGGATCTAATACCTTAGCTGAAAGAATGAAAGAGGCGCGAGCAAAGACGTCCTCAGGCATTAACTTCACTCCTTTAGGCTGCAAGGCATGCATCTCTATAAAGCCTTTAACGGCATTAAACAGTCCTTCACGTAAACCGCTTTCATGCGTTCCGCCTGCAGGAGTCGGAATAAGGTTCACATAACTCTCTCGCACTGGTGCACCGTCTTCAGTCCATGTCACGACCCAGGCAGCACCTTCGCCCTCGGCAAAAGAATCATCATCTACATTACCGGTAGCGTATTGCTCGGCCTCAAATGGCGGGATCACTTCTGCACCATGCCCTGCTTGAGCCATGGCTTCATTTAAATAACCACGCAAGCCTTGAGCGTATTGCCAAGTCTGACTTTCGCCAGACTTTTCTTGAATGAGCGTTACTTTGACGCCTGGCAATAAGACGGCTTTGGAGCGTAATAAACGAATCAATTCTGGCATCGGAATGCCGGGGCTATCAAAGTATTTGCCATCAGGCCAAGCACGCACGCGCGTACCATGCGGCTTATCATCTTTGCTAGCAGCACTGGTCTTGAGCTTTTCGATTACCCGACCATCAGCAAAGGTCAAGGTAGAAACGCGACCTTCACGCCAGACGGTGACTTCTAAACGCTTGGATAAGGCGTTGGTTACTGAGACGCCAACGCCATGCAAACCACCCGAGAATGCATAAGCGCCGCCACTGCCTTTTTCAAATTTACCGCCTGCATGCAACTGGGTAAAAACGATTTCAACAACAGGTAGTTTCTCTGTGGGGTGCATTCCAACCGGAATTCCGCGACCATCATCCTCTACGCTTACGCTGCTATCAGTGTGTAGAGTCACAGTAATGTGCTTACCAAATCCCCCTAAAGCCTCATCAGAAGCGTTATCCAACACCTCCTGAATAATGTGTAAGGGATTATCAGTGCGGGTGTACATTCCCGGCCGTTGACGGACGGGTTCTAGTCCTTTGAGGACTTGAATCGACGATTCACTGTATTCAGAAGTTTTACGGGTAGCCATGCGCGCAAATTGTAGTCATGTCTGAAACAAAACCGGATTTTTCCTGAATAACCCCTAAATTCATGCCAAAATCCAGTGATGGGAGCACTAAGTCATATTCGCGTTTTAGACCTGAGTCGTGTTCTTGCCGGCCCGTGGTGCACACAAAATCTGGCCGATCTGGGGGCGGACGTCATTAAAGTCGAAAAACCTGGTGAAGGGGACGATACCCGTCACTGGGGGCCCCCTTTTGCCAGAGATGAGAATGGCCATGAAACCTCAGAAACTGCCTATTTCATATCAATCAACCGAAATAAACGCTCAATTACGGTTGATATTAGCAAGCCTGAGGGGCAAGGGTTGATCCGGGAACTGGTTTTGGAGTCTGATGTTCTCATTGAAAACTACAAGGTTGGCCAGCTCAAGAAATACGGTCTTGATTACGAGAGCCTGAAACAACTGAAGCCCGATTTAATCTACTGTTCCATTACCGGATTTGGACAAGATGGACCCTACTCAGGACGTCCCGGTTACGATTTTATTGTCCAAGGCATGGGTGGGTTCATGAGTGTTACCGGTGAAGCAGATACCTTCCCAGGTTCTAGCCCCCAAAAAGCTGGGGTAGCCATTGCCGACATATTTACTGGGATGTACGCAACCAGCTCCATTTTGGCGGCGATCGCCTATAAGAACCACACTGGCAAAGGTCAATACATTGATTTGGCCTTGCTGGACACTCAAATTGCGGTGATGGCTAATGTGGCAAGCGCATACCTTTGCTCCGATGAAACCCCAAAACGCTGGGGTAATGCATCACCAACTATTGTGCCGTACCAAACCCTGCCAACTTCCGACGGCTGGATCATCGTTGCCGCCGGAAATAACGGTCAGTTCAGGCATTTTGTAACAGCAGGCGATGAAGCCCATTTAGCAGACAACCCACTTTATTCTGAAAACCCAATGCGAGTTCAGAATCGCGAACAGCTGGTGCCACTCTTAGAGGCAATGACTCGCAAGAAAACGAAGGCTGAATGGATTAGCCTGCTTGAGAAAGCGAATGTACCTTGCGGACCAATTAATAACCTGAAAGAAGTATTTGAGAACGAACAAGTCAGGGCGCGGGGGGTCCAAATCAACGTTCCCCACCCAACGGCTGGCAATATGAAGCTCGTCGCTAGCCCAATGCGACTATCAGAAACCCCAGTTGAAATTCGCATGGCTCCACCAACTTTGGGTCAACACACCCACGAGATCCTTCGCGAGCGCTTAAAGCGAGATCCTCAGGCCATTGCCGCATTGCAAGAAAAAGGGGTTATCTAAGTCTCATGTCAATCAGTCATTCAAGTCAGAAGTTATCGCTTCAGACGCTGCTGATATTTGGCGGTTTGATGGTGACATTCTCCATGGGTATTCGACATGGATTCGGACTCTTCAATCTCCCAATCACGATGGGCAATGGCTGGGGACGAGAAACATTTGCATTAACTATTGCATTGCAAAACCTCATTTGGGGTGCGGTACAACCTATTACCGGGGCATTAGCAGATCGCTATGGCGCACTCAAAATTATGGTGGCTGGTGGCGCTCTCTATGCACTAGGTTTAGCAGGCATGGCGATCTCTACTGATGCCTTGAACTTCTCACTTGCTGGTGGCTTGCTAATTGGTCTTGCACAAACAGCAACTACTTATAGCGTGGTCTATGGAATTGTGGGTCGCAACATTTCTTCAGATAAGCGGGTGTGGGCAATGGGCATCACTGCAGCGGCTGGCTCATTTGGACAATTTCTAATGATTCCGGTTGAGCAAGGCTTACTCAGTCACTTTGGCGCTAGTGATGCGTTATTGATGCTAGCGCTAATGGCAAGTCTCATGGTCCCTATTGCATTTATGTTGCGTGAACCCACTATTACTAACACGCATCAAGGTAATGATCAAACAATTAAGCAGGCCTTGAAAGAAGCAATGAGCAATTCGAGTTTTAGGTTATTAACTCTAGGTTTTTTTGTTTGCGGCTTTCAAGTAGTATTTATCGCAGTGCACTTGGCACCTTACCTTAAAGATTTATCTAAACTCTATCCCGATGTCGGTGCGCCTGCAGTTGCCACTACTGCACTTGCTCTGATTGGACTATTCAATATCTTTGGCACTTACAGCGCCGGCATTGTGGGTCAACGCTTGCCAAAGCACTACTTGCTATCGGGTATCTACATTGCGAGATCCGTCGCCATCGTGGGCTTCATCTGGCTGCCGCTTAGCCCAACAACAGTCTATATCTTTGCGGCAATCATGGGCTTCTTGTGGCTCTCTACTATTCCACTCACCAATGCGATCGTGGCACAGATCTTTGGTGTTAAATATCTCACAATGCTTTCAGGGCTAGTATTCTTTTCGCATCAACTGGGTAGTTTTTGTGGCGCCTATTTTGGTGGATACCTCTATGACCGCACCGGCTCCTATCTGATTGTTTGGGAAATTGCAATTGCCTTAGGTATCTTTGCATTTTTAATTAACCTTCCGGTTAAAGAGCGGTCAATTCATCGCGCTGTGACTGCCTAATTTGTTTGATATGACAACTAGCTATCTATCAAAAGTGCTAATGTATTTATTTACTGTACTCGTACTGGGTAGCATTTTTACTGCATACTTCGTACCCGAGACCATGCTTGCAATCACCAATCAAGTTTGGGCAATGTGCGGCTGGTAAAGCGCTCTAGCGTGGATAATAGTTGCATAACATTATTTTTTTAATTGACCTAGCGTTTTAAGTAATTATTTTTTGAAGTATTTTCTAGCTCATCTCGCCGTAGCACAATGGATAGTGCACATGCCTCCTAAGCGTGGGATACAGGTTCGATTCCTGTCGGCGGGACCACTTCAAAGTCAAAACTTATCCACAGCTTTTGTGGATAAATTGGCAAAAGTTTTCGTAAGTCTCAGATTTGTATGGAGCGACCTAGCTTGCTTAAATTATGGGCATTTGTTTTTTACAAAAAAGAATTATGTAAAGACGGGTTGACATTCCAAATTCCTTTACATTTTTTCCAGATAATTTTTGTAATTATTGAATTTCTCTTACACTGAGTGCATGAATAAGCTTTCAACCAGCACGATCGCCGCCCTCGAAGAGATGCTCCAAAACGCAGCGCGACCTGCGCCTCAAGATTACTTGCCAATCATTTTTTTGGGGGGCGCAATACCTGGGCAAATCATTGGATACCTTAATCCGGATTACGCACCCTACTTGCAAGAATCTTTACTCCAAAATCCTATTCCTTATGTAGAAATAGGTCATGAGCATCTCACCATTCGCAATGCTAGCCCCATAAACCTATCTGGCAGCCTGGCACAAATGGCTGATCGGATGCACCAGGGCGGCTTCATATTTGGATGGCGACATGAAGATTTCGCCTGGATTGACCAAAATGGTCATGAATACTTTCGTTTAGAGCGCTCTGCTTTCAGAACTTTTGGCTTTCGTAGTACGGCAAGTCACATCAATGGCTATACCAAGGCTGGCAGTCTTTGGCTGGGAAGGCGCAGTGAAACGAAGGCCACTGATCCTGGTCGTCTAGATAACCTGGCCGCCGGGGGTATTGGAGCAGACGAGACGCCTTGGGTTAATGCCAGGCGGGAACTTTGGGAAGAGGCAGGCGTTCCAGCTCAGATATCGAATCAAATCAAGCCTGTAGGCCGCATTCATATGCGCCGCCCTATTCCGGATCGGGGCTTTCATGATGAGCAGCTCTATATTTATGATTTAGAGCTAGCAGACAGCTTTATCCCCACCAATCATGATGGGGAAGTGAGTGGTTTTATTGAAATCTCCCATTCAGAGGCCGCGGCCCGCATTTTGGCCGATGAATTCACTAGCGATGCCGCCTTTGTGACGGCCGATTTCATTTTGCGCAATACCAAAACAAGTTAAGCCCTTTTTTGGGTAAGTGACTTGATTCTGATCGTTAAGCTCAGAGCCCTCAGAGCAATTTCGTGGTTAAATGAGGCTAAGGATGAAACAGGGGTGCCCTCTAGTGATTTTTTGCTACGAGGCGCTGAGAAAGACCCTATAACCCGATCCAGGTAAT
>CANGCM010000054.1 GCA_947452535.1 Burkholderiaceae bacterium | reverse complement strand
GTAGCTGCTATTCATAAGCTAGAAGCCCTAGTAGGTAAGGCTTAATTGATGGTGAATGCGGCGATTATTGGTCTTGGGCGTTGGGGTAGGGGCTTAGTTGATTCGGTTCAGGGTCTTTCTGAAACTATTCGATTTACCCATGCTGTAGTTCAATCTCCAGATAAGCATCAAGAATATTGCCGCTCTAAAAATCTATTACTAACTGATTCCCATCAGGAGGTATTGAGCAATCCAAATATTCAACTCATTGTGATTGCCACCCCCCATAACGTGCATGTTTCTCAAATCATTGCTGCTGCCCAAGCAGGTAAGCATGTGTTATGTGAGAAGCCTTTGGCGCTGACAGTTGCTGAGGCTCAGAAAGCAGTGGATGCCTGTAGCAATGCTGGTGTTCAATTAGGGGTTGGCCATGATAAGCGTTACTGGCCTTCGATGCAGGCACTTCAGGCCGAGGTATTGAGCGGTAATCTTGGCGACCTGATTCATATAGAAGGTAATTTTTCTAACGAGAATTCTAGGTTGATGTCGACAGGGTGGCGTCAAGCCCGCGAAAATGTTCCCGGTGGCAGTATTACTGCAACGGGCATTCATATTGTTGATGCATTCGTTAACTTGATGGGGCCGATGGCGCAAGTTCAGGGGAATTATGTTGCTCGTTCGAATACAAAAGAATTTAGTGACGCCATGTCTTTGTTGTGTGAATTCAAATCAGGCGCAACGGGTGTTATTTCATCCCTGAGGCCAACGCCTGTTTTCTGGCGCGTTCATGTCTTTGGAACATTAATGTCTGTTGAGGCTAGGGGCCCAAATACCTTAGTATTGTTTCATTCAGGCAAGCCTGCTGAGGTGAGAGAATTTGAACCCATCAATGCCTTGCGTTTTCAGTTGGAATTGATGGCAAATTGTATTCAGAACTCACTGCCCTATCCTATGCCGGGGAAGCAAATAGTCAATACGGTGGAGGCGTTTACTGCATCTGCTAAGGCAATTGATCATGGTGGCATAGTCAATCTTTAGATTGAAATAGCCTCCTTTTTTTGATGAGCGCAGTTCGCTCGTTACAAAACAAAAGAGCGTACATTTCTGTAATCCCCTAGTATTTCAAGAGGTTGGGGCGAGGTTGGCTTCACCGAAACGGCGTTTTCAAGCTCGTGACCAAGGGATTTAAAATAGCTTTTTAACGTTGGAAGAATTAATTCAGCACATCATTCTCTAATTGAGACTACTCATGTCGATTACAAACCGGTACTTCACATCATTTTTGAGAATACGCTCATAAGCGGTATTAATTTGATCCATTTTAATGATCTCAATGTCCGATACGATGTGATGTTTTGCGCAGAAATAGAGCATTTCTTGCGTTTCTTTAATTCCTCCCACTAAAGAGCCGGCAATACCTCGTCTTCCATAGATCATCGCTTCAGTATTGAGTTCAGCGGTAGGTCCAATAGAGCCAACAATGCACATATTTCCATCTACTTTAAGTAAATTCATGTAGTGGTTATAGTCATGAGGACCTGGAATGGTATTGAGTAAGAAATCAAATTGATTATTCATGTTTTTCATTGCTACAGAGTCTGTAGAAAGTAGTACTTCATCAGCACCTAATTTCATTGCATCTGCGACTTTGGCTTTTGAGCTGGTGATCATGATCGTTTTTGCACCCATGGCATGGGATAGCTTCACACCCATATGACCTAATCCACCGAGGCCGATAATACCTACGGTCATGGCTGGCTTAACCCCCCAGTGTTTTAGGGGTGAGTAGGTGGTAATTCCTGCGCAGAGTAGTGGTGCCGTACCAGCAGGATCTAGTCCCAGCGGAATAATTAATACAAAATTTTGTCAACCACAATACTTTTTGAATAGCCGCCATAAGTAAAGCCGCCTGGATCTTTCGATGGAGCATTAAAAATAGCTGAAAAGCCTTCGAGACAATATTGCTCGAGACCCGATCTACATGATTTACAAACTTGGCATGATCCGCCCATATATCCAACGCCTACCCTTTGCCCAAGCTTCAGATGGGATGCATTTTTTCCTAGGGCGGTCACTTTTCCAATGATTTCATGGCCCGGGACTACTGGGTAGTGACTTCCTCCCCATTCATTTTTAGCAACGTGAATATCAGAGTGACAAACACCACAAAACTCGATTGCTATTTGTACGTCATTTGCACCAATTTTTCTGCGCTCTATTTTGAACGGTGCAAGCAGGGATGAATCTGATTGGGCTGCATAGCAAGAGGTTGAAGACATCAGAAGCCCTAATCATTAAGTTTGTGGTTAGATGAGCTAAACAAACTAAGCGCAAGTTAGCTTATAAATATTCAGTCTGTTAGATGGTCTCCTATTTACCGAAGACCATCTGTTCGTTTTCGAACATGATTCACTTATCTACTTTACTGGGGTAAGTGCAGGTACAGACCCATTCCTTATTCCAATTTACATCTCAAATTGATATGGTTGTGAACTATGTGCTGTACCGTACATTGAAATGTAATTCTTTAATTTAGTATGAAAAAAAGATTTAGATCTTGCTTCCTCATCCTATTTTTCGAGAACAGAAGCTTATAAGATTTAAGCCTCTATTTTATAAACCCATAACCAGGGGAAATATGATGACTGATAAGCACCAAGAGGGGTATCGACTTCATCCAAAAGCTACGAGTGATCATGAAGATAGGGAAAAAGATTACTCAAAAATAACTTAACTTATTGGTATTTTTTATTAGCAGTGGACAGATTTCTTTCTTGATTCATCATTGATTTTTTTTATTAGCTAGGCTTAGCAATGAACATACTCATAACAGGCGGAGCTGGATTTATCGGATGTAATTTAGCTGCCTATCATCTTCATAAAGGCGATAGCGTCTTTGTTGTTGACAATATGTCAACAGGATCTCATGTCAATATCGCCAATTTATTTTCTAATCCTAGTTTTCAGTTCGAAGAAGCTGACATATTGTTGTGGGATGGATTAAAGGAACGCGTCCGCTGGGCGCAGCGTATCTATCATTTAGCTGCAATTGTTGGGGTTAAAAAGGTTTTAGAAGACCCCAGAGCGGTAATGGCTGCAAATATTGCAGGAACAGAAAGAGTCTTTAGGGCTGTTGCCGCAGTAAATCCTGCAGCACAAGTGATTGTTGCCTCTAGTTCAGAAGTATATGGCTTTAATTCTAAAGCGATCTTTTCAGAATCGGATGATGTTGTCTTTAAATCTGGCGGACGGTTGCGCTGGTGTTATGCAGTGACTAAGTTGTCTGATGAATACCTTGCTTATTCATTTATGAAAAAATCTGGTGTTAAAGTCGTCATTGTCAGACTCTTTAATACTATCGGACCGCACCAGGTTGGCAGATATGGGATGGTCGTTCCCAGATTTATAGACCAAGCAATTACTAATGTCCCTATTAGTGTTTATGGGCAGGGACAACAAACACGATCATTTTGTGACGTTAGAGATACCATTGTTGCACTAGATTTATTAGCCTCTTGCCCAGCCGCAAATGGTGAAATAGTCAATGTTGGCAACGATAGAGAAATTTCTATCCAAGATCTTGCTGAAATGATCATTGCACGATCAAAGTCTAAATCTCATATCTCCTGTATTTCATATGAGGATGCCTATGGCATCGATTTTGAGGATATTACTCACCGAAGGCCCGATATTTCTAAGTTAAAGCGCCTAACGGGGTTTTCTCCCCGCTGGAGTCTTGAGCAAACCCTCGATACTTTAATCGATCTAGCTAGAGCCAAGCTGGTAAGCATATGACTAGCATAGCGATTGTAGGTCTTGGGTATGTGGGCATTCCCCTTGCCATTGAATTTGGAAAAATTTTTCCAACAGTAGGTTTTGATATTTCATCACAGAAGATCTCACTTCTGCGAGCTCACCAGGCTCCTGGCGGTGAAGTTGAGGAAGAAGAATTACGTTCTGCCCCGTTACTGAGTTTTTCCGATGACCCTGCTTGCTTGGCTAACGCTGATTTCATTATTTTAGCTGTCCCGACACTAGTAAATACCATGCATCAGCCCGATCTCAATCCGCTAGTGAGTGCTAGCAAAATGGTTGGCAAATATCTGAGTAGGGGTACTACTGTCATCTATGAGTCCACGGTATATCCAGGCGCTACCGAAGAGGTGTGCATTCCAGCTCTAGAGGAATCCTCAGCGCTTCAATGGAAAGCTGACTTTCATGTGGGGTATTCGCCAGAGAGGGTCAATCCAGGAGATAAAAAACACACCTTAGTCAATATTGTCAAAATTGTTTCTGGGGACTGTCAAGAGACCTTGGAGAAGATATCGAGCTTATACGAGAGAATCATCCAAGCTGGCGTTCATCGTGCCTCCTGTATTAAGGTTGCAGAAGCTGCGAAGGTGATTGAGAACACTCAGCGTGACTTAAATATTGGCCTCATGAAT
The DNA here is from genome assembly GCA_947452535.1 of Burkholderiaceae bacterium. GTDB lineage: Bacteria > Pseudomonadota > Gammaproteobacteria > Burkholderiales > Burkholderiaceae > Polynucleobacter. The sequence goes on along the minus strand of CANGCM010000054.1, from coordinate 3,920 downwards.
GAGCTTGCCATCATTGCAAATTTAGTTGGTATTGATACTAAAGAAGTGATTGATGCTGCCTCTACTAAATGGAATTTTATTCCGGTGCGGCCGGGATTGGTTGGCGGTCATTGTATTGGCGTAGTCCCTTATTACCTGACCTATAAAGCAGAGATGCTGGGCTACCATCCGGATGTTATTTTGGCCGGTCGGCGGATTAATGATGGTATGGGTAAATTTATCGCTGACCAGACTATCAAGCAAATGATTGCAGCAGGAGTGTTAATTCATCAGGCAAAAGTGGGTATCTTAGGCTTAGCTTTTAAAGAGAATGTGCAAGATCTCAGTAACTCTAAGATTGTGGATGTTATTCAAGAGCTCGAGTCATTTGGTGTCACAGTATTTGTGAATGATCCAGTGGTTAAGCCTGATATGGCGAAATCTACTTACGGAATTAACTTAGTTTCCTGGAATGATTTACCGCAAGTCGATGCCATCATCTCTGCTGTTAAGCATGATGCCTATTCGACATTATCTATCCCGGGGCTCACCAGCAAACTCAGACCCAAGGGATGCTTTATCGATCTTCAGGCCACATTCCCCAGAAAATCTTTAGAAGAATATGGATTTTCTGTTTGGCGATTATGAATCAAATTACAAACATGATAAGGGCTTAATATGGCAGCCATTCCTTTTTTAGTTTTTGGTCCTACTACTATTTTAAGTGCCGCTGGACTCTTGTTAGGCAAGGATAAGTCAGTTCCGAAGCCGGCAAAAGATTGGCGGGATGCTACTGTGGATGTGGTTATTCCGGCACTCAATGAAGAACAAACGATCGTTTTATGTTTAGCCTCAATAGCCAAGCAGACCTTCAAATCAACTCGCGTTATTTTGATAGATGATGGTAGCGTTGATAGAACTGTAGAGCTTGCTGATAGTTTTTCTAAAGAAATTGGATTGGAGCTGCTCATTATTAAGCGTGCCCATCCCATTGGTAAAACTCCAACATTAAAACGCCAATCTCGAGAATTTGATTCAGATGTTGAATTTATATTAGATGCCGATACGATTTTAGAGTCCGAGAATTATATAGAGCGAGTAGTTCAGGAGTTATACCAAGGCGCAGGAATAGCCAGCGCTTGCGGCACCGTCTTGCCTTTGAATCCTAAGAGTCGTCTACAGGCAAGCCAAAATCCAATGACTAAACAGTTCTTAAGGGAGCACCATGTAGATTTCGTTTATCCACATGGTGTACCACTGAGTAGGTTGCAACATTTATTAACAGATTGGTATCGAGAAGTCCTGTATTTTTATTTGCAAAAATTTATCTATTTAGGAGAAATGACCTTTTTTGGTGGAATCGTAAATCCTGTGGGGTGTGCAGTTGCCTATCGTAGAAATGTCCTCAAAGATGTCGTTTTTGATAAGTATGAGCCTGTATTGGGTGATGATTTAACTAACTCCGAAGATATCTTCATTGGCTTTACCTTTTTAGATAATGGCTATCGCAATATCCAAGTAATGGATGTTTACGCTAGATCTCAAGAGCCAGCTATTCTGACCTTGCCGCGTCAACAGTATTTATGGAGTTCAGCATTTTTACAAAGCTGTTTCTATTTCAAGGATTTAGTAAAGACGCCTTTTAGAGTATTCAAACAATATAAAAAATCCCAGTTTATGAAGTCTGCGGAAGGTCAAAAAGTGATCGAAAAAAGAGAGTTTATAGAAACCTATAGACAGTCGTTCGGACCTCAAATTACAAAGCAGTACGGCCGACCTCTGGGTTGGATTATTTTCTTTGGCTTGATTGAAAAAATTACATTTCCTTTTATCTTGATGGTAATGTTGTTGTTGAGGCTTTGGGAGCCCTTATTCATCACTATTGCTGCTGAATCTACATTAACTATCTGCATACTGGTCTATTTGGCAAAAGGGCATCGATTAGAGTATTTATTCAAAGCCATCGTAACGACTCCAATTCGATATGCCTTGGTATTTGTTGACGTCTTTACAATTTTTAAATTTCTTCTTGATGTATTTATTTTTAAAAATAGAGGATGGAGAAAATAAAAATGAACAAGTTAATAAAATTATATGTTTTTGCTTTCTTGCAAATCTTCTGGATTGTTAGTGCTTATGCTCAAGCCATCTCGCCCGATGCTGAAACTTTAAATCAAGCTAAGTATTTTGCGGAAGTAGGCAATTATTCGCAGGCAGAAGAACTATTGGAGCAGTACAAAGCGCAATATGGCGAGGACCTTGAGTTTTTGAGGGTTAAGGCTCGTGTTTTAGCTTTAGCTGGCGACTCTAAGTCAGCGATCGAGATTTTAGAGCCATTATTGGCATCGGCGCCAAATGATTACAACCTTCTCTATAGTAAAACCTTGGCAGTTGCTTCTGGTCATAATCCACAGGGAATGTTGATTTATTTAAATAATTTGTCCCTGCTCGATCCTAATAATATTGACACTAAAAATATTAATCGAGTTCTCTTGACCCCATTAAAGCCCGAGGTCTCTGCCAATTTTGCCTTCCAGAATAATTCAGATGGAACCTCCTACCAATTGGCCGGCATCAGCGCGAGTAAGCTGTATTCACCCTCCGTAAAAATATTTGGTGGTGGTGATGCGATGTTTCTTCATGCGACCCCTGCCAGTGGATTTACAGCTATCAATGGTAATTCTGAAGTGACCTATAACCGCGCTTGGCTAGGCGCTAGGAAATTGATTAATGAAAATTTTGAGGTGGATGCGATGGGTGGTGGTGGCAAGACTGCTTTTCACAATAATGGCATTTACGAATTAGGGGTTAATTATTGGAATAGCAATACATTGAATGGTCGCTTGAGTCATCGACAAGATTTATTGACCGTTTCTCCGCTGGCAGCTTCGATTGGTGTCATCAGAAATTCGAATAGGGTAGAAGCTAACTGGATGCCAGATTATAAAAATACTATTTCTACATCATTTAATTACGATACTTACTCTGGCAATAATACCCGCTGGGAGTATGACCTGGCTCCAAGACGCGCCTTTCTTAGAACTAGTGATTTCAATTTAGATTTAGGTCTTAGTGGTCAGTGGTTGGGGTTTAGTAAACCGAATGCGCTTGGGTATTATTCCCCCAGCTCCTATTCACGTTATGCCTTTACATTCTTTAGTTACTGGAAGATTGATGATGATAGTGGCCTGAGTGTGGTTGGCAGCATTGGACCGCAAAAAGGGGATCCTATGACTGCCTATAGAATGTCCGGTGGTATTGGCGCTGAATACTATTATGGAATTTACAAGGACCTATTCTTCAAAGTTGGTGTGAGTTCCTTGAACTATGGCGCTACTCAGGGCGCTAATTACCGCTCCAATAATTTAATGTTCTCCATTAGTTATCGTGGTTTTTGAGGGAAACCCAAACCTTTACAAAAGGGGTGCTTGATTGACAATTGGATGGAGGCAACTGGCTTTAATACCAGTTTTTTGGGTGGCCCAAAATTAATGTAATAACTATTTCATTATTTAATATCCGCCCTGGATGCTAATGAGATTTATCCCGAGAAGGAATCATCTTACTTTTACCCTTCGAGTTCTGACTTGTATTAAAGTTGCATTCATGGGTATTCAATTGCACAAGCGACAGAAAAGAGGTTTTAACCATTCATTCTTACGTTTTTTAGCGTTAGCTTCGATTGCGATCGCATTGTGTGCTTGTTTTTGGTTTTTGTATGATTCTTCTCTGCTTCCGATTCAGGGCAAGGTTTATGGGGCCTTGTACGGGGGTATGACGGCAGCTCTTGCAACGGCCCTGGGTGCTCTGCCTGTATTTTTTACCCAGCAGTATTCACGTAAAACTTATTCAGTATTGCTTGGTTTTGGTGCTGGCGTAATGCTGGCGGCTTGCTCCTTTTCTTTGATTATTCCCGGTCTAGAGCATGCTAAAAATGGGGG
>CANGCM010000053.1 GCA_947452535.1 Burkholderiaceae bacterium | reverse complement strand
GACTGCAGAAGTTGATAGGTTAAGTTAATGGCTAAATTTTGGAATTTCGTGTTTTTCCAGCTAGGCTGGTTTGCCTGCATTATTGGTGCGGCCAATAATCAGGTTTTATGGCCAGTCATCGGCACCCTTATCTATCTAGCCATTCATATCTGGCGCTCAGAGTATCCGCAGCTTGAGTTAAAGCTAATATTGAAGGCGCTTATATTCGGAGTGAGTACTGACTCACTCATAGCTAATCTAGGCTTTTTACACTTCCAAGATGCTTGGCCTAGCCCTTATTTATCTCCTTTTTGGATGTGGACACTCTGGGCTTTGGTAGCAAGCACAATTAATAGCTCTTTATCTTGGTTGCGCGGCAAGCCAATCTTGGGAGCAGTCTTGGGGGCGATAGCCGGCCCATTGTCCTATGAGGCAGGCATTCGTATGGGAGCAGGCTCATGGGGCGTGGGAGGTGACGGGCAATTGGGCGGGCTTATTTGCCTAGCAATTGTTTGGGGGGCTGCGATCCCACTGTTCTTTTACTGGCATCAGCGCCATGTAGTAGTAAGCCTAGAACAAAAGCAGTAAATTCTTTTAAAAAGTTACTTGCAAATAGTACTGTTTTTATATACAGTAACTCAATGTTAACGAAAAACTCAAAAAACTCAAAAAATAGCCCATTAAATAACGAAAAGGGAGTGAATATGGCCTTCGACGATAAGAGAAAATCAGCTTCATCCGAATTTGACGGTATGAGCGGAGACAAGCAAAAAGCCCTGACTGCGGCCTTAGCGCAAATTGAGAAGCAATTTGGTAAGGGCTCAATCATGAGATTGGGCGATGCAGAGATTCATCAAGATATTCAAGTGGTATCAAGCGGCTCATTGGGCTTAGACATTGCCCTTGGGGTCGGTGGTTTGGCGCGCGGCCGCGTGATTGAGATTTATGGCCCAGAATCTTCGGGTAAAACAACGCTGACTTTGCATGCGATTGCGGAGATGCAAAAGATTGGTGGAACTTGTGCCTTTATCGATGCTGAGCATGCATTGGATGTGCAATATGCTTCACGTCTTGGTGTGGACGTTAATAATTTGTTGATCTCGCAGCCCGATACCGGCGAGCAAGCTTTGGAAATTGCTGATGCCTTAGTGCGTTCAGGATCCATCGATTTGATCGTGATCGACTCTGTAGCTGCATTGGTTCCAAGAGCTGAGATCGAAGGCGACATGGGCGATTCATTGCCAGGCTTACAGGCTCGTCTGATGAGTCAAGCCTTACGTAAGCTCACTGGTGCGATCAAGCGAACCAATACTACGGTGATCTTTATTAATCAGATTCGCATGAAGATTGGTGTGATGTTTGGTTCACCTGAAACTACTACAGGCGGTAATGCATTGAAGTTCTATGCTTCTATGCGCTTGGATATCCGTCGTATCGGCAGCATCAAGAAGGGCGATGAAGTTGTCGGCAATGAGACCCGCGTGAAGGTTGTGAAGAATAAAGTTTCTCCTCCATTCCGTGAGGCGATCTTCGACATCATGTACGGTCATGGCATCTCCCGAGAGGGTGAAATTATCGATATGGGTGTCGAGGCCGATATCGTTGAGAAATCAGGCTCTTGGTATAGCTATAACGGCGATCGCATTGGTCAAGGAAAAGACAATGTCCGCGAGTTCTTAAAAGAAAATCCCGCTATTGCTCAAGACATAGAAGCGAAGATTCGCGAGAAACTAGGAGTAAAGACTGGTACAGCTATCGTTAGCGATGTCGTGAGTGAAGAAGAGGAAGTGTAATCGGTCGATGTCAGAGTTCGGTAGCACCGTTAAAAAAAGTAATAAACAAAGCCCGAGTCTCAAAGCTCGGGCTTTGCGCCTTTTATCGATGCGAGAGTACAGTCGAAAGGGTTTAGGCTCAAAGCTTGCAGAGTCTGCAGCAAGGAGGCTGAAATTGGATCCACCTGAAGAGGGTGGTGAGGCAACAGCCCCAGAAATACCCCTCACATTACAGATTGAAGCAATCTTGGACGATTTTGAGGCTCGCGGCTGGCTTTCTGATCAACGTTTTGCTGAGGCCTTGGTACGGCGGCGTAGCGAGCGATTTGGTACTCGAAAAATACAAGACGAGCTTGAGCAGGCTGGTGTAGACAGCATAAAGGCAGCAGATCTACTCAGGAACCTCAAAGAGACTGAATTCCAGCGGGCTCATGAGCTATGGCTGCGCAAGTTTGGGGTAATAGCAACAGAGCAAAAAGAACGGGCTCGGCAGTATCGTTTTCTGGCATCCAAGGGCTTTAGCTCAGAAGTAGTGTCTAAGGTGGTGGCGGGACGACACAACTAGCGCAAGTACCCTGGGAATATGCCAGGTTGCGGCACTGCAGCATGATAAACTTGCGGCTTCGGTCAAGCCCTTCCCCTGCTAAAAGTGGGGTGATCAAGGTGAAATCGGTTTTATTAATCCTCATCACTTGCTGCAAAAGATACCGTTTCGGGAGTAACAATGAAAATTCATGAGTACCAAGGCAAAGAATTACTGCGCCAATTTAATGTGCCTGTTCCAAATGGAATTCCAGCATTTAGTGTTGATGAGGCAATGAAGGCCGCTGAAAAGTTAGGCGGTCCAGTATGGGTCGTTAAAGCACAAATACATGCAGGTGGTCGCGGTAAGGGCGGCGGAGTGAAATTAGCCAGAAGCATGGATGAAGTGAAAAAATATGCTTCTGAAATCTTGGGCATGCAATTAAAAACTCACCAAACAGGACCGGAAGGTCAAAAAGTCAATCGCCTCTTAATTGAAGATGGCGCTGATATTAAAAAAGAGTATTACTTCAGCATCGTTACTGACCGTGGTACACAGAAAAATGTGATCATGGCATCTAGCGAAGGTGGTATGGACATTGAAGAAGTTGCAGAATCACATCCAGAAAAAATCATTAAGGTATTTGTTGATCCATTGATTGGCTTGACTGATGCTGATTGCAATATCATTGCTAAAGGCATTGGCGTTCCCGATGCTTCTATTCCGATGGCAAGTGATGTATTCAAGAGTTTGTACAAAACCTACTGGGATACGGATGCTTCTTTAGTGGAGATCAATCCATTGATTCTTGAGGGCAATGGCAAGATTAAAGCGCTAGACGCAAAATTTAATTTCGATCCAAATGCTTTGTATCGTCATCCAGAAATCGTTGCATACCGCGATATCGACGAAGAAGATGCTGCTGAAATTGAAGCTTCTAAATTTGATTTAGCCTATATTTCTCTCGACGGTAATATTGGCTGCTTAGTGAATGGTGCTGGCTTAGCAATGGCAACAATGGACACGATTAAGTTATTTGGTGGAGAGCCAGCAAACTTTCTAGACGTTGGCGGCGGCGCTACAGCAGAGAAGGTAACAGAAGCATTCAAGATCATGCTCAAAAACAAGAGTGTGGAAGCAATTTTGGTTAACATTTTTGGCGGCATCATGCGCTGCGATGTGATCGCTGATGGTGTGGTTACAGCGTGTAAAGCGGTGAACTTAACTGTACCTCTGGTTGTGCGGATGAAGGGTACCAATGAGGATTTGGGTAAGAAAATTCTTGCTGACTCTGGTTTACCAATCATTAGCGCCGATTCAATGGCTGAAGCTGCTACCAAGGTAGTGGCTGCTGTTGCAAAAAATAAATAACCAAGGAAATCAATATGTCTATTTTGGTAAATAAAAATACTAAAGTAATTACTCAAGGTATTACTGGTAAGACGGGTCAATTCCACACTGAGAAGTGCCAGGAATACGCAAATGGTAAAAATTGTTTTGTAGCTGGGGTTAATCCTAAAAAAGCAGGCGAATCCATTTTTAATATCCCCATTTACGGCACTGTGAAAGAAGCTGCTGCGCAAACTGGTGCAACGGCTTCCGTGATTTATGTTCCGCCTCCTGGTGCTGCTGCTGCTATTTGGGAAGCCGTTGAGGCAGATCTGGATTTTGTGATTTGTATTACTGAAGGCATTCCAGTTAAAGATATGTTGGAAGTGCGCAATAAGATGACTGCAAAAGAAGCTGCTGGTGGTAAGAAGACTTTATTGCTCGGACCAAATTGCCCAGGCATCATTACCCCTGATGAAATCAAAATCGGCATCATGCCGGGCCATATTCACAAGAAGGGTCGTATTGGTGTTGTCAGCCGTTCTGGAACCTTAACTTATGAAGCAGTTGGTCAATTGACAGCAATTGGCTTAGGCCAGTCCACTGCAGTCGGTATTGGCGGCGATCCAATCAATGGATTGAAGCACATCGACATTATGAGAATGTTCAATGATGACCCAGATACGGATGCGATCATTATGATTGGTGAAATTGGTGGGCCTGATGAAGCTGAAGCAGCTCGCTGGTGCAAGGCCAATATGAAAAAGCCGGTAGTGGGCTTTATTGCTGGTGTAACTGCGCCCCCTGGAAAACGTATGGGCCATGCTGGTGCCTTGATTTCTGGTGGTGCTGATACCGCTGATGCTAAGCTTGCTGTGATGGAAGAGTGTGGCTTTAAGGTCACTAGAAATCCTTCAGAGATGGCTGCATTACTTAAAGCTATGCTGTAATTGACTCAAACATGCTGATTTATCAGCATGTTTTTTGGTAGCACCTGGTAGTTAAAACTAAAATAGATAAAAGTACGGAGACATTATGGATTTTTCAGCTTTTTCAGACGCAACATTTTGGGCGGCCTTACTCTCAATCATCGTGGCGAATATTTTGTTGTCTGGTGATAACGCAGTAGTGATTGCTTTAGCATCTCGTAACTTGCCACCAGACCAGCAAAAGAAGGCAATCTTTTGGGGTAGCGCTGCAGCAATCATCTTGCGTGTAGTACTCACAATTACTGCCGTTGCTTTATTAAGCCTCCCCTATCTCAAAATTGTGGGTGCCATTTTGCTTGTCTATATTGGCGTCCAATTATTGGCTGATAGTGATGGCGAAGAGCATATGGAAGGCAAGACCAGTATTTGGGCGGCCATTCGTACAATCTTAATTGCTGACTTAGTCATGAGTTTGGATAATGTATTGGCGGTAGCAGCGGCAGCTCAAAAGGGGCCACAAGAGACGCAACTATTGCTATTGATTATTGGTCTAGGTATGTCCATTCCGCTAATCATCTTCGGTAGCGCAATGTTGCTCAAGGTGATGGAGCGTTTCCCAATCATCATTACTTTGGGCGCGGGTCTATTAGGCTTGTTAGCTGGCGGTATGTTGGTGGATGATCCTGCGATTAAAGACAGTATTCAGGAGGCTCTAGGCGATGCAAAGTTAGCCTTTGAAGTCATCGGCGTTGCGATTGTTATTCTTGTTGGCACCTATTTTAAGAAAAAGAATGCGGCTAAAGAAGCGCAATAATTTTCTCTCGCATTAATCAGAAAAGCCGGCCTTCAAAGCCGGCTTTTCTTATATGAGGACATCTTGAGTGCGTTGGGTATAGACTGGATGATGAGGGATTTAACCCTCAGGAGCCCATGAATATGTCTACACAAGATCAGCAAACAGAATCTGGTTTTACCTTAATTGAGGTGATGGTGGTTGTCGCCATCATTGGTATTTTGGTGGCCGTTGCAGTACCTCAATATCAAGACTATATCGCCCGTAGTCGCATCGTAGAGGGCATGAATCTTTCTTCTAGTGCAAAGCTGGCTGTAACCGAAACTTTTGCAAGTAGAGGTACTGTTGCAATGGATGAGGCAACCAATGGTTCATTTACCTTCGTGCCAACTCGAAGTGTAAAGTTAATTGAGATTACGCCTTCAGGAGCCATTGCAATCGACTTTCAGAATAATGTCGCACCAGAAAATAAAAATACGCTACATCTCATACCGACGAATGATCCAGATGCTAATGCCCCGAAAGCAATTGATCTATCTAAGCCCGAGGGATCAACTTGGGCAGGCGGCTGGTCTTGTCGATCTACCGAAACAAATCTATTACCTCAGTTACTGCCTTCAGAATGCCGCATAACCAAGTAAGAGTGTTTATCAGCATTTCATAAGAAATTAAGCCATCTCAGTGAGCTGAGATGGCTTAATTATTTGTCTAGAGGGGCTGATTTATTAAGCCTTCCATTCTCCAGACTTGCCACCGCTCTTCTCCAGTAGTTTCACATCGCCCATCACCATACCTCTATCGACTGCTTTGCACATATCGTAGATTGTGAGTAGGGCGACTTGGACTGCGGTGAGGGCTTCCATTTCAACGCCAGTGGGACCGGTAGTTTCGGCTCTAACTCGGCAAGTAATACTGCTAGTGTCTTTGCTTAGAGCAAACTCGAGGCTGACGTGGGTCAGTGCTAATGGATGGCAAAGCGGAATTAAATCTGATGTTTTTTTGGATGCCTGAATACCCGCAATTCTGGCGATACCTAAAACATCCCCCTTTTTATGGTTACCTGCTTCAACCATATTGAAGGTCTCTGGGAGCATGGTGATCTTACCCGTCGCAAGGGCAATTCGGTGGGTATTGGGCTTATCTCCAACATTAACCATATGGGCTTGGCCACTGTTATCAAAATGAGTTAGTTTGTTCATTGGATAAGTTTTACCATAGAGGGATGCAAGTCATAAAGACATCACAAAAATCATCGCTATTTCAGCGAATTTTGGCTGGCCAATTGATTTTGGCCTTAGCTTGCCCCAGTGCCGGCTTTGTTTATGCGGCTGGACCCGTATCTTCCCCTGTCGCGGGTGATGTATCGGTCCAAGGTGAGTCTGCGGCTTTGCAAAACTTGGGCAGAGCAGTTCAGTCCCCTGATGCCCGATCCTCGAATCTGCCGTCACGTAATGCGCCTCAAACTCAAGCAAGCTTTGTGCTACCGGATATGGGTGATCCTGGCGGCGATAGCTTAAGTCGCCTGGATGAAAAAAAATATGGCGAGATGATCATGCGTCAAATTCGTCCAGATGCAGATTATTCCAACGATTTACCGATCTATGATTTTCTTAATCAAATGGAGCAACGTTTATTAGAGGCTGCAAAACGTTTGCAATTAGGCGGTGCTAATGAGCAGGGTAGTGGTGCCTACAACTTTGAAGTATTCGCCGTTAAAGACGCTAGCATTAATGCGTTTGCGTTACCCGGTGGATTTATTGGCTTTCATACGGGATTGTTGGTTAGCGCTGAATCAGATTCTGAGGTAGCTTCCGTAATGGGGCATGAGATAGGACACGTTTTGCAACGTCACTTGGCGCGTCAAATAGATAAGCAAACCACTAATACAATGATTGCTTTAGCAGGCCTATTATTGGGTGCATTAGCCGCCTCACGTAATCCTGGTGCAGCTGCTGGTCTCATGCAGGGCGGTCAAGCAGTTGCTGTTAATAACCAGCTTTCCTATTCAAGGGATGCAGAGCGTGAGGCAGATCGTATTGGCTTTCAGATATTGGCCGCTAGTGGTTATGACGTCAACGGTGCCCCAGGATTTTTTCAGCGCCTACAAAAAGCGACAGGGATTATGGATAGCGGCGTTCCCTCTTATGTTCGCACCCACCCATTAACTACTGATCGTATTGCAGATATGCAAGATCGTGCGCGCAATATACCCAGTAGAAATGTTTCTACTACGGTGGAGTTTTATTTCATTAAAGCTCGGGCTCGCATGGAGCAGTCTGGAAGTTCGAGCCAGATGTATGACTTAAAAAATACCTTTGAGAGTTTAAGTAAGCAGCCTGCTCCTGGAAAGCAGATGGAAGGTGTTTATGGGCTTGCACTCGTTGCGCAAAAACAAGGCAAGCTTGATCAGGCCGTAGCTTATTTGCAGCAAGCGCGTAATTTGGCTAATAGCGCTAGCGCTCCAGGCTCTCCCATTCAGAGACAAAGTCTTGTTTTGGACATTACCTCCTCAGAGCTAGCTTTGGCAAAAGGTAAGAATGAAGAAGCACTGCAAATTGCTCAGACCACTTTGAGGGCCTACTCGCAGTCTTATGCAGCCGGTGCAGCGATGATGAATGCCTATCTCAAGCTAGGCCGAACAAACGATGCGATCACCTGGTTAAAAGCCCGAACTAGGTTGCAGCCTACTGAGGTGGTTTGGTGGACCATGCTTTCCAATGCTTATGATCAAGCCAAGAATGTACCTATGCGCCATTACGCTCTTGGAGAAAAGTACGCTCTTAGCGGCGCGTGGCCCGCGGCAATTGAGCAACTCAAAATAGCTCGATCCTCAGGCGGTGCTGATTTTTATCAAGCCTCTAGCATTGATGCCCGCCTGCGCGAAATGCAAAAGCAGTATCAAGAAGAGCTTAAGGAGCAGGGCAAAAATATGCCCAGCTAATCAATTGCTCGGTGCTTTGATGAAGTGAAAGCGTTGACTTAATTCTGTGGAGTGGATCGGCTCAATGGGCAGATCTTTGCCATTCCATTGCCATGACCCTTTGAAGCTACAAGCGTCTTCTTGGACTTTAGATTGATCTGAGAATAGATCTAAATCATGATCATGTAAAAGTGCGATCGAGAGAGATTCCGTCTGAGTAAAGATACTGGCGTCAGAGTTATCGGAATAGGATTGTGAAAGTAGTCCAGTGATGTAGATGTTCCCTTTTTCATCGCTCAACGCCCCTTG
>CANGCM010000052.1 GCA_947452535.1 Burkholderiaceae bacterium | reverse complement strand
GTTGACCCAAGTGCATTTGGTAATCCGGAGGAGTTTGTTGAGCGCGTCATCACTTTGGTGAATGACCTGAAGGCCTCCTCTACGCTTCCAGGTGTAAATCAGATTCGAGTACCTGGCGATGGCGCCGCTAAATCCATGGCGCAAAGATTGGAGCAGGGTATTCCTATTGCGCCTGAATTAAAAGCAGCTTTGAATCAATGTGCCAAAGAGTGTGGAATCGCCGCATTAGATTTATAAATTTATCGGAGGAGACAAAATGATTCAGAAATCAATAAAAAAATTAGTTTTAGGTTCTTTGGTTTTGCCACTGGTTTTGGGAACAGCTTTCGCTGCCTATCCTGATAAGCCAATCAAGATGTTAATTGGGTATGCCCCAGGAAGCTCAACAGATATCGTTGGACGCTTGGTGGCTAACGAGCTCAGCATGGCCTTAAAGCAGTCGGTTATCGTAGAAAATAGGGGTGGGGCTGCGGGTAGTTTGGCAGCCGATGCTGTGGCTAAGAGTGTTCCCGATGGTTATACCGTGCTCTTTGCGCAGAACGGCCTAGCAATTAATGTGGCAGCTAATCCAAGATTGCCATTTAATGGTCAAAAAGATTTATTGCCTGTATCGGGCGTCGCCGCAACTCCCCATATCTTGATTGTGAATAGTAATTTCAAGGCAAAAAATGTTACTGAGTTGGTTGCAATGCTCAAGGCTGATCCAGGCAAATTGAGCTATGGTTCCTCTGGTATCGGGAATTCAGATCACATGGCTGGAGAGCTGCTACTGGCGACTACTGGTACACAAGCTATTCATATCCCTTACAAGGGAGGAGCTCCTGCCGCGACTGATTTAATGGGCGGTCAAATTGATTTCTATTTTGCTGGTATGCCCGTGGGTCTTCCTCTATACAAAGGTGACAAAGTAAATGCTCTTGCGGTAACCAGTAAGAATAGATTCGGTGGCGCTCCTGAAGTAGCCACAATGCAAGAGGCCGGTATCAAGGGTTACGAGATGACGCTCTGGCAAGGTATATTCGTGCCAGTGGGAACCCCTCCAGCAATCATCGGCGCCTTAAATGCCACTATTCTGAAAATTCTTGATACACCGGAGTTGAAGGAACGTTTTGTAAAGGCAGGCGTTCAAATTGCTTCAATGAATACGCAGCAATTTACCGATTTATATAACTCTGATATCGCTCGCTGGAAAGTAGTGATTGAAAAGGCAAAGATTAAGCTAGACTAAATCTAGCCTAAATTAAGTGAGGGGTATTGACGCAAGTCGATGCCCTTTTTTATTGCTGACTGAGATCAAATACTAAGACTTCAGCATTTTTGCCTTGAGTCATTAGTATGCCTTCTTCACCATCAACGAATAAGGCGTCACCGCTTTGCAGTGTGATGCCGTTGATGTTGATTTCGCCTTTGATGAGGTGAACATATCCCTTACGGTTTGATTCTAGGTCTAGCCGTGCCGATTGATTTCCATCGAACAGTCCCACATACATTTTTGCATCTGCATAAATCTTGACTGCATTGCCTGCACCATCTGATGATGCAATAAGGCAAAGCTTCCCTTGCTTGTCGATCGTAGGGATAGTTTTTTGTTCATAACTGGGGGTAACCTCCATCACATTTGGCTCAATCCAAATTTGTAGGAAGTGAGTGGTTTGATCCTTAGCGTGGTTGAACTCACTATGGGTAACACCAGTTCCGGCGCTCATACGTTGCACGTCTCCAGGCGGAATTCCTTTGACATTTCCAAGACTGTCCTCGTGAGCTAATTCTCCGGATAGGACATAGCTAATGATCTCCATATTGCGGTGACCGTGCTTACCAAATCCCATACCCGCAGCGACCCGATCCTCATTGATGACCCGTAAATTACCCCAGCCCATAAATTGAGGATCTTGATAGCCAGCAAAGGAAAAGGAGTGAAAGCTTTTAAGCCAGCCATGATCGGCATAACCGCGATCATTGGCCTTACGGAGAGTCAGCATAAAAAAGCTTTCTAGAAAAGAGGTATGGCTTTCATCATGAAGAAGGCGCTCCTTAATTATCCGCCTTCCCCAGTTCTACTGGGATATTTAAATGAGGCATAGCGAACCACTGCGTTTGCTATCGCCAAAATGAGAATGGTGAGTCCCATAAGGAGGATCGCCATATCTGCCTCATGTTTTGTATTGACGAGATCAATGATGAGACGAGTCACTGCTGTAATCGCAACATAGATTAAAAATCGAACTGGCATGTGATTAGTCTTGAAATAAATGCCAACCATGGCGCCGATTTCTAAATAAATAAATAGTAAGAGCAAGTCTTCAATTGAGGCGGAGCCCTTGGAGACCATGCCGATGAATGCCACGCCAGCTGACCAGACTGTGGCGCCACCAATGCCGAATAAGGCAATGCGATGAAATAGGGAGACAAATAGATTGCCAATGGGAACTGTCCAGCGCTCGACGATCGCTTCGATTTTGGATGCATCCTTAGATGTGCCTGAGGGCGTACTCATCTGAAACCTCCTAGTTAGGTAATTGGTGGCTTTCAGTATATTTCTAAACTAGCGGAAGTAAATAAAAAAAGAGACCCGAAGGTCTCTTTTTGTGCGCCTTCGAATCGCATTAAGCTAAGGTATCAGCCCAGATATTACGAGCCCAGCCCCAGGCATATACCCCTTCAAGGGTAGATGGTGCGGGTGATAAACCTCCCGATCCTGCAACGGTTTTAAAGGTTTTTTCGGCAGCAATGTATTGATGAACGCTCGCAACGTGAACCACTTCTCGATCGTTCACAAAGCTATAGCAGGTATTAGTGAGAACTGGCGCTGGATTAATTTCCCAGCCGCTTAATTCTGCAACAATCGCTGCTGCCGCTACTTTGGCATGTTGATTTGCCATATGGCCAGATTTAGGCATTAATGGCGCAACCTGAATCGCATCACCTAACACGTGAATGTCTTTGCGTGCAGTCGATTCAAAGTTGAGGAAATTCACATTCACCCAGCGAGCATTGGAATTAGCCAAGCCAGCCTTAATGGCAATTTCACCGGCAGCCATTTGTGGCAAGACGTTTAATACATCAGCCTTCACGTCATCCTCCACTTCGAGTTTCAGTGTTTTGTTTTTTGCATCAATACCAATAACATTACTCTTTGGGCGATATTCGATCATTCCTGCATATTGCTCAGCCCATACTTTTTTGAATAAGGCGCCTTTAGAGGTGACATCTTGATTGGCATCTAAGACTAATACCTTACCTTTAGGGTTGTGCTGCTTCAAATAATTGGCCACCTGGCAAGCGCGTTCATAAGGTCCAGGAGGGCAGCGATACGGTGCTTCTGGAATGCTAATGGCAAAAGTACCACCTTCACGCATAGCGGCAATTTGCTTATGCAGGGCAACAGTTTCTGCTCCTGCTTTCCAGGCTTGTAGAGTCACACCATCTTTATTAGCCTGAGTAAGACCTTCAACACTATTCATATTGAGGGATACGCCCGGAGATACGATCAGTTTGTCGTAACGCAAAGTTTTGCCGGAAGCGAGCTTAACCAATTTCTTATCTGGATCTATATTGCTTACGCTATCCTGAACAATCTTGATGCCATGACGCTTGCTAAGGGTGTCATAAGGAGAGGTAATCTCAGCTATATTCCGTGAGCCACCAATGACTAGGTTAGACATGGGGCAAGAAACAAAAGTAGTATTCGGTTCAATGAGGGTAACTCGAGCAGTATTATTCGAGAAGAGGCGTAAATATTTAGCGGCAGTTGCACCGCCATAGCCACCACCAATTACCAGAATTTCTGCTTTTGGTAGGTTGGCACGAGCCTGAGTAGAGAGGCCAGCGAGCAAGCCGAGTGCAGCAGCGCTTTGACCAATAAAATGTCGACGATCCATGGCGCCTCCTTATTGTTTCTTGCCAAGTTGATTGGCAATAGTGGTGAGTTGTTCGTCTGTATAACCTTTGGCGAGTTGAGGCATGATCGTGCCTTCACGTGCACCAGATTTATATGCTTTTAATTGGGTGAGCATTTGTTCACTAGTGAGGGTATTAATTAGGGGCATACCAGCATCAAGTACGCCTTTACCGTCGGTGCCGTGGCAGTTCGCACAAGTAGCCGCTAAACCACGCTTATATAGCTGGTCAGCTGTTTGCGCTAGGCTCATTCCACTCCATTGACTTAAGCCGATCAGAGCGCTAGCTATCAAAATAGGTTTTAAGTAATTCACTTGCATGAGAACAATCTCCGTCTTACATATAATTGTTTTAAGGGTAATGCTTATTGGCTCTATCTTAATCAGATGTGCTCAAAATTGCTGACTTTACTTAGATTCATTATCAATAAGCTCAGAACAAAAAGTAGGGATCCGCTTGCGGGTAATTTTAGTATTCAGCCTCAAGACCTATAAACTAGCAATATGCGAGGCATATTTACTTACCGTAGCGCCATTCTGATCCTGCTCCTAGGTGTATTTACCTATCTCTATGGCCTAGATAGCCGTTTTGCACCCAAAAATGGGGATGAGTATCCCTATATGCATATTGTTCGCATGACTGCCGATGCTGGCAAATGGCTGCCGCTGCAATCGGAGATGGACGGTATCAAAAATACCAAGCCTCCATTGGTATTTTGGGAGGGCATTGCTAGTACTAGATGGGGAAGTGATTGGACGCTACTGGCACTGCGTTGGCCGAGTGTGTTGTACACCGGCTTAACCGCTTTTTTCTTATTTCTGGCGGTAGCGCGTTTTAGCGGTAAAAAGCAGACTGGCGCACTGGCGGCTTTAGTGTGGCTTTCTTTTTTCGCAACCTATCGTTACGGGCGCCCATTTCTAACTGATTCCCCAGAAGTTTTTTGGTTGAGTCTGCCATTCTTTGCTTTGCTCTATTGGGGGAGGGCAGCCTTTGAATCCAAACTGCTGTTTCCATTGTTGGCAGGCGCTTCTTTTGGTGTGGCATTGCTATCCAAGTCTTTTGCTTATATTGTCCCCGCCGCATTTGCTTTGGGATTGTTTTATTGGCGCTGGCGTGAGTGGAGCATTCCGAAAGTATTGATTCAAGATCTATATAAAGTCATTGTGATTGCGATATTGGCTTTGGGTGTATTTGCACTCTGGTTTGTGCTAGATCCTTTTCCGGAGGCGGTTTGGAAAGAATTTGTCTTGGGTGAAAATGCAGGTAAGTTCGAGGCCCGCAGCTCCAACTATCTTTTGGATTTAGTGCGTGGTGGAGACAGTATTTGGATGCTGGCTTTAACGACTTTAGCTAATGCCGGTCTATTCATCTTCGTGTTAATTTCGGCCTTAATGAGATGCTGGCGAGAGCGACGTTTTATTTCTTTTGAAGAATCCTTATTACTACTCTTGGTAGTAGCTTTTTTCATTGTATTTAGCTTGCCGAGCCAACGCTCTGGTCGCTACCTATTGCCAGTGATGCCAGCATTGGCCGCCTTAATAGCCTTGTACTGGGATCGACTACCTTTATGGGGATTTCGGATTGCATTAGTACTTCAGTTGATATTGCTCGCTGCCCTGACTTGGGTTGGCGGTAATTTACAGTTATCAAATTTTCTGGGTCAGCCTGGTATTTGGGATTATTCCGTATGGCATTGGTGCTTTATGAGCTCTTCGATCGCCCTTGTCTTATTGGGCTTAGTCAGCCAAGCTCGTTGTAAGACTGTGGCCCTAGCCGGATGCTTTCTTTGCTATTGCGCTTTGACCAGTAGCTTGACTCCGCTAGAGGGCTCTCTAGGTCGCTATCAGAAATCTACCATTCAGGCTGTAGCGGGAAAAGATGTTTGGGTGCCCTGTGACTATCGTGCCAAAGATGAGGAGTATCGACTCTTATTGCCTGGCGCGCTATTGCACGGCTATCTTGCAAAAGATGCTGGTCAAATTGATGTACTCAGCAAGACCTATCCATTGGTAGCGTTGCACTCACCCATAGGCGTTGAGCCCATCCTTTGCGAATCTTGCAAGATTGTTGGTAAACGAATGGAGATGCGAGCTCGTCATTCTGATTCTCAGATTCGGGCGATACTCAGAGGTCAAATTGGAGAGCACCTGTTTGTGAATGAATATTTAATTTCTACTGCTGCAACGATAGCGTTGCCCCCGGTAGGCAAGGATGCATGTCGATGAATCGTGTGATTGCTTATTGCTTTTTATTGCTTGCCTCAGTAGTGGCTTATCTGCATATCGACAGTCGCCCCATATGGGCGCCGTTTGCAAGCGAGCACTCAGTCAGCAATACAAATCAAACTGATAATTTGCCTGAGTCCACTGATATCAGAAAGCTAGCCAAGACTCTTAAAAATTCTTCCCCAGTAAAACTGACTCAACCAAGCCTACAAATGGATTGGTTGCCAGACTCAGGCGCTCCCTCAGTGCATGCTGCATCTTTAATTACCCTGAAAGATGGCGCAGTCAGGGCTTTTTGGTTTGCGGGGAGCCGAGAGGGCGCACCAGATGTGGTGATTAATACAGCAGTCTTTGATCCACAGGCAGAAATGTGGAGCGCCCCAATCCCTGTGATAGATCGCGTCAGCGCTGAAAAAGGTTTATCACGTTACATCGCTAAATTAGGTAACCCCGTTCCCTCAAGAATGGCTGATGGCCGCATCCAGTTATTTTTTGTCACCGTATCTATCGGAGGTTGGGCGGGTAGTTCAATTTCCACGATGATTTCTGGGGATGAGGGCCAAACCTGGGGTCAGCCTCACCGTTTAATTAGCTCCCCATTGATTAATCTGAGTACTTTAGTTAAGTCGCCAGCCATTCCTTTCTCAGATGGTCGCTTGGGTTTGCCTGCCTATCACGAGTGGATTGGTCGCTTTGGCGAGTTCCTGAGGATTGAGGCGACTCAGGTGATTGATAAACGTCGTATGAGTTCTGGTAGAGGTGCAATTCAGCCGGCAGTATTTATAGATGGCGCACAGGATGCAAGTGCATTCTTTCGTCAAACGCGATCAAGTGCTCAAGTAAAGCAAATTCCGGTTAGCGAGACAAAAGATGCTGGGCGGTCTTGGGTTACTACAAAAGATTTAGAGATTCCCAATCCGAATGCAGCCTTAGCGGCGCTCACCTTAGCTAACGGTACGCGATTGATGGTACTCAATAATATTGAGGCAGGTCGCTACCGCTTGGTTATGGTGGTGTTTGATGCTCAATCCTCCCAGTGGAAAGTAATACAGACACTCGAGGACGATGAATCTCTTGCTCAGGATCAGCGTCGTGAATTCTCTTATCCTTATTTAGTTTCTACGAGTGGTGAAGATGCACATCTAGTCTATACCTGGGATAGAAAAAAAATTAGACATGTTTACTTTCCAGCTAGCTGGTTCAAGTACACAATGAGCAGCTTAAAAGAAAAGGAAGTTCAATGATGACTTCATACTTACAACTGATTGCTCTTTTCGAGATGTCGCTGACTTGTGCGGTAGTGCTCATCATTCTTTTTCAAAAGCTATCCTCAATACAGATGCCATTTATAGGTCGCCTAGCTTCGGTCCTGTTATTGGGTAATCTATTTTTCTGGACGCTCGGCTTGACTCTTGAGCTACCTCTGTCTGCCTATGTCCGTGGCGTAACAGGTGACCTCAGTATTGTGACGATGCTACTGCTGTGGAGCACGCTGCTTCCCTCAGTCAAAAAAATACCCATCGAATTTAAAGTGTCGATCGCCATCATTGCGATTGTGTTCTATCCCTTAGCGCTGGGCTTTGGAATGTGGGATCCCTATGGATGGGGTTATGGTTCTATTGGCTTTTTAATCGTGGTTATTCTGTTTGCAATTGCTTGCGGTCTTGCTGGCTGGATCAAAGGTGTTTGGATCCTTTCTGTTGCAATCATTGCCTGGGCAGCACATTGGCATGAGTCGGCAAATCTCTGGGACTACCTCTTAGATCCTTTCTTGGCTGTTTGGGCCTTGTTTGCTATTCCAAATGCGATTTACCTCAAGCGCCGCGAGAAAGCGCAGTCAGGATATCTCTTTAGAGCGGGCTGATTTTCGGTAGGTTGATTGGGTAACAAAAAAGCCAGCAGACCGCTGGCTTTTTTGTTGACTGCTATTCCGGAATTAATCTGGAATATTTGCCTTACGAATCACTGGACCCCAGACATTAATCTCTTTCTCAAGATGATCTTTTAATCCCTTAGCAGACATCTTGTCTGCTGAGACGATATCAATGTTGGCATCTTCCAAACGCTTCTTCACATCCGGCGTGTTCAATGCTTTCTTTAGAGCAAGATTGATTTTATTCAAAATGGGTTGAGGTGTTCCTTTTGGTGCGTACACGCCATGCCAAACTTTTACTTCAAATCCTTTGAGGCCTTGTTCATTCAAAGTAGGCACGTTAGGAATTGCAGGCAGGCGCTGCAGGGTAGTTGTGCCATAGGCTTTTACACGACCATCTTTGATATAAGGAATGGTTTGTGTCGTCTGGTCGCACAAGAGGTCAACTTGACCGCCCAAGAGGTCAGTCAAAGCAGGGCCGGTTCCTTTGTAAGGAATGTTGGTTAGCTTCACACCTAAACGACTCTGAAACAATAGGCCGCAAAGTTGTGACACTGCTCCAGGGCCAGCATTAGCCATGGTTATTTTTGAACCATTCGCCTTGATATAGGC
>CANGCM010000051.1 GCA_947452535.1 Burkholderiaceae bacterium | reverse complement strand
TGTCTGCTGAGACGATATCAATGTTGGCATCTTCCAAACGCTTCTTCACATCCGGCGTGTTCAATGCTTTCTTTAGAGCAAGATTGATTTTATTCAAAATGGGTTGAGGCGTTCCTTTTGGTGCGTATACGCCATGCCAAACTTTTACTTCAAATCCTTTGAGGCCCTGTTCATTCAAAGTGGGAACGTTAGGAATTGCAGGCAGGCGCTGCAGGGTAGTTGTGCCATAGGCTTTTACGCGACCATCTTTGATATAAGGAATAGTTTGTGTAGTCTGGTCGCACAAGAGGTCAACTTGACCGCCCAAGAGATCAGTCAAAGCAGGACCAGTTCCTTTGTAAGGAATGTTGGTTAGCTTCACACCTAAACGACTCTGAAACAATAGGCCGCAAAGTTGTGACACTGCTCCAGGGCCAGCATTAGCCATGGTTATTTTTGAACCATTCGCCTTGATATAGGCTTCGAGCTCTTTAAAGTTATTGGCGGGCAAATCCTTTTTGCCTAGCAATACCATTGGTACGTCAGCTACTTGACCAATGTATTCAAAGCTAGTCATTGGGTCATACGGGAGTTTGTCATAGAGCGCATTCGCTGTAGCCATACCCATATGGTGAATATAGATCGTGTAGCCATCCGGAGTTGCGCGCGCTACTTTAGTGGAGGCGATTGTGCCACCAGCACCGTTCACGTTTTCAACTACAACGGTTTGACCTAAAGCTTGACCCATAGGCACTGCAATTAAGCGTGCGATAGTGTCAGTTGGACCCCCAGCTGCAAATGGAACAACCAACTGAATGGATTTGGTAGGCCAATCCTTTTCGGCCGCTGCAATATTGCTGGTGAGTAGCGCGCTGGCGCTTACAAAAGCAGCAATTCCAGCGAACAGGGTTTTCTTAAATTTCATTAAAGTCTCCATATATGTAATGCAAAGCAATTTTGCCACTTCTAAATACTATCGACTTTAGGGTTTACCAGCAAGCGCTAGCGTTCTTTGAGCCAATAAAACGACTGGGCGGTCAATCATGCGACCATCCAATTTTACTGCACCCCCTTTGGATGTCCGATCTGCTTCAATGACTCGATGAGCCCAGGAAATGTCTTCGGCGCTGGGTGAAAAGGCCGCCTTAACGACAGAAACTTGTTTTGGATGAATGCAGAGCTTGCCTCCAAACCCCATTCTCTTCGCACGTTGTGCATCATCGGTAATCCGCTCAATATTGTCAGTAGAAGGAGTAACCCCATCTATTGGAGGGGTAATATTCGCCAGGCGTGAGGCCAACACGATCCCAAAGCGGGCAGTTTGAAGTTCAGTTTCCTGAGGGTCGCACACCATTCCAAGATCAGCTTGTAAATCAATATTGCCTAAAGCCAGGCGTAATACTTGTTCAGAATTGGCAATTTCATTGACGCGATCAAGACCGATTGCTGTCTCAATCATAGGGATGAGGGCGGTGTTTGGCAGAATTTGCGCTGCTCCATTGATTTGATCAATCGACTCACTCTTGGGAATTAAGAGGCATGCCGCATTGAGGTCTTTTACCAAGATCAAGTCTGCCGCATAAAACGGGCTGCCAGGAGAGTTTGAGCGAATGATCAAGCGCTCTTTTTGTTCTGCAGTAAATGTGGGCCAAGCGGTCCGGATGGCATCTCGCGCTGTTTGTTTATCTTCTTCGGGAACTGCATCCTCTAGATCAATAATGACGCCATCAGCGCCGCTATCCAATGCTTTGGTAAAGCGCTCGGGGCGCGTGCCTGGAACAAATAAGAAGGTGCTACTAAAGCCAATGGGTGTGTGAAGTGGGTTCATATGAAGGGCTTTAAGTGATGAGTGAATTAGGAAGGCAAAGTACTATGAAATCAATAAGCCCATCTTGGCTTGTTTACGGATATTCCACAAGCGCTCAATAGCGATAGTCATTTCAGTGGGAGTGGCGCCGCCACTAAATGCAGCAAGACGCATTGCCTTATCCGTAATTTCAGCACGACTTAAAGTGTTGCCAGGATCGCCTTTGGGCTCATCAACGCGACCTTCTAAGACACTACCATTGTGCAAGTAGACTTTCACTTTACCAATCCAGCGCTGCGGGTAGGCACCATCTACTTCTGAATCTAATGTCATGAAGACACGATCCCGAAATGCGCAAATCTCTTGATCATGAAAGTGGTGATCAAACTCTTTTAGGCCGGCAAATTGGTAATGTGCAATCAGGGCCAGGACAGTCCCCATCGAAAATTTAGATTGATGCACTGTTGCCGGATCCGTCACAGGGCCAAGTACATCAATGGCGCCCTGGTGTACTAAAGTCTCCACCTTTGCGATATCACTTGGTTTTAGTTTGTGCGCAAGCATGACTTGGAGCAGTGTATCTGCAGCGGGATGGGTATGACGACACGAAGCGTGATACTTAAAGCTGGTCTCCGCAATGGTCCAGCGACTACCTAATCGATCAACTAGCTTAGTCGGATCTGCATCACTCGACATGCCAGCAGCCAAGCCTTGCTTACCTTCTAAGATGTGCTCCGCTCCAGTAAAGCCGGCTTGTGCCAAGTAGGCGGACATTAGCCCGGTAGAAGCGGCATGGGCGGTATGCAATTGTTTGGAGTCTGCCGCATCACGCAGAAATTCCCAAAGTCCGGCAGATTGGGTGCCGGCCGAGCCAAAGGCATGCAGCATTTGCGTCGGATTCAGTTTGAGTAGAGAGCCTACTGCTGCAGCAGCGGCTAAGGTACCTGCAGTACCAGTAGTGTGAAAAATTTTATAGTGTGAGCGACCTAAAAATTCTCCCACTCGAATACCAACTTCATAGCCAGCAATAGCAGCGACTATAAAATCTTCGCCCGATGCGCCAATCGTTTGCGCAGTCGCAAGTACCGCAGGAAAGACTACGGTAGCTGGATGAAAGACCGAGCCATTGTGAACATCATCTTGCTCGGCGACATGGGATGCGGCTGCATTAGCTAAGGCAGCCAAGAAAGGACTAGAGCTAGCGCGGTTAATGAGAATTTCAGCGGAGCCAATATTGTTGGCATTAAAGCCACCCATACTCTGTGCAAATTGCGTAATGGTCTCTACTGGGCGCGAACCTTTACCAGCAATGGCTGAGCCAAACCAATCAACTAATAAATCTTCGGTGCGAGCAATGACATCCTCAGGAATATCCGCAATCTTCAGTTGGGATGCAAACGTAGCGAGTTCTCTAGATAAATGTGGCGTAGTCATAAAAAAAGATTTCCTAAGCTAGAACTGCAGTGGCCTGCATCGTGAGATATCCCTCATGATCCTCCGCCCAAATGGAGATTGTTTTTCCGGAATGATCTTTGACGAAATCAGGCTTAGCACTCACCTTGAAGGGATTAATATCAAACGTAGGGCGAATAGCGCGGAACTCAAAACTCTTCAGGGTGCAGCCTGGGATACTTTGGCGTACAAGATCCACTAATAAGGTAGCAATCAATGGGCCGTGAACAATTAAACCAGGATAGCCTTCGACTTTAGTAACGTAGTTGCGATCGTAATGAATGCGGTGACCATTAAATGTCAGTGCAGAGTAACGAAACAAGAGGACATCATCCGGAGTGATGACCTTTGTCCACTTCGCATCGGTAGGTGCTGGTGTTGGTGTAGCTGGCTGATCGTTTGTCCCTGGCGCATCACGGTACACAATGTCGTGCTCTTCAATCAAGGCTAAGCCTTGATGATTGGAGATCGTATGTTTAACCAATACAAAGATGAGGTCGCCAGTGCGACCCGCTTTATGAGTAATAGATTCAATTTGAGAGACGCGTTCGATTTCATCTCCTACTGCTAGTGGAGCTAACCATTGAATACGACTTCCTGCCCACATACGGCGCGGTAGGGGTACAGGCGGTAAAAATCCTCCACGCTTGGGATGCCCATCAGCACCAATTTCTGATTGAAGGGCGCAGGGCAAAAAATAGAGCCAATGCCATAACTCCGGAAGAAAGCTGCCGTTATTTGGTGCAGGATCGGATCGATCGAGTGTTGCCGACAATGCTCTTACGGGAGCGGCAGTAACAATGTCTTGAAGAGTCTCCGTTTTGCCTAGCCATTCTTGGAGATGAGTAATGGTTTGGGGTTCGATTCGCATAGCTTCTATTATGCCAATTTCAGCCTCCAATACAGCTTTGCTAGCTTAATAAGCTGGCAACTAAATAGCTCAGAAGCCCGGCTAAGGCAGAGCCAGTCAACACGCTAATCACTCCTTTTTGAAACTTGAAGAGGGCGAGTCCAGCAAATACAGCAATGACTATCGAGATCCAAGAGATTGAGCCGCCAAGACCATGTGGAACAAAGACGTGATAAGCAAAGAACAGGCCCAAGTTCGCAATCACGCCAACTACTGCTGCTGAGATGGCGGTCAGAGGTGCAGTAAAGCGCAGCTTGCCATGAGTCGATTCAATGAAGGGTCCGCCAACTAGCACCAGAAAGAAAGAAGGCAGGAAGGTGAACCAAGTGGCAACACAGGCACCAAGGACGCCAAACCAAAATGGATCGGTATTGCCAATGAGATTTTGAATATGGCCCGCTAAGTAACCAACAAATGCCACCACCATAATGAGTGGTCCAGGAGTGGCCTCACCAAGGGCTAAGCCATCGATCATTTGACCGGGGCTGAGCCAGTGAAATTGATCTACTGCACCTTGGTAGACATAAGGTAAAACTGCGTAAGCACCCCCAAAAGTCAGGAAGGCAGCTTTGGTAAAAAACCAAGCAATTTGTGGATAGAGGGTTTTCCAACCAAAAACGAATACCAATATTAGAAATGGAATTGTCCAAAGACTGATCACGACCAAGCCCTGTTGAATGAGTTTCTTTGGGGAGAATTTGGCATGCTCTGGGGTGGGTGTGTGGTCGTCAATCAACGCGGCGCCATATTGTTTGTCATTGCTTTTGCCGTGCGATGTCGTTTGCTGAAAATATTCTGGATAACGCTTGCCACCCCAAACACCAATCAAGGCAGCGCAGATGACAATGATGGGAAAGGCTAGATTCAATACGAAGATCGCGAGAAAGGACGTCAGCGCAATCACCCTTAGCGCTTGATTGTGGATCGTGCGTTTACCAATTCTGACGGCGGCATGAAGGACGATAGCAGTTACTGCGGGTTTGATGCCAAAGAAGATGGCGGCAATCCAAGGCACTTGCCCAAATGTCAGGTACACCCAAGAGAGACCAATCAAAATGAATAGGGAGGGGAGGACAAAGAGAGTGCCTGCCAAGATCCCGCCCCAAGTGCGATGCATCAGCCAGCCGATATAGGTCACGAGCTGCTGGGCTTCAGGCCCAGGGAGGAGCATGCAATAGTTGAGCGCATGTAGAAAACGCCGCTCAGAAATCCAGTGGCGCTTTTCAACGAGTTCTTGGTGAAGGACGGCTATTTGTCCTGCAGGGCCACCAAAGCTAATAAAGCCAAGCTTGGCCCAAAACTTGAGGGCCTCGCTCAGCGGGATGCTCAAACTTCTTCCATTCCGCCAACTACTTGGCTAAAGCCGTTATCTACATAAATAATTTCACCGGTGATGCCGTTCGCCAAGTCAGACAGTAAGAAAGCTGCAGTGTTGCCAACGTCATCAATTGTCACGTTGCGGCGCATTGGGGCGGTTTGCTCAACCGCTTCTAAAATCTTGCCAAAGCCTTTGATACCGGCAGCAGCCAGAGTTTTAATTGGGCCAGCGGAGATGCCATTAGAGCGAATGCCCTTAGGTCCCACTGAGCCGGCGATATAACGCACCGATGCTTCTAAAGAGGCCTTCGCCAGACCCATAGTGTTGTAGTTCGGAACGTTGCGCAAGCTACCCAGGTAAGTTAATGTCAGCAAAGACGACTTATCACGCAACATCGGCAAAGCTTCTTTTGCCATTGCTGGAAAGCTGTAGGCGGAGATATCGTGGGCAATTTTGAAGCCTTCCCGAGAGAGCCCCTCTAAAAAGTCGCCAGCAATCGCCTCCCGTGGAGCAAAACCAATGGCATGAACAAAGCCATCAAACTGAGGCCAAGACTTGGCTAAATCTTTAAATAGGGCAGAAATCTGCTCATCGCTGCCGACATCGCAATCAAAAATCAATTCGGTATTGAATTCTTTGGCGAAATCGACAATTCTGCTCTTAAAGCGCTCCCCAACATAGGTAAAAGCCAGTTCAGCGCCTTCGCGGTGGCATGCCTTGGCGATACCATAGGCAATTGAGCGGTTAGAGAGAAGGCCGGTAATCAGAATTTTTTTGCCAGCGAGAAAGCCCATAATGTGTCCTTTGCTTCAAATGTGATTTGCTATCTACAATTGTTGCATATATGCCCATGTTCTCCGTTATCCGTCCAATCCCCACTTTCCTGCTGCTAGCCCTGCTCGCTGGGCTAGCCGTCAATTCAGCCTATAGCGCACAGGGGATTGCTCAGTACGGTAAGCCTAAGTACGCTGATGGATTTAGCCATTTTGACTATGTGAACCCGAATGCACCGAGAGGTGGCACCTTAACTCTTCCGAATCCTGATCGTCGCACGAGCTTTGATAAGTTCAATCCCTATACCCTGCGAGGTGTCACTGCCCCAGGCGTGGCGCAACTGATGTTTGAGTCCCTGGCGGTAGGTAGTGCGGATGAAGTATCTAGCGCCTATGGTTTGATTGCAGAAGATATTGCTGTGGCACCCGACAAGATGTCGGTGGTGTTCCGCATTCGTCCTGAGGCGAAATTTTCAGATGGTAGCCCTATCTTGGCTGGTGATGTGAAGCACAGCTTTGATACCTTGATGAGTTCGCTCGCCAACCCTCAATTTAAGACAGTTTATGCGGATGTGAAAGAAGCGGTTGTGGTTTCTGATAGGGTGATTCGTTTTGAATTTAAGAATCGCAATCCTGAATTGCCGGTGATGGTGGGTACCTTGCCAGTGTTCTCGCGTAACTGGGGTAAGAAGCCCGATGGCACGATCACCCCGTTTGATAAGTTGACCTTTGAGTTGCCCATAGCGAGCGGCCCTTATGTGATTGAGTCTTACAAAGCGGGTAAGACCATGATATTCAAACGTAACCCCAACTACTGGGCTGATCAAGCTGGCAAGACACTCAATGTCCGCGTCGGTTTTTATAACTTCGATCGTGTGAATTACAAGCTCTACAGTGATGACGCAGTTCGTCTAGAAGCTTTTAAGGCCGGGGAGTTTGATGCTTTGGTGGAATACCGTGCTAAGAATTGGGCTAAGAGTTATGTTGGTCCGAGATTTAATGACGGCACTTTAGAAAAGAAAGCGTTCTTGAATCATAACGGGGCAGGCATGCAAGGCTTTGCCATGAATGTACGCCGACCGATTTTTCAGGATCCCCGTGTACGGCAAGCCTTGGGTTATGCACTTGATTTTGAGTGGCTCAATCGCCAACTATTTTTTGAGCAATACAGCCGTATTAATAGCTACTTTACCAATAGTGACCTCAGTGCAAATTTTGATGGCCCTCGCAAACCGACCGAAGCAGAATTAAAGCTTCTTAAACCCCTGAAAGCGCAATATCCTAAATGGGTACCCGATGCTGTTTTTGAGGCTATGCCTCCTGCACCGAAAACAGTTGCCCCAGATAGCCTGCGTCAGAACCTTCGTAAAGCACGTGATTTATTGGCTCAGGCTGGTTGGCAATACCGTGATGGTGCCTTGCGCAATATGCGGGGCGAGCCCTTCCGATTTGAAATGGTTGAGGATGGCCCATTTTTCTTAAGAGTGATTTCATCTTATGTACGCAATTTAGAGAAGCTCGGTATTCAGGTGGATATTCGGACCAGTGATTTTGCTTTGCATCAGAAGCGTATGGATGAGTACGACTTTGATATGACCACTATTCGTTTTCCTGATTCACAGAGTCCTGGCAATGAATTGTGGGATCGGTTTGGTAGTCAAGCTGCTAAAGAAAAAGGATCTGATAATGTGATTGGAATTCAATCGCCGGTAGTCGATGCCCTAGTAGATGCTATTGTTAAGGCTCAGACCCGCGAAGAATTACGCACAGCTACCAGAGCCTTAGACCGAGTTCTTTGGAATAGTTATTACGTCATTCCGCAGTGGTACAACCCAACGCACCGAATCGCGTATCGTAAGGAGATGCGTTATCCAGAGCCTCCGTTGTATTACACCGCTGAATCGTGGATTCTGCTCAATTGGTGGAAAGGGGGGCTGCGCTAATGCAAGGACAAATGTGGTCTTATATTTTCAAGCGCATGCTCTTGATGATTCCTACTTTGTTGGGCGTCCTGACCCTCACTTTTGCTGTAGTGCAGTTTGTGCCGGGCGGCCCTGTTGAGCAATTGATGCTGGAATTAAAGGGCAAAGGTGATGCTGCAGTAAGTGGAGCAGAATCCTCAGGTGGCGGAAGTAACTATCGTGGGCGCCAAGGAGTGGATGCGGAGCGCTTAGCTGAGGTTAAGGCCTTATATGGTTTTGATAAGCCACCGGTAGAGCGTTATTTCATGATGCTCAAGCGTTTTGCGCAGTTTGATTTAGGGCAAAGTTATTACCAGCACCAAAGTGTCTGGCAGCTAGTTGTTTCTAAGTTACCGGTATCGATCAGTATTGGCTTGTGGACTTTTTTCCTCACCTACCTAGTGTCAATACCATTGGGTATTGCTAAGGCAGTGAGAGACGGTTCACGGTTTGATGCCATCACCAGCACGATGATTTTGGTGGGCTATGCCATTCCTGGATTTGTATTGGGTGTGCTCTTACTTGTTATCTTTGGCGGTGGAAGCTTTTTGCAAATCTTTCCACTGCGTGGTCTCACTTCAGATAATTGGAGCGATCTGAGCATGATGGGTAAAGTGGTGGATTATTTGTGGCATCTGGTATTGCCGATTACCGCTTCAGTTTTAGGAAGTTTTGCAGTGATCACGATGCTAACTAAAAATTCGTTTTTGGAAGAGATTCGTAAGCAGTATGTTCTTACCGCGAGAGCAAAAGGGCTTACCGAGAAACAAGTTCTTTGGAAGCATGTATTCCGTAATGCACTACTACCCTTAGTCACCGGTTTCCCAGC
>CANGCM010000050.1 GCA_947452535.1 Burkholderiaceae bacterium | reverse complement strand
CGAACAATAAAATTCGCTGGTAAATTATTGACTTCTTCCAAGGTGAGTTTGCCGTTTAAGCACTGACTACGCGTTGAACAGCTCACGCATACCGCCTTAGGGTGCTGGGCTGGCATAGGTGGGTCATTTAATGAAGGATTCATAGTTCATTATAGTTTTTTAAATGAATAAATCTTCTATTTTTTTCATTGTGACAATGGAGACCCTTAGATAGATCAATTTTTTCCCCAGTTGTGTTCGATGTAGTTATTTATTTCTGGCTTACTAAACAAGTGGCCTTGAAATTGAGTAATTCCCAAACTCTTCAAAAATTGAAAGTCTTCCTCATCTTCTACACCTTCAGCTACGACTGAAATTGCCATGCTCTCTGCGCAGTAAAAAATTGCACTGACAATAGCCTGTTTAGGACCGCTTGAAGAGATCGAGCGGATCAGGCTACCATCGATTTTGATGATATCTGGCTGAAATTGGGCTAATAATGAAAGCCCTGCGTAACCATCACCAAAGTCATCTATGGCTAATGCTATTCCGCTAGACCTTAACTTCGAGATTATTTTTTGTGCCAATGGATGATTTTCAATAAAGTCTGATTCGGTAACTTCAACTATAAGCTGACTATTTTGCAGTCCATATTTTCTAAGAAGATTTTCGATCTGATCGACCACATCAATTGATTTAAATAGGGTATTCGGGCTAAAGTTGACTGATATTTTATGAATTCCAAGTTGCGCAGCAAGACTAATCGCATCTTCGGTTGAGTGCATGTCAAACTGTTCAAATTCGGATTGACTCAATTTAGCAAGATAATCTTCAATATTGTCACCATGGGGCGGTCTAGCTAGCGCTTCTAAGAATACGGTTTTTCTTTTATTGCAATCGATTACTGATTGGAAGGCAAAAGAGTGACTATTTGGTGGTACCGCTCTAAATCCTGAATTCTCTTTGAGATCGGGGTGAGAGAATGGTTTTAAGACATTGGAAACTGCTTTATGAAGGTTCTGATTATATTTGCGCTCTATAAATTGGCGTATAAATTTTTCACTTTTCGAGTCATAATTATTATCTATTGGATTTAAATTATTTTCTTCGCGATATTGATCTAATGTCACATCATTATTTTTTATATTTTTGATATCAACAAAATACATCCCAAAGTTTGGGTATTGTCTGAATTTAATATTTTCATGGGTGAGCAAAACGACATTACTGTGCCTTGTGTCTTGCAATATTTTTTCGTACAGCACCTTGACCGCTTCCTCAGGACCCTCAATCACCTGGAAGAAAAATGGGGCGTCATAAAATAGTAGGCCTGAAATTCCTAGCTGCTTATTCTTTTGGTTTGCATCTGCAAGCATCTGAATAATCATTTCTTCGTCGATATTCTGCTGAATATGGCTGCGATAGATCAAGCTCGATAACATTTTTTTCCTGAACATTCAAAAAAATCATTGGTTTCTGGGTAAATAGTATCTTTGATATTGATTTGTTGCAGAAGCATTATTCATCACGAAATACACCAGTTTTTGACTTAAATCAAAAAATATTCATTCTTTCGCAATAGACTGACCTCATGTGATCTAGGGGGGTGTTGAAACCCATCATTAAATCACTATAAAACAGGGTATTTCTTGTTCTTTTAGAGGTGGGGTATGCATACAAATCATGTAGTCATTTGGCTGGATCATCAACAAGCCCATATTTTATTTTTTGATCAAGAGCAGAACCAATTCATTCGCAGCAATGCAAAACAAGCCCATTTACATCATAAGGCGAATGTTATCGGTAGCGGTAATGCCCCTGAGGACCGTGTTTTTTTTGACAGTATCCTTGCCCAAGTCGACGATGTTAAGGAAATCTTGCTGGTAGGCCCTGGTTTTGCTAAGGGCGAGCTGGAAAAATATGCTACTGAGCATCATAGTGCTACAGCTAAAAAAATCGTTGGTGTGAAAACTGTCGATCATCCTACTGATGGACAGGTTCTGGCCTATGCCAAAGAATATTTTAAGCGCATTGATCGGCTTAAAGGTGATCAATGATGGATCTTCAATTTATTGGACCGGCTATTTTAGGCAAGGATAGCAGCATTCAGTACTTGGCCAAATTAGATGGCAAGGATTTGTTATGTTGCTTTAGTTATGAGGTTTTAGAGGATGTCGATACAGGCGCCATTGGTGGAGAAGCAATTAGCTTATTCAATCGCCATCAGCTTAAATTATTGTCTATCGCTGAGCAGAAGATTTTGAACGGCTTGGCTCATGATGGCCAGATCCATATCTATAGCAATGATCTACCAACGGATTAATCAGTTTTCATACCTGTCTAAACAGTTCATTTGTTGGGCTTCATCTAGGGCTTCTTGTAGAGCTTCTTTTAGAGGATCTCTACCTTTAATCGTTTTTATGGTCAGCGTACTAGGTGTTTTAGGCTTTTCCACTTTTCAGATTTTGGGCGATCCTGATACCTTGTTGCATCTCAGAATTGGCCAGTGGATCTTTAGCCATCAAGCGGTGCCAACTGTGGACTACTTTTCCCATTCTCTTCCTGGGGAGCCTTGGGTAGCCCACGAATGGTTGTCTGAGCTAATTCTGTTGATGGTGTATCAAATTGGAGGGTGGGGCGGCTTAGTGTTTCTAGCGGCTAGTTGCCTGGGGCTGAGTTTGGCCTTACTAGCTATGTTTCTACAAAAGCGTATGCCACCCATTTATGCCTTGTTATTTACTGCCTTAGCCTTTTTTGCGATGTCAACGCATTTATTAGTTCGTCCCCATATATTAGCTTGGCCTTTGTTATTGATTTGGGTTAGTTCTCTTCTTGACTCGGCAGAGCATCATCGCAAGCCATCTTATTTACTGCTTTTAGTGATGGGTTTATGGGTCAATTTACATGGCAGTTTCATTTTTGGACTAGCCATTCTTTTCCCACTCGCATTGCTAGCTTTGCAGAATGCTCCCAGTCAATCTCGCAGAGCTCTTATGAAGCAGTGGTTGATCTTTATTGGGCTAGCCTTTGCTACATGCCTATTCAATCCACAAGGTCTAGCTGGTGCCATTTTTCCTTTACAAATTCTCAATCTTCAGAACCTTACAACGATTGTCGAATGGATGCCTTATCGCTTTGCGGGTTTCAATTCACTTGAAATTCTTCTATTTGTTTATATGGTGTTGGCTTTATTGGGCTTATTGAAGTTGCCAATCATTACGATTGTGATGTTATTGGGCTTATTGCATATGGCGCTCACACACAACCGTTATGTTTCCATCTTTGGCCTGTTATCGCCGATGTTGATTGCTAGCGCTTTTGGTCTGGCGTATTCGCAGAAGATGGCGGATCAGGTGCCTAGCAAGATGGATGATTTTTTCTCACGCCTAACGCTTCCGGCTGGATTCTACGCAATCGTGACTGTAGCGGGGTTGATGGTGTTTACCGCCTGGATGGGCAATCGGATGAATCGCTATGCTCCCCCTGAAAGAACCTTGGCTACATTGGCGCTCAATGCCTTTGAGAGCTCTGGTAAGACGGGCCCCGTTTTAAATGATTATCAATTTGGTGGAGCGCTGATTTATCGTGGGCTTCCTGTCTTGATCGATGGGCGGGCTGATCTTTACGATCAAAAATTGATGGGCTCTTATGTCGCTGCCATGATTGATGGCAAACCAAGCGCTTTAACTAATCTCATTGATGACTATCACATTAGCTGGGCATTGCTAGCGCCAGAATCGCCGGCCATTCCCTACTTTGATAATCAGGCTGAGTGGAAGCAGTTTTATGCCGATACTAATGCAGTCATTTACTTTAAAAATCCACAAGTGAATTAAAGTCATGAAGGTATCAAAGACTGCTACTTATCGCATCATAGGATTTTTCTGTGTAGCCTTATTGAGTGCCTGCGACCAGCAAATCTCGCTACCCCAATATTGGTTGTGTCAGGGACAAAGTACTCAGCAAGTCTATGACCAACACTCAGTATTGCTTGAAAAATATACAGGCGACGATCCGATGATGTTGGAAAGATTTGGGCAAAAAATGTATCAATTTCTCTCGCCTGCTTATAGTGGCGAATACCATATTTGCCCTGAGTCATCACCAAGCCATACGCTCCTATTGAAATCGGGATCTTGTGACGTCAGGTCAGAGTCTCCAAAGGACTCTAGAGTTCCACGCCGCAGTGCGAGCTTTGATGTAAAGACAGGTGATTTGACTATTGGTGAGTTGCGGACTGTAGCCAATAAAAGCATTATTAGCGAGGGTCAATATCGTTGCGAGTATCGGGGAAATTCTTTTAGCTTTAATGATTTCAATCATGTTCAAAATTAAACCAGAATACCTTCGTTTTTTTGCTGTCATTACGGTTCTTGAGATACCCCTCGTATTCGCAACAATCTGGATGACGGGTGATTTTAGAGAGCCACGTTTTAATATTTGGCCAGTCACGGAATGGCTGATTAATTATCAAGGCGGCTTTGTTCGTCGTGGGCTGGTAGGCGAGCTATTACTGCGTTGGTCCGACCCGGTAATAGGCATTCTGCCGAACCTATATCTAGTCACACTGATTTCTTACATAGCTTATATCGCTATTTTTTTTGCGATCTATTTTCTAGCGAAAATTGATAATTATCGTGTGTTATTGATCGCCTTATTGATTCAAGGCGGCATCTATCACATGGGCATTAGCGCTGATTTTTTTACTCGCAAAGAGAATTTATTTCTAATTCTATTCGGCCTGCTATGCCTTGTGTATATCAATGCTAGTAAGCAACACGGTATCTATAAAAGATATCTTCTAATTGCCTTTACATTTTTAGCGCTGGTTTTTGGTCCTGTCATGATTCTGATTCATGAAGCGTATTTCTTCATGAGTATGCCCATGACTGCAATGCTGTTTTGGATTACCTCAAAAGAAAATCCTAATGTCGTATTTATCCGAATTGGATTTTGGTCATACCTCCTTGCTTGTACGATGCTGTTTATTGTGTGCTCAGTCAATCATGGCGATGTCGCATTAGCTCAAGCGGTATGGGATTCACTTCCTTGGGTTGACAGAATGAAATTATCGCCAGCTGCCCCATACTCCCAGTTTGCTGCGATTAGTTCTGTGGGTTGGGAAATAGGGCAGCATCTGAGCACCATCTACGGAGTATTCATTACTGAGGGAGTGTATTGGTGGATATTTTTTATGATCGGCAACGGCATGTCCCTAGCCTATCTCGCTGCTCTAATTTATCCAACTGCTGTATTAGCTCAACCTAGCAGAATCTTTGGCTTATTACTCACTGCATTAGTGATATCTGCTGGCATGTTTATGTTGGCTGCTGATTGGGGGAGATGGATTGCATTTATTAGCAATCAATTGATCTTATTCATGTTCACCTTGAACCGTTCGGTTTTAGCAACAATGCCTGAACAGTCTAAATTCCCATTATTTCTGTTGAGAAAAATCAAAAGGGTTCATTTCAGAGGTCTATTTTGGGTTTTACTGCTATATGGCCTCCTATTTCAGATGCCAGAGTGCTGTGTTCAATATCCCCATCTATTTGTATTTGCTTCTATTTTTCAATGATATTTTGATCTATATCAAATATCAATTTCCAATCAGATCAAAAATGAAAATCATAAAGATGCAATTTTTAATATGGTCTTTATATTGAAATTCAACCATATCTCGATGAGATGAAAGGAAAGATGATGAACACTTTAATCACCAAAATTAAATTATCAATTGCACGTTTTTACAAGAATGAAGAGGGCGTTACAGCTATTGAGTATGCCTTGATTGCTGCTTTAGTTGCAGTGGTCATTATCGGCGGCGCTACTTTGCTGGGAACCAATCTAAATACACTATTTACTAATATCGCTGGCAAGATCTAAAAGGGGTCAGATCATGAGCTTCCAAGTCATAAGGTATGGGCATGATTTACTGTCGCAAGAAGAGGGTGTCACAGCTATCGAGTACGGCTTGATTGCAGCCTTGGTTGCTGTAGTCATTATCGGTGGCGCTACTTTGTTGGGGACCAATTTAAATACGCTTTTTGAGAATATCGCTGGCAAGATTTGATTGACCCCTTGGGATGTTTTATCTTCTTCCGATCCTTGGCTTACTGTTAGTGGTCTGTTTTACAGATCTGAGGTATCGCAAGATCCCAAATGTTGTCCTGGTAGTTGGCGCTGTTTACGGTCTGATGCTGTCATCTCTAAGGCTTGGTCATATTGGGTTATCTGATGCCTTACTGGGATTCTTGATTGGTTTATTGATTTTTAGTTTCCCGTATTACAAGGCATGGATTGGGGCAGGAGATGTCAAATTGATGGGTGTACTTGGAATTTATTTGGGGCCTAGTGTAACTATGACAGCTGCTGTGTACTCAATGCTAGCAGGCGGTGTTTTGGCTCTCATTTATAGCTTGCAACAGGCTCAGATCAAAAAGGTATTGGGTAATTTAAGCGAATTGAGAGTAGGTAATCAGCGAATGCCCTATGCACTCGCAATCTTTTTAGGCACCTGTTTAGCAATTTACACATCACGAGAATAATTTATACAATGCCGCAAAAACGTCTACTTATTGCCTTAATAGTTGCATCCGTTGCTGGATTGTTAGCAATTGTGATGGCTACCATTTGGCTTAAGTCAAGTAACCCCACAAATAAAACATCGGCAGTAGTGGCAAGTAAGGCGATTGCAGCTGGGGTTGCATTGACGGAGGATGACCTGAAGGTTATCGAATTAGTAAAAGAAACGTTGCCACTCGGTGCTTCTCCTAGAGTTGAATTTTTGGTTGGGCGAATCAGTAAGATCAATATTGCACCTGGTGAAATTATCGTCGACAGGATGCTTAATTCACCGGGAGCATCAGGCGGCCTTGCTTTTGCTATTACCCCAGGAATGCGAGCCATCAGCCTGGGTGTCAATGAGATTTCTGATGTTGCTGGATTTATTAATCCGGGCAATTACGTGGATGTTCTTCTCATTGCTAAGGATGAATCGGGTCGCCCAAGTTCAAAGGTGATATTGGATCGTGTTTTGGTCTTGGCGATAGCTCAAGATCGGATGGTTCAGGATGAGGCTAAGCCAAAAATCGTTAGCGCAGTGACTTTAGAAGTATCCCCGACTCAAGCCTCGATTTTGGATGAAGGGCGCTCGATAGGTAATTTATCTTTGACACTGCGAAATCAATCAGAAAGCAATCAGGCTCCTACTTTGATTGAGGAAACTATTAAGAAAACTACCTCAACCGAAAATGGTGTGGAGGTAATTCGTGGGACTACTGTCCGAATCGAGTCTGGACTTGGAAAGCGCCAATGATCATGAAAGTGAAAATGAGTATGTTCCTAAACTCAAATTGGAATAAAAAGGTATGGATAACACTGATTTCCTTTGTATGGATGGTCTTATCACCCTCTTTTATCCTTGCTGCTGAAATATCTCAGCTCAAGAAAGAGGGCAATCGCTCTGGGATTCAAATTGCATTGGGTAAGTCCAATCTCTATCGCTATGACGAGCCTATTATTCGGGTTTCAGTTGCCGATGCTGCGATTGCGGATGTGATGGTGGTAAGTCCTAAGCAAATTTATTTGGTTGGAAAAAAAGTAGGATCTACTAATGTATTTATTTGGCATAAAGATGAAAAGCTATCTGCCTTAGACGTTACTGTCGGAGTTGATGCGGGATCGGTGCTGGGTTTATTGCAGCAACTCATGCCTGCTGAAAAAAATATTCGTGTTTCTTCGGCTGGTGAGGCATTAGTTATTTCAGGTCAGGTGAGTGATGCCAGTAAGGTGCAACAGGCTATTCTGATTGCTCAAGAATTCACTGATAAAAAAGTATTGAATATGATGACGACGGATCATCTTCCTCAGGTCTTGTTAGAGGTGAAGATTGCCGAGGTAGATAAAACGATTGCGGATACCTTTGGAGTCCAGGCTCAAGGCAGTAGTTTTACTTTTAATATGTTGAACGGCACTGTGGCGCCATTAGGTTTTGCTGCATCTGCCAGTGGCATGATCGGTACGACTAGCGCCTGGTTTCAGGCTCAAGTGAACAGTGGCCTCATTAAGATTCTGGCTGAACCTAATATTATGGCGATCAGCGGTCAGGATGGCGAGTTTCTGTCTGGTGGAATTGTATTTTTACCAGTGCCTCAATCTAGCGGTACAGGTGGCTCAGTGATTACTTTGCAACCTCAAAACTACGGCGTTGGCGTGAAATTTACCCCAACAGTATTGGCTGAGGGGCGTATTAATTTAAAAGTCAGCCCGCAAGTTTCCGAGGTACAAACTCAGGGGATTACTGTCACGGCCGGCTCATCAACCACCGTATTGCCTGCGATTACTACACGGCAAGCTTCTACAACAGTCCAGCTATATGACGGTCAAAGTTTTGCGATTGGCGGACTGATTAAAAATAATGTCGCAGAAATCATTAGTGCATTTCCTGGACTCGCTAATTTACCTATTTTAGGGGCACTATTTCGTAGCACCTCCTTTAGAACAGATCGTAGTGAGCTTCTTATTGTAGTGACACCACATATTGTTCAGCCACTTGCTAATAAGCCAGGCTTACCAACCGATAAATTTATTCAACCTAGCCCTAGCGAGTTATTTTTCAAAGGCCAACTTGAGGGTAGCAGTACCAGCCCAAAAGTGAATAGTCCAAATGAACCCCCCCTAATAGGGAATAATTGAAAATGAAATTCCTCAAAGTAATTGGCGTAATGCTCACGAGCACTTTATTGCTAGCCTGTCAGACTAATTGGTATGAAAGCCCTGACTTTGGCAATTCAGTAAATCAAGCAGTCATTGCTCAATCGGTAAATCCTAATGCTCCATTGGGAAATAAAACACCTACCAAGGGTTTGGATGGCCCGGCGGCAAAAGCGGGGATTGATAACTATCAACGCTCCTATGAAATCAAGTCGACAACGGGTAACTATCCAAGCACCGCTGGCTCTGGAACGAACAGTGTGGGCACAACTACCAAATGAAAATCGCAACTATTGCTAGCACAGATACTTCTTTGCTGAGTATCAAAGATACTCTGGAAAAACATGGCTCCCAAGATCAGTATGTTTTTTTGGAGCGACGCAATATGGATCTTGCAGTTGAGCGT
>CANGCM010000049.1 GCA_947452535.1 Burkholderiaceae bacterium | reverse complement strand
GCGAGCGATGCCTTCTTCCCATTCCGTGATGGCCTAGATGTTGTTGTAAATGGCGGTGCAAGTTGTGCCATCCAACCTGGTGGCAGCATGCGTGATGATGAAATCATTGCGGCAGCAAATGAGCATGGTATTGCCATGATCTTTACCGGCATCCGTCACTTCCGCCATTAATAGCAATATCAGCAAAGAATCGATAAGCCCTTCATGCGTTGGATAGGAATTGACCCAGGTCTTAGAACCACTGGCTTTGGTGTCATCGATGTTGATGGCCAAAAGCTGACTTACGTAGCCTCTGGGACAATTGAAAGCGGCGATCCTGCAAAGGGTCTCCCTGAACGTTTAGGCGCTCTCTACGCTGGCGTAAGAGAAGTTCTGGAAACGTATCATCCAGAATCTGCGGCCATTGAAGAGGTCTTCCTAAACGTCAA
The DNA here is from genome assembly GCA_947452535.1 of Burkholderiaceae bacterium. Classification (GTDB taxonomy): domain Bacteria; phylum Pseudomonadota; class Gammaproteobacteria; order Burkholderiales; family Burkholderiaceae; genus Polynucleobacter. The sequence continues at coordinate 8,825 of CANGCM010000049.1, read as the reverse complement.
CCCTCGCTCGACCCTCATGCTAGGACAAGCTCGAGGTGCTGTCATTGCAGCACTAGTCTCAGAAAAACTCCCCGTTGCTGAATACAGCGCGCTAAGAGTGAAGCAATCAATTGTGGGAACTGGTAGAGCGACTAAGCCCCAAGTTCAAGAAATGGTTAAACGTTTACTTCGCTTGAACCGCGCTCCGGGATCTGACGCGTCAGATGCCTTAGGAGTAGCTATCTGCGCCGCGCATCACGCTCAAATACCGAAAGCAATCACCGCAGCATTGGCCCCGAAAAAACGTAGCAAGTAAAAATAGACATCACAGGTTAAGATCTTCATATGATTGGTCGCATTCAAGGCATCCTCGTTTCAGTTCATCCCCCTCGACTCTTGGTTGATTGCCAAGGCATTGGATACGAGGTTGATGTACCGATGAGCACCTTGTACCAGCTACCTCAAGCAGGTCAAATAATCACCCTCCTCACACACTTCCAAGTACGTGAGGATGCTCAACAACTGTTCGGCTTTGCCACTGAAACCGAACGTGCGGCATTCCGGCAACTGATTAAGATCAGTGGTGTAGGCTCGCGTACTGCATTAGCCATTCTTTCCGGCATGAGTGTGAATGAATTAGCTCAAGCAATCGCTATGCAAGAAGCTGGGCGCCTGACCCAAGTGCCAGGAATTGGTAAAAAGACTGCCGAGCGTCTTTGTTTAGAGCTCAAGGGTAAATTAGCCCCAGATTTAGGAATCACGGGCGGTAAACCTCAGGCTATTGAGGCTAGCAGCGAAGTGTTGCAAGCACTCTTAGCGCTAGGCTATTCAGAAAAAGAAGCTCATCTGGCCCTCAAACAAATTCCTCCAGAAACCTCTGTTTCAGACGGTATTCGGATGGGCCTGAAATATCTCTCAAAATAAGCACTACACTTGCAGCATGGCAATACATACCGAAGACCTTAGCGCTATTCCTGAAGATTTACCGGAGGGTAGTGACCGCATCGTGAGCGGTGCAGCTGGTAACTCAGAAGCCGTCTTCGAAAGAGCCCTACGCCCAAAGCAGCTTGATGAGTATGTTGGTCAAACCAAAGCCCGCGCCCAGCTAGAAATTTTTATTGCCGCGACTCGAGCAAGACAAGAAGCGCTTGATCACGTCCTGCTCTTTGGTCCCCCTGGGCTTGGTAAAACCACACTAGCTCACATCATTGCAAGAGAGCTCGGCGTGAACTTGCGTCAAACCAGTGGTCCTGTTTTGGATAGGCCTGGTGATCTTGCTGCTTTGCTGACAAATTTAGAGGCAAATGATGTTCTCTTTATTGATGAGATTCATCGCCTCTCTCCAGTAGTAGAGGAAATCCTCTATCCAGCACTAGAGGACTACAGCCTGGATATCATGATTGGCGAAGGCCCGGCCGCACGTAGCGTCAAGATTGATCTCAAACCCTTTACATTGATTGGCGCAACTACTCGTGCTGGCATGCTCACTAATCCATTGCGAGATCGTTTTGGGATTGTGGCAAGACTAGAGTTTTATACAACAGAAGAGCTTACCAAAATCATTACGCGCTCAGCCAGCCTATTAAAGGCAGACATTGATCCTGAGGGATCTATTGAGATCGCTAAACGCGCCCGTGGCACTCCACGCATCGCCAATCGTCTGCTTCGTCGTGTACGTGACTATGCTGAAGTCAAGGGTACTGGCACCATCACCAAAGACATGGCTGATGCTGCACTCAAGATGCTTGATGTGGATCCAAGTGGTTTTGATGTGATGGATAGAAAACTTCTGGAAGCAATCTTGCATAAGTTTGATGGCGGCCCAGTAGGTATTGATAATCTAGCAGCAGCCATTGGTGAAGAGCGAGACACTATAGAGGATGTTCTAGAGCCTTACTTAATTCAGCAGGGTTACTTACAAAGAACCTCGCGCGGCAGAGTGGCAACCCGCCAAGCTTACGAACATTTTGGATTGAAGCCGCCAAGTGGCTTGACAGATACGGCCCCTACATAAAACTGCTAACACTTTTTAGCGTCCAAAAAAGATCTTTTGGCTTATTCCATTCCCCGAGATCTTAAGGTCTTAATATTCGATCTCGATTGATAGGATTCAACACCCTCTTCATGACCCAAGCTGGCATCTAAAAAGCGAACAACTTCATTGAGCACAGTCTCACGCTCGTTATCGATTGTGACTATGTGATAACTATTTCCAAGCCAAATGGAGCGTCTGATATCTGATTTGACGTTTTTCAAGATTTTCTCTGCCGACCAAACTGAACATGCATCATCTTCTATGGATTGAATCACTAGCAATTTAGAATCAATATTAGGAAGCCCCGAGAGTGCGAGAGACATCAGTCTTTTAGCTTCATATAAATGCTTTGCTGAGATTGAAATCGAACCCACCTCAGTAACCTTAGAGGTTTCAAATCGCTCCTTAATTCGCCTTCTCAGATCCAAATTCTTTAGGCCAAAAGGTTCTCTTTCAACATACTCCCAATTTCTAAATCCAAGGAGGTAAAAGAAATCCAAAAGGGGGCGATACCATGGGATGGACCAGCCATCATAGCGAAGAATCGGGGATAACAGTGCTAAAGACATGATGTCGGATCGTTGAGAGCAAATCACGCTAGATAAAGTCGCGCCCATACTGATCCCCACCAAATGCATAGAAGCATACTGCTCCATCTTTGCATCTAGAAAGGCGTGAACCTGCTGTAGCCAACTTTCCATACTTGAGGCAGAAGCCCCATGCTCGTAACCTAAGATATCAGGAATAGAGACATCAAAACCTGACTCTTCGATATACCTAGGAAGTTGGCCGAGCTCAAGCCTGCTTCCATTTAATCCAGGCAGCAATACAACTAGATTTTTTTTATTTTCGCTTACAATGTTCACAGTCTAACCACTCAAAGACTCAATAGGTTTCTATAACAATACAGTAATCTACCATGACCAGATTAAATTTGAATGCCAAAAGATGGAATCCTGAAGTTACAAGAGGATTTATATTCGGAACCCTAGGGGTTGCCATCGCATTCACTATTCGATTTTTCTTGCAACCAGTGCTTGATACGAACTTGCCACTGTTCTTTTTCCAAGTGAATACGGTCATCATCACTTTTTTCTTTGGAATCTTTGCTGGCGCCTTCACATTCATCATCAGCCTGCCCATCATTGCTTATTTCTTTTTAGAGCCTTTATATTCATTTAGCGCCCTGAATCCAGGCGATATTAGACTTGTTATGGTTTATGCAACTTACACCCTCCTAACCGGTTACATTATTGAGTGGCTCAGAAGATCGCAGTACTCCCACAGATTAGATTCACTTGTAAGCAAAACATTATCAAAACAACTTATTGAGTATTCTAAAAATATTAAACATAAGTAAAACTTTGTGCGGTAAATCAAAAAATTGGTGGTCACTATCCAACAGAGCTATACCGTTTATGACCTCTAAAAAAAGAGTAGCCCCTTGCTCAATCGCTAAATTCATTTTTTTACTGCTTTTTAGTGCTTTCGCAATTCCAAGTATTGCGATGGAAGACGCGCCCGCTGGATTGCCTGATCGCATTGTTGGGGACATCGGCGCTGCTGTATATACCTCGAATCTGCATATTGGCACCCAAGGAACCCAATCCTTTATCTTGCCCTATGTATTTTTCGATTACAAACGTTTTTTTGCGCGCATAGATGAGTTTGGCATTAAGACGGTGAAGGTAGGTTATGGCTATCTTGAAGTCATTGGTAAGGTGAACTTAGATACCTACAAAGTTAAATCATCCATCAATGGCAACTCCATCAATCGCAGCGACCCCATCCCCCTGGGTATTGGTACTTTCCAAGAAACCCCAATCGGCGGATTTTTTCTGAATGCGTATCATGATTTTGGAAAATCTAAAGGGGCTCTCTATGAGTTTTCTTATTTTTCTGAGATTGAAACGTATAAAAAAATAGTGGTTTATCCACAAATAGGAATCGAACGGCAATCAAATCAATATGCCAACTATTACTATGGAATAAATCCTGGAGAATCTACACTTACCGGATACAACAGCTATACCGCGCCAGCGACAAATAACCTATTAGCAGGCATCATGATTGAGATTCCTGTAATAGATAACTGGTATGTGAATATCTACGGAAAGCGGAAATGGATGGGGAACGGCATCAACAATAGCCCCGTAATGAATCGCCCTTTTCAGGACAATATCTTTATGGCCTTAGCTTACCGCTTTAAATAAATAGTAGTGGCGGTGCAACTTAAACGAGTGTGACCTTAGCAAACTTGCGCTTACCCACTTGTAGCACGTAGATACCAGCGTCAACCTTGAGTTGCTTATCAGCAACCGTTACGCCGTCAATCCTTACACCGTTTTGATCAATATTGCGCATAGCTTCGGATGTTGATGGCGCAAGCCCTGCAGCCTTGAGCAGGTTTGCGATTCCGATGGGAGCGCCTGTGAGTGTTAACTCTGGAATCTGATCTGGTACACCGCCTTTGGCGCGATGATTAAAATCTTCCAGGGCTTTTTCTGCTGCAGCTTGTGAATGAAAACGCGCCACGATTTCTTGGCCGAGTAGTACTTTACAGTCACGTGGGTTACGACCAGCGGCAATCTCTTGCTTCATTAAATCAATCTCCGCCATTGGACGGAACGACAGCAATGTAAAGTAGTCCCACATCAATTCATCGGAGATGCTCATCAATTTGCCAAACATCTCAGTTGCAGGCTCACTGATACCAATGTAGTTACCCTTAGACTTACTCATTTTTTCCACGCCATCCAAACCGACGAGGAGTGGCATAGTCAAAATACATTGCGGCTCTTGTCCATACTCACGCTGGAGTTCACGGCCAACTAATAAGTTAAATTTCTGGTCAGTACCACCGAGCTCTAAGTCGCTCTTTAATGCAACAGAGTCATAGCCCTGCATCAAGGGATATAAAAACTCATGGACTGAAATCGGCACGCCATTACGGTAGCGCTTTGTAAAGTCCTCACGCTCGAGCATCTGCGCTACGGTGTACCTAGCGGCCAATTGAATCATGCCGCGAGCACCAAGAGGGTCGCACCACTCGCTGTTGTAACGTACTTCTGTTTTGGCTGGATCTAGAACCATGCTCGCTTGGCGATAATAGGTCTGCGCATTAATAGCGATTTCTTCTGCGGTTAATGGGGGACGAGTCGCATTACGCCCAGAAGGATCACCAATCATGCTGGTGAAGTCACCGATCAAGAAAATAACCGTGTGGCCTAAATCTTGTAACTGACGTAATTTATTCAACACCACCGTATGGCCCAAATGAATATCTGGTGCAGTTGGGTCTAAGCCCAACTTAATGCGCAAAGGGACGCCGATAGCCTGGCTTTTAGCTAGCTTCTGAATCCAATCCGCCTCAACCAATAGCTCTTCGCAACCCCTTTTAGTTACATCAAGGGCCGCAAAAACTTCAGGAGTTAGCGGGTATTTTTGGTCTGGTTTAGCCGGCATGCTGATTTGGTAAGCTGATTCAGTTAAATTAGGAATTACATTGCTAAAGCATAATTGTCGCATTCCTGAGAACAAAGTCCCGATACTGCATGAATAAGTCGCATTCCCTCTATATTGGTCTGATGTCTGGCACCAGCCTTGACGGGATAGATGCCGTACTTGCAAAGCTAGGGCCCCAAGGCGATACAAGCCTCATGCGTGCCGTAAGTAAACCCTTCACACCCTTATTACGCAAGGCTCTGCTGGATCTGCAATCACCAGGACCCAATGAGCTGCATCGGGAAAAACAAGCGGGTAATGCCCTAGCTGTAGAGTACGCCCAGGCCGTTCAGGACTTACTCAACCAGATGAATCTTCAGGCCACGGATATCAGCGCAATTGGTGCCCACGGTCAGACCATTCGCCATCAAGCAGATCTTACCCATCCCCTTGCGTATACCCACCAAACCCTTAATCCAGCCCTATTAGCCGAGCTAACGGGGATTGATGTCATTGCCGACTTTAGAAGTCGTGACTTAGCAGCGGGAGGTCATGGTGCGCCATTGGTGCCAGCTTTCCATGCGCAACAATTTTCTGCGGATAGGCATATCGCCGTACTCAATCTTGGCGGTATTGCGAATCTCACTCTTCTTCCAAAAAATGGTGAAGTACAAGGATTTGATTGTGGTCCTGGAAATATGTTGCTTGATACCTGGATTGCCGACCAACAAGGGCATGCCTTTGATAAAGACGGAGGCTGGGCATTGCAAGGTCAAGTCAATCAATCGCTACTCACAAGTATGTTGACTGATCCATTCTTTTCCAAGGCGCCGCCAAAAAGTACGGGGCGTGATCACTTTCATCTAGATTGGCTACAAAGTCATATTGGCCTTGAGAATATCAATGCAGAAGACGTTCAAGCAAGCCTGCTTCATTTGACGGCCATTGCAGCCTTACAAGCATTAGTAAAGTATGCGCCAGAAACCCAGAAGCTCATTATCTGTGGTGGTGGCGCACGTAATACCGCCATGATGAATGTATTTAAAACCCACTCCACCAAATTATTTGCATCATCTTTAGAAATTGTGACAAGCGATACGCTCGGTATTGATCCACAGCTAGTAGAAGGTCTTGCCTTCGCTTGGCTTGCTTGGGCCCATAAAGAAAAACGGCCAGCAAATTTGCCAGCCGTTACGGGAGCGAAGGGTCCTAGAATTCTAGGAGCTTGTTACCCAGCTTAAACACACTGCTTAGTTTTTTAATTTAAGCAGAGAAAGAAGATCCACAGCCACAAGTAGTTTGGGCATTCGGGTTCTTAATGACAAACTGGGAACCGTTGATATCTTCTTTGTAATCAATCTCAGCGCCCACTAAATATTGGAAGCTCATTGAATCAACCAATAAAGTCACGCCATTTTTTTCAAAGAGAGTGTCATCTTCGTTTACAGCATCATCAAAGGTGAAGCCGTATTGAAAACCTGAGCAACCACCGCCTTGAACGAATACGCGTAGCTTTAACTCCGGATTACCTTCCTCGGCAATCAAGTCAGCCACTTTTGCAGCAGCGCTATCCGTGAACACCAAAGGTGTTGGTGGCTCGGCTAAATCTTGTGCAGTTTGTGTAGCTAGTTGAGTCATGGTTTGCTCCTAAGTCAAAAGGCAATAATCTATTTTAGGCTTTTAACGCCAAGCTTGCTGAAGGGTCTTTCACACCCCCTTAGTTTACAGTCCCATTATGGGGAAACGGCAATCTGGGTTAATCCAGATGTCTCGGGCAAGCCAAACATCAGGTTCATGCACTGTACACCCTGACCTGAAGCACCCTTCACCAGGTTGTCCTCAACCACCAGAATGACCAGAGTATCACCGCCACCTGGACGATGGATGGCAATACGCAAGCCATTACTACCCCGCACAGAGCGTGTTTCCGGATGGCTGCCAGCAGGCATGACGTCTACAAAAGGCTCGCCTTTGTAGAACGCTTCATAGAGCCTCTGAAAGTCCACACCCATCCCAGCCTCGGTCAAACGCACATATAAAGTGGAATGAATACCCCTAATCATTGGGGTTAGATGCGGTACAAATGTCAGTCCAATTTGATCATGGCCCGCAATTGCCTTCAATCCCTGCACAATTTCCGGGAGATGACGATGACCCTTAACACCGTAAGCTTTGAAGTTATCGCTAGATTCAGACAACAAGGTACCGATCTCGGCTTTGCGTCCAGCACCCGAAGTGCCTGACTTTGAATCAGAAATAATATGCGTACCATCGATTAACTGCTTGCCACCAATGGACTGAGGTGAAAGTAGTGGAGCCAATCCCAATTGCACGGATGTTGGGTAGCAACCGGCCAAACCAACTACCCGCGCCTTTTTAATGGCCTCGCGATTAATCTCTGCCAAACCATAAACAGCCTCGGCCAAAATTTCTGGGCAGCTATGCTCAATGCCGTACCATTTAGCAAATTCTTTGACGTCTTTCAAGCGAAAATCAGCAGCGAGATCCAAAATTTTCACATTATTGGCGAGTAATTCTTTGGCTTGTGCCATTGCTACACCATGCGGCGTTGCAAAGAACACCGCATCACATTCATTTAAGTTTGCTTCATCTGGCGTAGTGAATTTCAGATTAATACGACCGCGCAAGGATGGGAACATCTCAGCCACTGGCATGCCAGCTTCTGTACGAGAAGTAATTGCCGCAATCTCGACCTCAGGGTGTTGCGCCAACAGCCTTAGCAACTCCACTCCGGTATATCCAGTTCCACCTACGATGCCGACTTTAATCATCTCAATCTCCAAATTGCGCTATCGGTAAATTATTGTACAAAGTTGATTCTTACAACTTGCTTAATTGTAGAAACAAAAAGGGCCGCTTGCGCGACCCTTTCAATAATACTAAGCGACTGAAAGAAATTAGCGCTTGCTGAACTGCTTACGACGACGCGCGCCATGCAGACCAACTTTTTTACGCTCAACTTCACGAGCATCGCGAGTTACCAAACCTGCTTTAGACAGGGCTGGCTTCAAACTAATGTCGTAATCCATCAATGCACGAGTGACACCATGGCGTACTGCACCAGCCTGGCCAGTTTCACCGCCACCAGAAACGTTTACTTTGATATCAAAGGTCGTTAAGTGGGCTGTGAGAGCCAAAGGTTGACGTGCAATCATGCGCGATGTTTCACGAGCAAAATAAGCATCGATCGGCTTACCATTAACAATGATTTCGCCCTTGCCAGATTTAATAAATACACGCGCCACAGAACTCTTGCGACGACCAGTACCGTAATTCCAATTTCCGTAATTAATAGCCATTTGGTTTCCTTAAATCTCTAACGCTTTTGGCTGTTGAGCCGCATGCG
>CANGCM010000048.1 GCA_947452535.1 Burkholderiaceae bacterium | reverse complement strand
CAGGGCGCGCCCAAGAGCTTGTCTCATCACGAGTGGTTCACACGCATGGGTAAGCGCTTGATCAAGTTACTAGCGGAGCATGATGAGAATGGCTTTGTATTCCGGGTAGATATGCGCTTACGACCCAACGGAGATTCTGGCGCCCTAGCATGTAGTCTCGATATGCTCGAAGAATATCTTCTGGTTCAAGGCAGAGAGTGGGAGCGTTACGCCTGGATCAAGGGTAGGTTAATTGCTCCATTAGCAAACTCGTCAGCCTTTTCCTATTGTGAGCGGGAGCTAGATCAACTCATTCGCCCCTTTGTATATCGACGCCATTTGGATTATGGGGTCATTGCCTCTATTCGAGATTTGCATGCGCAAATACAACAAGAGGCGGATAAGCGCTCTTCAAATTATCGCGGTCGATCAAGGGATATTAAGTTAGGTCGGGGTGGGATTCGTGAGATTGAGTTCTTGGCACAGATGTTTCAATTAATGCGTGGAGGCACAGATCCACGGTTTAGGATTCGTCCAACATTAGCGGTGCTAGAGCTAATAAAGCAGCAAGGTATTTTGCCTGCCGAAGAGATTGATGTCTTAAAGGGGGCCTATGTTTTCTTACGACGCTTAGAACATCGTCTTCAAATATGGGAGGATCAGCAGACGCACTATCTATCAGAAGATGAAAATGCCCTTATTCGCTTAGCTTCCAGTATGGCCGGTCCCGATCAAACACCAGGGCAAGAGGCCTTCTTGAGCGAGCTCGACAAATATCAGGTGGCAGTTGCTCGGTGTTTTGAAAAAGCTTTTGTACTTGATGATGCCGTTCGCTTAGACAATGCGTCATTACCCATTGATTGGAAGTTGGATGGCGTAATCTTCCCGAAGTCTGCATCACGGTGGTTGACTTGGATTGATGGCCCCAAGCAAAGACAGTTACCGGAAAAAAGTAGATTAATTTTTAATAACCTAATTCGTAAAGCAGCGGATAGCTTACAAGAAGATCGGTCTAGATCTATTAGTGCAGATTTAACTTTGTTCCGCTTCTTTGATTTATTGGAGGCAATTGCGCGGCGTAACGCCTATTTATCTATTCTGTCTGAATACCCTCGGGCGCTATCTAATGTACTGGCTTTGCTTGCGGCCTCTCAATGGGGTGCGGAATACCTCACTCGGCATCCCCATTTATTAGATTACTTGATTAGCTCACGGGTGGAGCGGGCGCTAATTGAGAGCCCAGAGCAGTATTGGGAAGAAGTAAAAATCACTCTGGACATGCGCCTGGATGATGTGATGGCAGATGGAGATGGCTCAGAGCAGGCGATGGATATTTTGCGCATTACTCATCACACTGAAACCTTTATTACCTTATTGGCGGACCTAGGAATTGGGGTTGATCACAAACTATCTGTAGAAAAAGTGAGCGATTATTTATCTACCTTGGCAGACTTGATACTGCAAGCCACCTTTGAGCGTGTTTGGCCCAGCGTTGCTAAGAAATTTGACTTACCTGTCGAGATGACTGTGCCATTTGCAGTGATCTCTTATGGCAAGTTGGGTGGCAAAGAGCTCGGGTATGCCTCAGACTTGGACTTAGTTTTTTTATATCAAGCTGAAGAAGTTGATTTTACCGCTCAAGAAATTTATGCTTTGCTCGCAAAGCGAATGATCAACTGGCTAACCACCTACACTTCTACTGGCAGTTTATTTGAGATCGATACGCGCCTTCGTCCTAACGGTTCTGCAGGATTCCTAGTCACTAATGCCGATGCATTTAAAAAGTATCAATTGCGCGAGGGCGACAACGCAGCCTGGGTATGGGAGCACCAAGCCCTGACCCGAGCAAGATTCTCTGCGGGGTCTCAGTCAGTTGGCACCTTCTTTGATCATGTGCGCTTTGATGTCTTGAGTCAAAAGCGAGACGTTGACCAGTTGCGCCTCGAGATTTTAGAAATGCGGCGCAAAGTGCACGCCGGACACCCTAATCCTAGTACAGATTTTGATTTAAAGCATGATGCTGGGGGCATGGTTGATATTGAGTTTATTGTCCAATTTTTAGTCTTGGCATTTTCAAATACCCATCCACAGCTCATTGGAAATCTAGGCAATATTGCTTTGCTACGTATTGCTGGGGAAGTGGGATTAATTCACATACAGGCCGCACAAAAACTTGGAGATGCCTATCGTATTCTTCGGGCGCGACAACATCGCTTGCGATTGGATGGCGCAGAAAAGACGCGTGTAGATTTGGGACTAGAGACAGAACTAGATGAGGCCAGAAAAGTGGTATTGGCTTTGTGGCAGGAAATTTTCCTTGCCCCTTCTAATATTTGAAAAACTTAGCCCTGCTCAAGTAGTTCTCGCGCATGACGACGTGTAGTGTCCGTGATGGTTGCTCCACCGAGCATGCGAGCCACTTCCTCGACGCGCTCAGTCCTACCTAGGAGTGACACTTGAGAGAGGGTTTTATCGCCTGCCTGAGATTTGCTCACTTTGAGCTGGTGATTGCCTTGCGCAGCTACTTGCGGTAAGTGGGTAACGCAAAGAATTTGATGGGATTCACCGAGTTGGCGTAATAGTTTGCCAACAGTCTCTGCAACTGCGCCACCGATGCCGGCATCCACTTCATCGAATATGAGTGTTGGGGTAAATGACGCTTTACTAGTGATGACGCTAATGGCTAGGCTGATACGAGCAAGTTCACCACCCGATGCTACCTTAGCTAATGAACGAGGTGTACTACCAGCATGTCCCGCAACGAGGAATTCAATTTGCTCAAGCCCATGTGCGCCACCGTCTGCTATTGGCAGTAATGCAATTTCGAGCTGCCCACCAGCCATTGATAAATCTTGCATAGCATTCGTAACTTGCTTACTTAGGTCGGCCGCAGCTTTGCTACGCTTTTGAGAGAGCTGCTTGGCTTGTTTAAGATAAACGAGCTCCTCTTGCTTCACCTTTTCACGTAAGACTTCAATGTTTTGAGAGGCATTCAGCGCCTCTAAGCGCTCTTCGGTTTCATGTAAGAGTGCTGGCAAGTCATCTGCTTCGGTGCGATATTTCCTGGCGGCGCTATGGAGTGCCTGCATCCGCTCCTCGACTTCACTGAGTCGCCCCGGATCCAAATCTAGTTTTTGTAAATAGCGATTCAGGCTATGTACCGCTTCATCAATCTGAATTTGAGCTGATTCTAAGGCTTGGCTGATATCGCTGAGTGCGGAGTCATGCTCTACCAACGCAATCATGTTGGCGCTAGCTTTCGAGAGGGTGGATTCTACGGAGTTTTCTGCATCACTTAAAACATCGACTGCCTCTTGGCAGCCACTCATAATTTTTGCGCCATTGGCAAGGCGAGCATGCTCACTTTGTATGGCAGTCCATTCCCCTACCTGTGGCGAGAGCTCTGCGAGCTCCTCTAGTTGCCATTCCAAGCGCTCACGCTCTCGTTCAATATCTTGGCCAGCATTTTCTGCTTGCTCTAGTCGGCGACGAGAATCACTGAGTATTTTGAATGACTGGGCGACTTCAACGACCAGATCCAAATGATTAGCATGACGATCTAGTAATTCGCGTTGAGCACCACCTTTGAGTAGAAGTTGATGAGCATGTTGCCCATGAATATCCACTAACTGGTCACCAGCCTCGCGTAACTGCGCTAAGGTGGCTACGCTGCCATTAATAAATGCGCGGCTGCGACCATTAGCCTCCACTGTTCTTTTGAGGAGTAGGCTTTGCCCTCCATCCTCAACTGGAAAACCGAGTTCATCTAGCCATAGATTGAAATGTGAGATTTGTTGAGGGTCAATCCGAAAAAGAGCACTAATCTCGGCGCGGTTACAGCCTTCACGAATCTGACTACTATCAGCACGCTCTCCCAAGACTAGGCTGAGGGCATCTAATAGAATCGATTTACCAGCACCCGTTTCGCCGGTAAGTACCGTGAAGCTAGAAGAAAAGTCTAGTTCTAGTTGATCAACAATGACAAAGTCACGGAGCGCGAGAGTCTGAAGCATGCGTTAGCGTACCGAAAAATTCGACATCAGAATGTCGATGGATACTCATTCCAATGTAACTTCTCTCGCAAGGTTTTGTAGTCGCTGTGACTGCGAGGATGAAGTAGCGTGATTTTTTTTTCGGATTGACGTACTTCAATCGTGTCACCGGATTGCAAATCGGTTTGGGATTGCATATCAAAATTGACAACGACCTGTCTACCGTCAACCACTTTAATGCTCACCACAATATCTTGCGGCAACACAATCGGGCGATTGGACAGAGAGTGCGGCGCAATCGGCGCCAATAAAATTCCTTCAACCCGAGGATGAAGAATGGGTCCACCGGCAGATAAGGCGTAAGCTGTAGAGCCGGTAGGGGTAGACACAATCAAGCCATCGGATCTGAGGTTGTACATAAAGGAGTCATTGACGCGTACTGCGAGCTCAACCATTCCGGAAATGCCAGAACGATTTACTACAACATCATTTAAGGCTAACGCGCGCTTAATCACCTGGTCTTTGCGAATGACGACCGCATCTAGTAAGGTTCTAGCATCAGCTTCGTACTCGCCAGCAATAATTTGCGGTAATACGGTTTGAACGTTCTGAATGGGGATATCAGTCATATAACCGAGGCGTCCCATATTGATCCCAACCAGAGGGACATTGCTACCGGCTAGCTGACGCCCAATTCCGAGCATCGTGCCATCACCGCCCAAGACAACCGCCACATCAATCGCCCCAGCAAACTCCTCGACGGTTTTGGTGGGGTAGGCGGTAAGGCTTAAATGAGATGCGGTAGAGGCCTCCAAAAAGACCTCGCAACCCTGTTTGGCTAGGAGTTCGGCAAGATCCTTCAGGCGTTCTTGCATGCCATCAGCCTGATATTTGCCAACAAGTGCAACCCGGCTAAATGCCTTTTTGCTGGAATTTGGGGATGGGCTTAACATATAACGATTAAACCATACGCATAAAATCCCTTCCACTATGGATGATCGTTCCCGCGCCTTACTAAAAACCCTCATCGAGCGTTATATCGAAGAAGGGCAGCCTATCGGCTCGAGAACCCTATCGAGGTTCTCAGGCTTGGATCTGTCTGCGGCCACAATTCGGAATGTGATGGCTGATTTAGAGGAAATGGGCCTGGTGACTAGCCCCCACACTTCCGCTGGGCGTATCCCCACTCCGAGGGGCTATCGCCTCTTTGTGGATACGATGGTGACCGTTCGCCCCCTAGAGGAAATTGCTGCCCGCGAGATGGAAAAAGGTCTTTTGCCGGATTCCCCGCAAAGGGTGATGAATTCCGCTGCGCAAATTTTGTCTAATTTGACCCATTTTGCTGGTGTGGTCATGACGCCGAAGCGGGCTCAGGTGTTTAAGCACATTGAGTTTTTAAGATTGGGTGAGGGCAAGATCCTGCTCATCATGGTGACTCCTGAGGGGGATGTTCAGAACCGCATCCTACCAACCACGCAAGACTACACACCAAGCCAGTTAGTCGAGGCGGGAAACTACATCAATATGCAGTTTGCTGGTAAGAGCTTTGCCGAGGTCCGCGTTCACCTTGCTTCCGATTTAGATAATTTGCGTAGCGATATATCCGGGTTAATGACTTTGGCGCTGCATAGCGGGGTGAGCGACTACGGCATGGGTCAGGGAGATATGCTCTTGTCGGGTGAGCGACGCTTGCTCAATGTCGGCGACCTGAGCACCAACCTTGACAAGTTGCGCAAGATGTTTGACATGCTTGAGCAGAAATCAGTGCTCATGCAACTCTTGGATGTCTCGAGCCATGCAGATGGTATTCAGATCTTCATTGGTGGTGAGAGCGATCTGCTACCTTATGAAGATTTGGCAGTCATTAGTGCGCCTTACAGCGTGGATGGCCAAATCGTAGGCACCTTAGGCGTGATTGGACCAACCCGCATGGCATATGATCGCGTCATTCCGATTGTCGATATCACTTCTAAATTATTATCAGGTGCACTGAGCTCCTGATGAAAAAACTGTTTTTTCTAGCTCTTTAATTCAGACGGATCCTTCTTGAATCAAAATCCCCATCTACGCCCTTCGAAGACAGCAGTTTTATTGCTGAACTTAGGCACACCTTCCGCGCCAACAGCTAAGGCGGTGAGGGCGTACTTAAAAGAATTCTTATCCGATCCTCGCGTAGTTGAAATCCCACAGATTATTTGGTGGTGGATTTTAAATGGCATTATTTTGCCCATTCGGAGTAGTGCCTCAGCAAAGAAATACGCTTCGATTTGGTTGCCAAAATTAGGCTCACCTTTAATGCACTACTCTCGCTTACAAGCCAAAGCATTGGGCGAGAAATTTACTCAACATGGACAAGTAGTATTGGTTGATCTGGCCATGCGCTATGGCGAGCCCTCCACCCAGCAAGCCCTTGAAGCCCTTCAAGCGCAAGGTATGGAGCGCCTCTTGTTGTTACCAATGTATCCGCAGTATTCAGCAACGACTACTGCCTCAAGTTTTGATGAAGTATTTCGTGTTCTGGGAACCTGGCGTAATCAGCCAGAGCTACGCTTGATCAAGCACTACCATGACAACCCTGCTTACATTGCCGCATTGCGTGATCAAGTATTGAGTGCATGGGATAAAGGTGGACGCCCTGATTTTGCTAGCGGCGATCGCTTGGTCATGTCTTTTCATGGGCTGCCCAAACGGAACTTAATGAAGGGCGATCCCTATCATTGTGAATGCTTAAAAACTGGCCGCTTGCTTGGCGAAGCCTTGGGCTTGGAGCGTGGACAGTATTTGGCAACTTTTCAATCTCGTTTTGGTAAGGCGGAATGGCTTAAGCCTTACACTGCGCCAACGATTGAAAAGCTTGGTAAAGAAGGTTGCCAGCGAGTGGATATTTTTTGCCCAGGATTTCCTGCGGATTGTTTGGAGACCTTAGAAGAAATTGCCATGGAAGCGCGCGATATCTTCTTGGAGCATGGCGGGAAGGATTACCGTTACATCCCCTGTCTTAATAGCAGTCCAAAGTGGATTGAGGCTATGTATGAGATTGCCCAAGAGCATTTATCTGGCTGGAGTTTGGGTGTGGAGTCTGAAGTAATGCTAGTGGAACGTGATCGCTTAGCCGAGCTTGCTAAGGTCAACATTGCTTAATGTGCCCATACTTGAAATTCCCCTGATTAACCCCATATTGAAGAGAAGTAACCCTTCGTATAGAAAAGTGAATTTGCATCTATGAACTCAGAAAACCCAAACCCAGCCTCCGAGCAGGAAAATATTGCCCAAGACACTCCGGCCGAAAGTGGCGTTGAGCCATCGGTTCCCGAAGTAAAAACTCCAGAGCAAGAAATTGCTGAATTAAATCAAAAACTCACAGAGATGCAAGATAATTTCCTGCGCGCCAAGGCTGAAGGTGAAAACATTCGTCGTCGTGCTGCGGAAGATATTTCTAAGGCCCATAAGTTTGCAATTGAGAGTTTTGCCGAGCATCTGGTGCCGGTAACGGACAGTCTGTACGCCGCTTTGGGGGCTGAGGTGGTTGATGCCAAAGCCTTTAAAGAGGGCCTAGAAATCACCTTGAAGCAGTTGCTCTCTGCCTTTGAAAAAGGCCGGTTGACAGAAATTAACCCTGCTACTGGTGAAAAATTTGATCCTCATCATCACCAGGCAATTGCTTCAGTACCCTCGGATCAGGACGCCAATACCGTGGTTTCAGTGCTCCAGAGGGGTTATTCTATCGCCGATCGTATTTTGCGGCCCGCTTTGGTTACTGTCAGCGCACCCAAGTAATTCATCGCTAGCCCTCTAAATAGCCAGTTTTTATAGGTTTTTAGGGCTTTAAGGTGCGGAAAGTGAGATAAAACGGCAGATTTCTGCCTTTTTTGGACTTTTACCCCCTTGAATTCCCTTTGTTCGACCCCATTTATTACCTATCGATTTACTCGCATTTTTGCGAATCACACATAACCTAATTTTTTGGAGCCATTATGGGAAAGATTATCGGAATTGACTTAGGAACCACGAATTCGTGCGTTTCCGTTGTTGAAAACAATGCGCCTAAGGTGGTTGAGAATGCCGAAGGCGGACGCACAACCCCATCCATCATTGCTTACGTTGAAGATGGCGAAGTATTGGTTGGCGCACCTGCAAAACGCCAATCTGTTACCAATCCTAAAAACACGATCTATGCTGTGAAGCGTTTGATGGGTCGTAAATTTACTGATGCGGAAGCGCAAAAAGACATTGGTCTAATGCCTTACAAAATTGTTCAGGCCGATAACGGGGATGCTTGGGTTGAAGCGCACGACAAAAAAATGGCGCCACAACAAGTGTCAGCAGAGATTCTGCGCAAAATGAAAAAGACTGCCGAAGATTATCTCGGCGAAGAAGTGACTGAAGCTGTGATTACTGTTCCAGCTTATTTCAATGACAGTCAACGTCAAGCAACAAAAGATGCAGGCCGTATTGCTGGTTTAGATGTGAAGCGCATCATTAATGAGCCCACTGCAGCGGCGTTAGCATTCGGTTTAGATAAGCAGGATAAGGTTGATCGTAAGATCGCCGTATATGACTTGGGTGGCGGCACATTTGACGTATCCATTATTGAGATCGCTAACGTTGACGGAGAGAAACAGTTTGAAGTGCTCTCTACCAATGGCGATACCTTCTTGGGTGGCGAAGACTTTGACCAGCGCATTATTGACTGGATCATTGCTGAGTTTAAGAAAGAGCAGGGCGTTGATTTGAGTAAGGATGTATTGGCATTACAGCGCTTGAAAGATGCTGCTGAAAAAGCCAAAATCGAATTGTCATCCGCTCAGCAAACTGAAATCAATTTGCCATATGTCACTGCGGATGCAGGCGGTCCAAAGCATTTGAACCTAAAGCTGACTCGCGCAAAGTTAGAGTCTTTGGTGGAGGAGTTGATCAATCGTACGGCTGGTCCTTGCTTAACTGCGATTAAAGATGCCGGTGTGAATCCCGCTGAGATTGATGACGTCATCTTAGTTGGCGGTCAAACTCGTATGCCTGCTGTGCAAGACAAGGTAAAAGAGATTTTCGGCAAAGAGCCACGCAAAGATGTGAACCCAGACGAAGCGGTTGCTGTTGGTGCTGCGATTCAGGGTTCCGTCTTGTCTGGTGATCGTAAAGACGTATTGCTCTTGGACGTGACCCCATTGTCATTGGGTATCGAAACCTTGGGCGGTGTCATGACTAAGATGATCCCAAAGAACACCACTATTCCAACCAAGCATTCACAGGTTTACTCCACAGCAGAAGATAACCAGCCTGCAGTAACCATTAAGTGCTTCCAGGGTGAGCGCGAGATAGCCGTGGCTAACAAATTGCTCGGTGAGTTTAATTTAGAAGGTATTGCTCCGGCGCAGCGTGGCATGCCACAAATTGAAGTGACCTTTGATATTGATGCCAATGGTATTTTGCATGTGACTGCAAAAGACAAAACGACTGGCAAAGAGAACAAGATCACCATCAAGGCAAACTCTGGTTTGACTGAAGAGGAAATTTTACGCATGGT
>CANGCM010000047.1 GCA_947452535.1 Burkholderiaceae bacterium | reverse complement strand
TACTCACGGACACGATGCTGGAGATGAGCTCTTAATTGAAATAGCCAATCGCTTGAAAGCTTGTATTCGTGCTTCGGATACCGTTGCTCGCTATGGGGGTGATGAGTTTGTTGTACTTCTAGATAGCCTAGATGGAGATTTAGAGGAGGCAAAAATTGAAGCCAACATCGTTGCCAATAAAATACTCACCTCTTTAATACTGCCATATACCCTTCACCTCAAGGAGGCAAAGAAGGATATTCAGCCTATTCAATATCAAAGTTTTTCCAGTTTGGGAATAGCGATGTTTGACGGGGCTATGTCAGACAAAGATAATATTTTGGATCGAGCAGACAAAGCGATGTATCTCAGTAAAGCCAAAGGGGGAAACGCCATCCGTTTTGCAGTATTACCTGAGCAAGCCAAAAAACCTTAAATTATCAAGCACCTTTCTTTGTAGGCCATCATTACTAAGGTGGTCAAGTAGATTTTTAAAGGCTCTAGTGCCCTTACTTGGATTTATCTGCGCTGGGAATAACTCAGGATTAAATCAATCCTTTTTTTCGTAGATTAGCCAGGCGATTATTTAGAGTCTTAATAGTAAGAAGCTTACATTTATCTCCCTCTAACCAATTGGCAGCCTTCCACTCGATTCCTTCTGCTGTTACCTGCCCGAATGGATCCCTACCCTCTTTTGCATACCCCTCAAGAACAGCCATCAATCTTAATCGGTCATCAGCACCGCCAGCATCTTTTACTGCATCCAAAATCGGTTTGGTAATCGTGTCACTATAGGTGAGCTTGGAGTCTGGATGCTTTGCCGCTACTGGCTCTTCAAAGATATATTCATGAGGCCACTCAAAGACGTTTCTTGCGGAATTTTTAACTGACTCTGGACTCACTGCACCGCTCTCAGGATTTTTAGGATCGACAGGTAAATTCAGCCCCACAATCCAAGCCTCGAATTCGGCAATACGGCTATAACGCTTTTCTTCACTATCGCGCCTCTGCTCTTCCTGAGATAACAATAATGTGACCCAAGCCCATGCGATATCTTTGGGTATCGCAAACTCTTGAGCCAGAATACCGCTCGCTTTTTTGAGAATAGGTTTAGATGTTAATTTTGTCATTGCATTCTTTCGTAGACGTCTTGAATTTAGGGTGGAAAGTCAAAATAGAGACTTTCGTGCATTATTAATATGCACACCCCTAGTCTTACTAGCATACTCTTCATTGCATTAGATTCACACCCATACACCCCTTTCAGCCCTTCTGAACCCAGCCCCTAATTGGTCTGTTATGCTTTGATTGCTGTATTAAAAATCATCCTTAGAATGACTTTAGTAAACAGGAGATAGCTATGATTCAAAGCAAGCTTTTAAATGTATTCGTTCGCACCACCCTATTATTTGCGGCTCTGCTCGGATTCTTGATTGGCACCAGCCCCATATCGGTCGCCCAGTCGGATTATCCCAATAAGCCGATACGTTATGTCATCCCCTTTCCTGCTGGAGGTGCAACAGATAATATTGCTCGACCACTCCAGAATGAGCTTTTAAATACGCTCAAGTGGAATATCATCATTGACAATAAGCCCGGTGCAGGAGGCAACATTGGCGCAGAGATAGTTGCCAAATCCGCTCCCGATGGCTATACCTGGCTCATGGCATCGGTTGGTACACACGGCATTAACCTACCGCTCTACACCCAAGGTGGGGGAAAGTTACCCTTCGATCCTATTAAAGAATTTACCCCTATTACATTGGTAGCAGAATTACCCAATGTCTTAGTTCTGAATCCTGAGTTTGCTAGCAAAAACAAAATCAATACTGTTAATGATTTAATTGCTTATGCGAGAGCCAATCCAGGAAAAGTGAATATGGCTTCAAGTGGTAATGGCACCTCCATTCACATGGCGGGGGAACTATTTAAGTCGATGACAAAAACCTTCATGGTTCACCTACCCTATAGAGGTAGCCCTCCAGCAGTGACTGACCTCATGGCAGGAAATGTCGACATCATGTTTGATAACCTCCCATCATCCATTAACTATATCCGCGCTGGTCGCTTAAAAGCATTGGCGGTGACTACATCGAAGCGCTCGCCTGCATTTCCAGATTTACCCACAATCGCTGAGGCCGCTAATTTACCTGGCTATGAGGCCACCTCTTGGTTTGGGGTTGTAGGTCCTGCCAATATGCCGGCAGATATTTTGAATAAAGACAGTACTGCATTAATGGCAGCCATTAATAGCCCGTCCGTCAAAGAAAAATATTTGGCAATGGGCGCTCAGCCAGTGGGCAATACCCCCGCCCAATTCTCAACCTTTATTAAAAATGAAATTACGAAGTGGACAAAAGTAGTTAAAGATTCTGGTGCAAAGGTAGATTAACTTTTCCAGATTTACTCACCAAAAGAGGAGCATAGCTCCTCTTTTTTATCTTTAGTCTTTAGTTTTCTTATTACTGACTCTTTCTAAATCTTTATTGGGTGCCCAATTCAGAAAGTCGTTTGTTAGGCGAAATCACCTCTTGATCTAAGACCAATTCAATCAAGGCCCCTTTTTTGCTAGCCAGCGCCTTTCTAAAAGCAGGCTCAAATTCCTCAGTTTTACTAACCCTAAAACCAGGCATTCCAAAGCTATCTGCAAATTTCACAAAATCAGGATTTGTTAAACCAGTCGCAATGACGCGAGACTTAAACTCCCTCTCCTGATGCATGCGGATGGTGCCTAGCATGTTGTTATTGACAACAAAAACGATTGGGAAGGCATCATAGCGAGCTGCCGTCGCTAGCTCTTGGCAGTTCATCATGAAGTCACCATCGCCGCAGACTGCGATAGCCACTTTTTCGGGGCTAACAATCTTCGCGGCAACAGCTGCGGGTAGACCATAACCCATTGATCCATTCGCAGGGGCCAATTGAGTTTTATAAGCACCATAAGGATAGAAGCGATGTACCCAAGTAGCAAAGTTTCCAGCGCCATTAGTAATGATTGAGTCACGCGGTATCAGACTTGGCAATGAATCCATAATAAAAGCTAACTGCAAATCTCCAGTAACCGTCACTGGACTGGAGAAAGCCAGATACTCATGATGAGCCGCCTTCATAGCGCTGCGGTCATATTGAGCATGCATCTTTACCGTTTTTAAGGCTGCGCAGAAATTTTCTGGACTGCAATTGAGAGCGAAGTCAGGTCTATATACTCGACCCAACTCTTCTGGGCCTGAGAGCACATGAATTAATTTAGTTTTGGCCTGGGGTACCGTCAATATGCTGTAACCAGCAGTTGTCATTTCTCCTAGACGCTCGCCAATAACCAACAATACATCCGCATCCTGAATGCGTTTGACTAAACTCGGATTGGCTCCAATACCTAAATCACCAGCAAATGCAGGATCGAGGTTGTCGAGGGTGTCTTGAGATCGAAAGCTGCTTGCTACCGGGATACCCTCTTCATTAGCCCATCGACGTAAATCCTCGCAGGCGGTCTTATTCCAATTGCCGCCGCCAGCAATAATCATGGGATTTTTAGCTAATGCAAAAGTCTTCATAGCCTGATTAAAGCCCTGAAGATCCAAGCCCGGCTGAACAATATGAGCCGCTTTTACTGGGTTTTCTTGCCCAATCATATACAGCACATCTTCGGGCAAAGCCAACACAACTGGGCCCTTACGACCTGCTTGAGCCACATGAAATGCATGAGAGACAAATTCATCAATACGATCAACCCGATCAATACTACCAACCCATTTTGCGCATTCTGAATACATGCGGCGATAGTCGATTTCCTGAAATGCCTCCCTCTCGACCATATCCGTTCCCACTTGACCAACCAATAAAACCATTGGGGTCGAGTCTTGATACGCGGTATGCATGCCGATCATGGCATTCGAGGCACCAGGTCCACGGGTCACCATTAGGACACCCGGGCGACCTGTCAATTTTGCATAGGCTTCAGCCATATATGCTGCGCCACCCTCTTGGCGGCAGGTGATAAAACGAAATGCGGAATGATCCACCAGGCCGTTTAATAAGGGCAGAAAGCTTTCACCAGGAACACCGAAAGCAGTGTTCACATCCTGCCTTACTAAGGCATTGGCCAAGATTTGGCCGCCATTCAGAACCCTGCTTGAGATCTCCATCTTGCTTTTATACCTTCAAATAATAGTAAATACTTATGGGCGACTTCTAGAAAGTTATCACACTTTATCAGGTCATAGGATCAAAAAAATAGCCAAACAGCTAAATCGATTGGCCATTAAGACTAGCCTATACTGCGGGATCTAACCATTAAATAAACCCACTCAATTAGAGGCTTTGCTATGAGACTATTTAACTTTAAGGATTCAAATGGACATGACGGCGTAGGAGCCCTCATTAAAGGTAGCTCAGATACCTTTATTAATCTTTCTGCCACGGATCCCTTAATACCCAATAACCTGCATGAAATGATTCAATCTAAAGAGCATTTGGATCGTGCAGCTGCAGCACTAAATAATTCATCTGCAATTAAAGAAAAGATTCAATCTATTACTTTTAGATCGCCAATTGAAAAGCCTGGAAAAATTGTCTGCATGGGTCTTAACTATGCCGATCACGCAAAAGAAGGCGGTAATGCAAGACCAGAATATCCTAGTTTTTTTATGCGCGTACCCAGTTCGTTAACGGCTCATTTGAGCCCCATTGTGCGACCTAAGGTTTCAGATAAGCTAGATTACGAAGCTGAACTGGCTTTTGTTGTCGGCAAAACAGCTCGACACCTCACTCGAGAAAATGCTCTGGATTGTGTTGCTGGATACAGCATCTTTAATGATGGCAGTATCAGAGACTACCAACGAAAAACAACCCAATGGACGATTGGCAAAAACTTTGATCAAACTGGCGCATTTGGTCCATGGCTAGTTACACCAGATGAACTCCCCCCTGGATGCGATGGGTTAAACATTCAATCTCGTTTAAATGGCCAAGTAATGCAAAACGCCAATACCAAAGATTTTTTATGGGATGTGGCCGAGACTATTGTGCTGATAACGGAGTGCATGACTCTAGAGCCAGGTGATGTTGTCATTACTGGCACCCCCGCTGGCGTTGGTTATGCAAGAACGCCCCCTGTTTATATGAAACCAGGGGATATATGTGAAATCGAAATAGAATCGATTGGAATATTGCGCAATACCATTGCGGATGAGTAATCTAGTCCTAAATTAGCCCAAAAGTGCTGGGATAGCCTGTCTTGTCACAAGCAAATGACCCGATCAGGCTTTAAAATACTGCCATGACTAAGATTCCAGAACTTCTAGCCCCAGCCGGCAGCCTCTCTATGCTGCGTACCGCCTTTGATTTTGGCGCCGATGCTATTTATGCAGGCCAACCCCGCTATTCCCTTCGAGTACGCAACAATGACTTCGGGAAAATGGAGGTACTCAAAGAAGGGGTCGATACCGCCCATGCCTTAGGCAAGAAGTTTTACCTAGTCTCTAATTTACTGCCACATGGCGGCAAAACCCGAACCTACATTAAAGATATGGATCCAGTGGTTGCATTGAAGCCCGATGCCATCATTATGTCGGATCCCGGTTTAATCATGATGGCCAGAGAGGCTTGGCCAGATATGCCGATTCATTTATCAGTCCAAGCAAATACCGTAAACGGTGCGTCAGCTAAGTTCTGGCGCTCCGTTGGAATTAGCAGAGTGATTTTGTCACGCGAGCTTTCCTTTGACGAAATCGAAGAGGTTCGTCAAGACTGTCCTGAAATGGAATTAGAAGTCTTTGTGCATGGGGCCTTATGTATTGCCTATTCAGGTCGCTGCCTGCTCTCCGGTTATATGTCTCACCGAGACTCAAACCAGGGGGCATGTACCAATGCTTGCCGCTGGGATTACAAAGTTAAGCCAGGCCAGCAAAATACCAGCGGTGATGTGGTTCTGCTGCAAGAAGCAAGAAGGCCTAATGACTTGATGCCCATGGAAGAAGATGAGCATGGTACCTACATCATGAACTCAAAAGACTTGCGTGCAATCGAGCATATTGAGCGTCTTACTAAGATGGGTGTGGACTCGTTCAAGATTGAAGGTCGCACTAAGTCGCCTTATTACGTTTCGCGCACCTGTCAGTCTTACCGAACAGCAATTGATGATGCAGTTGCCGGCCGACCCATGAATATGTCTCTCATTGGTAATTTGGAGGGTCTTGCGAATCGCGGCTATACCGATGGCTTCTATGAGCGTCACCACGATAAAGAATATCAACTCTATATGCGTGGACACTCCCTATCTGGAAGAAGTCTTTACGTCGGCGAAACCTTGGAAATTGATGAGGCTGCAGGCCGAGTGAAGGTTGACGTCAAGAATCGCTTCTCGGTTGGCGATAAGCTGGAGATCATTGAGCCAGAAGGCAATCAAGATATGGTCTTGGATGAAATGTGGAACCTCAAGGGTGAGTCAATTCAGGTCGCTCCAGGGTCAGGCCATTTTGTTTGGCTTAAGTTGCCACTCAAGAGCAAACATGCATTTATAGCGCGCTACACCAATGAACCAGCGCCAGTAGAAGAAAGCGCCTGCAACTCCTGCTCAACAGACTAACTTCTGAATCCAGTCTCCAGCATTAAGCAATCTAAAGAAAAAATGCAAAGTCGGTGTTTGACTTTGCATTTTCTTCGCTCACTCTACTTGTTGTAGCAAATCCAAAAGTATTGTTATTTCATACTCTGTAAAGTGCTATTTAATTCTTTAACCCACCATTTAGCCTGACCAGTTGTGCTGTGACCAGAAGTCTCTGGTGAGGCTGGGATCAAGAAGAGTTTTGCATTCTTTACTCTAGGCAGCGCCTTCTCCATAAAACCAAGCGCAGGGGGATTTCTCTCGTCATCCGCAGAATTAATCGCTAAGACTCTAGCTTTAATATTCTCCAAATTTTTTGAGGGGTCATAATCAGCCGAAGACTCCCACTGATATAAATTGTCATTTGCGTCAACAATAAAAGAAGCGCCTAATCTTGTATTTAATAACTGATCACCCTTCTCACTTGTTGGTGCCAGCTTGAACAAACCCTGGTCTCCACCGCTCATGCCCACATTAAAATAGACCGTAGCAAATTGGATGCTTTTTGGCTGTTTGGTGTAGTTTCCCTCCTGCCATTCTGGGTCATTGCGTACAGAATCGATAATGAAACGACGCATCATCCAATTACGACCAGACATTGCCACGGGAGATGCTGCCATCGGAACTAATAAATCCATATAGTCGGGGTACTTGACTCCCCATAACCAGGTTTGCATTCCACCCATAGAATTACCTAGGACAAGGCGCAGATGTTTTATACCAAGACCTTCCGAGACAAGCCTGTACTGTGCATCCACCATGTCATCATAGTTGTAACGAGGAAATTTCATCTTCAAGCCATCAGATGGCTTGCTAGAGTTGCCCACCCCGATCGCATCCGGAATGATGACAAAGTATTTACTGGAATCTAGCACCTGACCAGGACCAAACAGTTGATCCCCAAATATATTGGAGAGTAAACCCTTCGCAGTACCGGCAGTTCCATGCAGTATTAATACCGGAATACCCGAGGGATCACCAACGGTGATGTAACCAATCTTCATCTCCGGCAGCACTTCACCAGTATGAAATTTGAAGTTCTTTGCAATCCATACAGACTGTTTGGAGGTATAGGTTTGCGCATTAGATATGCCCATCCATAAAAGTATGGAAGCAAATAGTGCGAGACGCTGAATCATCTTGAAACTTAAAATTGACATATCAATCCTTGGTGTTTTTTACATACAAACTAAATGCACTCTTCATTGAGAATTTATTTCTTATAACGTCCATCTAACTCGTCAAAAAATGGTTTTTGCACAAATTTCTGGCGCTCCTCAAATGAGGCGACTAAATTCAAATCTTCTTTTAGTTCCCCATGCTCTTTTAAATGCGATAAAGCATTCGTCATACCCCGCATGGCACCTTGTAAGGCAGCATTGGCATACAACACAATCCCAAAGCCCATATCTGTAAATTCTTGTTGAGAAAGGCTGGGGGTCTTCCCTCCAATCACAACATTTACAAGCTGAGGACAGGCAATCTCCATCGGAATACGCCTGAGCTCATCAACATCCTCAGGCGCCTCCACAAAAGTAATGTCTGCGCCATTTTCTGCATACAGCCGAGCTCTATCAATAGCATGGTCAAGACCATGAATAGCACGAGAATCTGTGCGGGCAATAATTAAAAAATCATCACTCTGCCTGGCATCAACAGCGGCACGAATCTTGGACACCATCTCACTGGCATCAACGACCGACTTATCAGAAAAATGTCCGCATTTCTTCGGCATGATTTGATCTTCAAGCTGAATCGCATTTGCACCCGCACGCTCAAGAGAGCGAACGGTATGTCGAACATTTAAGGCATTACCAAAGCCAGTATCAGCATCAACAATAATGGGCAAAGGCATTGCATCACGCATAGCAGAGGTATGCTGAACTAAATCGCTAAGTCCTACAAACCCTAAATCAGGGATGCCATAGAAAGTATTGGTCAAGCCTGCCCCACTAAGGTATACAGCCTCAAACCCAAGTTGATAAATAATACGTGCGGCGAGAGCGTTAGCTGCTCCAGCAACCAAGAGTCCAGATTTAGCCTCAATCTTCTGACGCAGGATTGCGTTCAATTCTGAATCTAATTTCATTGATCATCCTTCATATGCGCAGCCTTCACAATAGCACCTAAGCGCGCTCGCTCCGCATCTACAAACTCATTAAATGAGGCGCGAGTCCCCCCTACCGGCTCAATTCCTTGACCCTTTAATCGGTCTGCAACTTGAGGTGATTTCATTGCTACATCAACTGCCGCGGCAAGTTTATCCATGATTTCAGGAGAAACACCAACCGGAGCATGAATGCCAGCCCAGTGGGCAATTTGTAACTCAGGAAAACCTTGCTCTGTAGCAGTGGATAGCTCTGGATAAGCTGAAATACGCTTTGTCCAGGTAGTTGCCAACGCTTTAAATTTGCCGCCCTGTTTTATATGAGGCAAAGCAACGATACTTGCCTCCGAAGTTCCAGCCACCTGCCCTCCCATGACTGCTGCCGCTCCCTCGGATCCACTTTTATAGGGAACGGGAATGAGTTTGGCACCATAACGAGTATTTAATAGCTCAGCAACAAAATGTGGGGTGCTGCCAGTGCCAGCAGTAGCAAAATGAAGACCCGCACCGTCTTTAGAGGCGTCTACAAAATTTCTTAAATTTTTAAAACTGGATTCAGCAGAAACCACAATAACGGAGGGCGCTAAACCAATCATCACTACCGGCACCAAATCACTATCTTTGTAATTCGTATTTTTTTTGATCATATTGTTCGATACAACGCCAGCTGCACTGATCAAAAAAGTATAGCCATCAGGGGCACTTTTACTAACAAAAACTGTTCCAAGAGATCCTCCAGCACCCGGCTTATTTTCAACTACGATAGTCTGACCCAAAACCTTAGAAGCGCCTTCAGCTGCAGCTCTCGCCAATAAATCATTGGCACCTCCAGCTGAAAATGGGACGATAAATTTAATCGGCTTTTGAGGCCAATTTTGGGCATAAACACCCATACTCCATGACCCACAAAGGAGAGAAACTACACTAATAAGCACTCTAGTCCTATTTGCCCACATCTATATCTCCAACTTTTATGATGAATATCAAGTAATTAGGGATTATTTATAACATGATCCTTGTGGGCCAAGGCCCTGCATAGCTTTACGCTTCAGTTAAGATTGAACAGATAAAATAACAAGAACATATAAGACAGAAATACCCCACTATGCGACGCCAAAACCTGAAACTCACCATCCTAATTCTTGCTACTTTTGCGCTAACTTCCGGTGCCGGATACTGCGATACAGCAACTTATCCCAATAAGCCAATTCGCCTGATCGTCGGATTTGCGCCAGGCGGTGGAGCGGATAGCGCCGCGAGAATTATGGGGCCTAAACTTGGGGAAAAATTTGGTCAGCCCATTGTGATTGAGAATAAGCCGGGTGCTGGCGGTAACTTGGCTAGCGAGCAATTACTGAAGGCTGAGCCAGACGGCTACACATTGATGCTCACCACCGTTGGATCAATGGCGATTAATCCCCATATGCCCAATGGCACCACATTTAACCCCTTAACCGACTTCACCCTAATCTCCCAAGGAGTGACTTTTTCCAATATTTTGGTTGTTAAAGCAGATTCTCCAATTAAAAATCTGAGCGATTTTGTTGCCGCAGGAAAAACCAAAGATGGATACGTCACCTTTGGCTCATCCGGAAATGGCAGTACCGGGCATTTAGCAGGCGAGTTGCTGAAGTCTCGTTCAGGCATGAAAGGTGAACATATCAACTACAAAGGTGGTGGCCCAGCGATGACTGATCTACTCGGCGGCAATATCACCGCTATTTTCGCTAGCACTCCCACTGCAATTCCCCTCATTGAAGGTGGAAAAATTAAGCCCTTAGCAGTTACTAGTTTGAAGCGTCTACCAGGACTGCCAAATGTGCCCGCGATTGCAGAGCAAGGTTACCCTGGCTACCAAGCACTGAATTGGTATGCCTTTATCGCACCACCTAAAATGAG
>CANGCM010000046.1 GCA_947452535.1 Burkholderiaceae bacterium | reverse complement strand
CAGATACCCAAACAATAGTCCGTAGCAAGCTCGAATTCCTTTGGCAACATGCCGATCAAACTGACTCCCGGAGTAATATTAATTTCCGTCACTTGCGTACTACCGATTAATCCAGAGTCAGACGATGCTGCCATAGCAGCCATGGCAGTTGCTCCATTCGGGAAAATATGTAATTCCTTTTCCTTGGCTTTCTCAAGGCCTAATGCTTTGAGCACGTTATACACATGTATGCCAGCAGTCGCTTTTTCGGGATCAGGAAAATAGATTCCTTTAGCATCGCTAAAGGCCTTAAATAAATCATCTCTAGTAGCAATTTTAGGAATAGGGTCCCCAGCCTTAATTGCTACACCTGTTCTCACAATACCCAAAGAAGCCAAGGAATTAGCTCTAACTTGACCTGATTGCATTAATCCCTCAATCATAGATCTCGTCAAAATCACTAAGTCACAGGGCTCGCCAGCTAAAAGAAGCTCACGCATTGCACCAACCGCACTAAAGTTTGCCTGTATCTGACAACCCTGTTTCTGCTCAAACTGAGCTTGGAGACCTGTTACAACCCCAGCTGCAGCGCCCCCACTTAAAATCGATAATTTCATGCACTACTTTCGATATGAATAATCAGAATAGATTAATTATTGCGCCTTAATTCCAGCGCTCTTGACAATATTTGCCCATTTTTGAATGTCGGCATTCAAGTAATTCGTAAATGCTGCGGGGTTCATCACTAGTGGCGTTGCGCCCTGCTTTGCCCATAGTTCGACCACCTCTGGCGTACGCTGAATCTTGACTACCGCTTTATTCAAAGCATCAATCACATCCTTGGGCGTACCTGTGGGAGCCATCAGCCCCAACCAAATCGTTGTTTCATATTTAGGAACGCCTGATTCTGAAATAGTCGGAACCCCAGGCAAAATAGATGAGCGCGAAACACCGGTTGTTCCCATTGCTCTTACCTGGTTTGATTTGACATACTCCGACATGGTCGTGACAGCATCAAACATCATATTGACTTGGCCACCTAACACATCAGTTCGAGCACCTGAACTTCCTTTGTAAGGAACATGTAAAATTTTGACCCCAGCCATGGAATTAAATAGTTCACCAGCAAAATGGTATGGCGTGCCAGTGCCCGATGAGGCAAAAGTGAGCGCATTAGGATTTGCTTTTGCGTATTGAATCAACTCTCCTAGATTTTTAAATTGGAGAGATGGATGAATCACCAACACTAAGTCCGAGAAATTAATCGGTGCAATCGCTACAAAATCCTTCATCAAGTTAAAGGGCTTGTTTTCAACCAAAGATTCATTCACTGTCTGAGTGTTGGACATCATTAATAGGGTATAGCCATCGGGAGCAGACTTTGCAACAAAATCCGTGCCGATAATGGCACCTGCACCCGGCTTGTTTTCTACAACAAAAGGTGCTTTAAATTCATCCTGCAGACGCAGCGCAATAAAGCGGGCGTAATTATCAGCGGGGCCTCCAGCGGCAAAAGGAACAATAATTTTTACAGGCTTAATAGGGTATGTTTGTGCCAGGCAGGGCAATGCCATACTAAATACAAACAATACTGCTAACTTGATGAATTTCATTTTTGTCTCCAGTGTTGACCAGGTCTCTTACTAAAAATCTTTTGATTAAATCAGTATCCCAATGAATATATCGCGGTAGATAATCTCGAAAACGAAATCACAAAATCAGTCGTCTACTTTTTAGTATGGGGACTTTTCACAATTCGTTGTCTCTGCTCTCCCAATCCCTCAATACCGCAAGTAACGACATCACCGACCTTGAGATAGCAGGGCTTTGGTTTCATACCCATAGCAACTCCAGGCGGGGTTCCTGTAGCAATAATGTCTCCAGGTAATAATGTCATATATTCACTGACTTTACTGACGATGGTGGCAATATCAAAAATCATCGTTTTAGTATTGCCACGCTGCTTAGCTTCGCCATTGACGTCAAGCCACATAGCTAATTTTTGAGGATTTTTAACTTCATCGGCAGTTACCAGCCAAGGACCAACGGGGCCAAAGGTATCGCAACCCTTGCCCTTATCCCAAGTTCCTCCGCGCTCTAACTGGAATTCACGCTCAGAAACATCATTGATGACGCAGTAACCTGCAACATACTGAAGCGCGTCCTTTTTCGATACGTATTGCGCTTTTGTTCCAATCACAATTCCGAGCTCAATCTCCCAATCCATTTTTTTTGAATTTCTCGGCGCAATCGTATCGTCATTACAACCGCATAAACTGGAATTGGCTTTGAAGAAAATGATGGGTTCAGGCGGTATTGCCATACCCGCTTCCGCAGCATGATCAGAGTAATTTAGACCAATGGCAATAAACTTACTCACGTCGCTGACCGGCACCCCAAAACGCTTCTTGCCTTTGACGATCGGCAATGTAGCTGGCTTGATCTTCGCTAATTTAGCTAAAGCACTTTTCGAAAGATATCGAGGCTCTATATCCTGAATTACGCTAGACAAATCTCTTAATTGACCATCTTGATCAATTAGACCAGGCTTCTCTTTTCCATCAGCACCATATCGCACCAGCTTCATCGTTACCCCTTTACTTGATCGTCATAGCAAATCACTGCACTCTTGTTACTGCAAAGTAACATTCGCATCCTTAATAACCTTACCCCAACGCTCGTACTCAAGAGCCATGTACTTAGACATAACCTCTGGAGATGCATATGCAGGCTCTACTCCAGCATCATACAAAGCCTTTTTAGTTTCAGGATTGGACATTACCTTCGCAATCTCTTGATTAAGCTTACTCACAATATCCGCTGGAGTATTCGCTGGGGCTAATAATGCCAACCAAACAGAAGCCTCATATCCTGGAACGCCGGCCTGAGCAAGCGTAGGAACATTTGGAAGCTGAGGAATACGCGCGCTCGTTGTTACTGCCAAGGCCCGCAAATTGCCTTGCTGAATTTGAGGCAACACATTTGGAACGCCGGCAAAACTACTCTCAACAATGCCTGCCAACAAATCGTTTGTAGCACCACTACTCCCCTTGTAAGGAACGTGCTGCAATTTTGTATCTGTCATCGTTGCAAACAAGCTACCCATTAGATGCTGGTTGCCGCCATTTCCCGAAGAAGCATAGCGAAGAGAATCCGGTGATGCCTTAGCTAATGCGATGAACTCTTTCACATTTTTGGCTGGTACCTTTGGATTGACCACAAATACATAAGCAGAATCCACCAACTTACAAACAACGGTGAAATCTTTTAATGCGTTATAGGGAACCTTCTTGTAAACCCAAGGCCCCAAAACATGAGCAGTGGAGACCATTACCAAGGTGTAACCATCAGGCGCGGATTTAGCAACGAGATCAGTACCAATAGTTGAGCCTGCGCCTGGTTTATTGTCAATCACAAATTGCTGCCCCATCGCTACAGATAGCTTTTGCCCCAGAATGCGAGCGACGACGTCCGTAAATCCACCGGGCCCAAAAGGCACCACTATTTTTACAGGCCTATCTGGATATTGAGCATGGACCGCTAGCGGAGAGCAGAAACTAGCAACAGTTAACAATACTAAAAAATACTTAACCAAATTTTTCATCTTATCCTCTATAGACAGGAGCTGGCATAGTGAAATAGCTATACAGAATTTGATACACCATCATGTAGTTCTTTTGCTGAAAACTAGCATGTGAGATACCTGCCATCACGCTAAATTGCTTATCTGAATTTGGTAGAAGTTTGTAAAAATCGATTAAATCATCCATGCCAGCAATACCGTCATACTCGCCACGCAAAATAATTGTTGGCACCGGAATTTTTGCAGGATCCACTAAAGGTAGCTTAGAGCACATATCCACATAGGTTCCTGTTGGCATCGAGTCATCTAGCGTCAGAATCGCATCTGCAAAAGCTTCAATGGTTGCATCATCCGCTGTACCAGGATGATCACGATCAAAAACGCTACGCACAAAAGCACGATCAATTGGACGTCTATTTCTGGCAATAAATTCAGGTAACTTTTTCTTACGCTGCTCCAGGGTATGACTACCTTCACCCGTCCACACAAATGCATCCAAGGCTAATTTAGCCACACGCTCAGGTTTTCTTTGGGCAAACAAAGCGGCCTTCAAGGCTCCCGATGAAATACCGTACATCAGCAAGGATTTAGAGCTAGTATGCGAAAGAATGTATTCACTGCCTGCAACTAAATCATCGGCGCCATTGCTAATATCAAAATTAATATCGCGTTTCTTATCAGAGCGACCGTAACCCTCGTTGTCCATCGTCCATGTTTCGAATCCTTGATCAGCAAACCAATCCATGGCAGAAGAAAATGGTCGCCCAGGAACACTTAAATCAAATGTAGGTTGGGAGGCCATAGAAGAGCCGTGAATAAAAAAGATCGTGCCTAAAAATGGCTTATTGGGATTAGCCTTTTTTTGCCACATAAATAAATTAATATCATCACGCTTGATCCAGTGCTCAATACCGCCAGTCCAGGTTACTGCTGCCATCTAAGTCTCCTAATAAATACAAATAAATTCTTAAGCCCTCTATGATGCCAAATAATCTGCCCTTAGGCTATTAAATACCCTAGCCCTCCCCAATAAACGCATCCCCCAAAAACTCCTAGAAAACAGCACTTATCCTGCTCAAATAGACACAAAAACGATGCTGAAATTAGTCCTCAGCTTGCCAATCCATCGACGAGCAAGGTTGAACCTAGGGTTTCTATCTACCCAAATAAATTCATAGGTAAGTTAAGCTTTGAGCTGAGCATCCATTCAATCTAACAATCGAAGACCCTATGCCTACATTTTCATTAAAAACCTTGTCCCTAGCATTGCTGGCCGCTTTATCGGTCACAACCGCCCAAGCTGCCAACCCAGCCCCTGTAAAAGTAGGCATTTTGCTACCTTTGACGGGAACATTTGCTGCGGTCGCAGAAACTCAACGTGATGGCGCCTTACTTGCCATTGATGTCATCAATAAGCGCGGCGGTTTAAACATGCCTAACGGCAAAGTAAAGGTTGAGGGCGTTGTTGCGGATGATGAAGCCAAGCAAGATGTGGGTGTTCGCCGCTATCGCTATATGGTTGATGAGGGCGTTAAGGGTCTTGGAGGCCAAACATTTGCACCTTTGGCTTATGCAATTAATGCAATGGTCAACAAAGATCCACTCCCCTACTTCCCAGTCTGTGTGATGGCTAAAGAGGCTTTTGAAAAAGGCAAACTCTCTCCAACCACTTTTGCTACAGCCTACAGCCCTTGGACTGTTGGCTATATGGCCGGTCAAGCAGCAGTGAAAACTTTAGGGAAAAAGAAGATCTTCTTCTTAGCTCGTGCTGATAGTTTTGGTTGGGATATTCGTGATGGTGTGTACGCCGCAGCAAAAGAATATGGCGCTGAAATCGTAGGTTACGACGAAGTATCTCTTGGTACAGCCGACTTCACCACAGTATTGCAAAAAGTGAAAGCAGCTAAACCAGATGTGTTTATTGCAGCCCAGTTTGCTGCTGACGCAGTAGCACTCTTAAAGCAAGTAAATCAGATGGGCCTCAATAAGGACATGACCATCTTTAACGCATTCATTACGAACACAGTTGCCAAAGGTCTGCCACCCGAGGCTCTGCAAGACGTATATGCAATGCACTATTTCTACTATGATCTAGACAACTTTCCGGATAAGGAAGTGGCTAAGAGTGCCAAAGAATTTACCAATCTCTATAGATCCAAATATGGTCGCCCACCAGATGCCTATGCTGCTATTGCCTATATAGCCTATCTGGAAATGTTCCGCGGCTTTGAGCTATCGAAATCGTTTGACCCATTAAAGTCTGCAGCAGCTATTCAGACTAACGGCGGCAATTTCAATACCAACGTCAAGGGACCTGCCCGCTGGAGACAAGATCATGCAGCCGAATATAAACATGCGGCATTCTTAGTCAAAGGAAAAGGCGCAAGCGAGCAAAAGAATGAGTGGGACTTGTTCTCAGTCATCGGTTCTGCCGGTGGTGACCAAGTCATGCCATCGCTGAAATCCTTAGGTTACTAAGACCTTAATCCAATCCTCCGCCTTCACTGGCGGAGGATTTTTTTTATACGAACTTTATGAGCAATGTAATACTGCAAGCAAAAGGCGTAACGAAGCGCTTTGGCAATCTCGTTGCCGTCGATAACGTTGACTTTACGATCAATGAATTCGAAGTAGTAGGCATTCTTGGCTCAAATGGAGCCGGCAAAACTACCTTCTTTAATTTATTGACGGGGCTATTCTTTCCAGATGAGGGCGTAATTACCTATCTCGGATCTGATATTACAAAGATGCCCGCTCAAGTTCGGGTTGAAAAAGGACTTACTAGAACCTTTCAGTTGACCTCTACTTTTGACAACCTCAGCGTCACAGACAATCTGCTCTTGGTGTACTTTCGTCAAAATCATGCCTCATCTATTAAAGATTTATTACTCACAACCCGTAAATCCTATTATCAAAATCCCAAGATCCTAGAATCTCTGAAAACATTCAATTTAGAGAGTGTTCAGGATCGCTTGGTACAAAACCTCAGTCTGGGTGAAAAACGTCGACTTGAGATTGCAATGGCAGTTCTGGCAGAGCCTAAGGTATTACTCCTAGATGAACCTCTAGCAGGATTAGCAGAGACAGAGATTAAGGGTGTCCTGGATGTTCTCCGACAGCATATCGGTAAACAAACCATTATTTTAGTTGAGCACAAGATTTCCCATATTGAAAATTTTGTAGAGCGACTGATGGTGATGCATGAAGGTCGCGTGATTGCAGAAGGTGGCTACGAAGAATGTCTCAATCATCCCGAGGTCAGAAGAAGCTACTGGCAAATTGAATCTGAGGATGATCTTGATCATGCATAAACCGACCACTTTAGAAGTCTCGGGATTAAATGCCGCTTATGGAGAATCCAAGGTTCTCTTTGACATCAATATCCAATTACATCCCAACGAAATTGTTTCCTGTGTCGGTCGCAATGGTTCAGGCAAAACTACTCTACTCAAGTCAATCTCCGGATTCTTGCTCCCCACATCCGGAGTCATCAAAACTCCTGACCATCAACTCATTGGCTTACGACCCTATCAAATTGCTCAATCCGGTGTTAAATACGTACCTCAAGATAAAAAAGTGTTTTCTGACCTTACAGTGCGAGAGAATTTAGAGTTGGGTAGTTATGCTAGCGGTGATTACAACTGGGATCCCGTGTTTGACTACTTCCCCAAGCTCAAAATTCTGATTGATCGTAAAGCCGGCTTCTTAAGCGGTGGTGAACGTCAAATGCTGATGATTGGCCGTGCGATTCTGGGTGCGCCCAAGGTCTTACTGATCGATGAGCCGACGGAAGGCTTAGCGCCCAGCATTGTTACTCACCTGCGCCATGTCTTTACCGACCTCAGTCAAAGAGCTTCACTCATGATTGTTGAACAAAACTTACCGCTCGTTTGCGCAATTTCCAGCCGCGTGTATGCCATCAGGGAGGGTCATGTGGTTGCAGAACTCAAAACTCCCGAAGAAATTAACCCAAATAACTGCGAGCAATATCTCTAGGATCAATCAATGATAGATACATGGCGCTGGTGGCGCGGAATACTCATCGCATTTGGACTAGTACTAATTAGTCGACCATTTCTTCCGCTTCCATTTTTAAATGAAGTACTCATTTTTTCCATTTACACCATCGGCTGTAATTTTTTATTAGGTCGTGTTGGCTTCATCTCATTCGGCCAGCCCGCTTACTTAGCCATTGGGGCATACGGTACTGCCTTTTACTTATTTTATTTTGGTACAAATCCTTATATCGGTATTTTGGTTGGACTGACGAGCGGCCTAGTATTCGCCACACTCGTTGCACCGATGTTTGTGCGCTTACGCAGCGACTACTTTGCCTTGGTAAATCTCGCCTTAGCAGTCATTATTTTTTATATGATGCAAAAAGTATTTGCGGGAATCACAAAAGGTGACAATGGCTTATGGTTCCTGGCAAATATTGCTTCAACACCTATTCTTAACCTCACCAAGCCAAGCGACTTCTTCATTTTTAGCTTAATAATAGCGATCTTGCTTTGGGCTTTTTACAAATATATTGATGGCACTATTTTTGGAGCCTGCTGCTTAGCTACCAAAATTAATGAAACCAAGCTGCAATTCTTGGGATATAGCAATTTCCGTATTCGCTTAATTGCTTTTGTGATTGCTAATACCAGTACAGCACTAGCAGGATCGCTGTATGCCGTCTATCTAGGCTCAGTCAGCCCAGAAATTACCAGTCCAGCAAGAACTGCTGATCCTGTAGTAGTAACGATTCTGGGGGGTGTTGGTAGTCTATTTGGCCCACTGATTGGTACCATTGTTTACACCGGATTGCGGGATGTTGTCAGCAAACTGATCGGCAATTGGGAATTCTTTATTGGTCTGATTTTGGTATTAATTATGCTGACTAACTCCGGCGGCCTCTACGGTAGCGCTGAAACTATCATTAAAAAATGGCTCAAAAAAATAAAATCTCCAGTCCAAAATAAGGAGATGAACTAATGGATAGTCAATTACTTCTATCTGGGGTGATCTTTGGCTTTAGTTTAGCCAGCATCTACTTCCTCATTTCTATTGGACTATCCCTGTGCTTTGGTCTGATGCGGATCATTAGTCTTGATCAGCTACTCTACTATTCATTTGGTGCTTATATCACCTATACAGTCACCACCCTTACAGGGAGCTTTTGGTTGGGCGTCGTATGCGGCGTCATAGTGACTGGACTCTTAGCCTTTTTTGTTGAGCGGGTCATCTTTCGCAGAATTTATGAGCGGGAACTGACTTTCAGCATGATCACCTCATTTGGAGTATTGCTGTGCGGCATCGGCTTAATCAAATTTATCTGGGGCGTTGTTCCAAGACCGGTTAAAACCCCATTTACTGATCAGATGATGTTATTTGGCACTGAAATACCGGCTTATCGCCTCTTGGTGATCTTGATTGCCGTCCTAGTCTACTTAGGCATTTGGTTATTTTTGAATAAAACCATTATCGGTAAAGCCATTCGAGCTGGCATTGAGGATATGAATCATGTGGAGGGTCTTGGGATTAACGTGACCAGACTCTTCACCATTACTTTCGTCCTAGCAGGCTCTCTATCTGCACTGGGCGGAGCGCTGTACGCCCCACTCATCATCGTCGACCCCAGTATGGGTTTAGAGGTATTGGCATTTGCCTTCATGGTGGTCATTATCGGCGGCTTAGGCAGCATTAAAGGCACCATGGTTTCGTCAATTATCGTTGGCCAAGTAGTATCGATTGGCTCGTTAATTTATGCGCCTTTGGCGATCATGGCGCCGTTTGCGATCATGATGCTGATTCTGCTAGTCAAGCCAACAGGATTATTTGGCGGCAAGCTGAGCAAGTAGCCACGATGGCTTACCTGCTAACTGCACCTGCATCCGTCCAACTGGCTACTCGACCTACGCGCACTGCTTCTTCAGCAGAGAAATTGAGTTCTACCTTAATGCCGTTGATTGGCTCACGCATAAACAATTGGTAGAGATTCGAGTTGTGAGCCTTGCGCTCATTAAATTCAATGCCATTCTTGGTCAAGCGCTCAATAAACTCATCCATACCATCACAGTTAAAGCACACATGATCAATGCGACCCGATCCCAGGGCGCCGGCCGCTGAATAGTCTTGATTAGCCTGATCTGAAGGTGTTTTCAAGTAAGTATCTTGATGCTCAGAAAATTTAGCTTTCCCGATATGCACCACATCTTGATCGCCGATATAGAGCCAATAGACTGGAAATCCAAAATCGGGATGATCCCCACTACGAAAGCCTAGATTATTGCAAAACCAATCTCTAGTGCCCTCAGGATCATGGGTCAATATCAAGATATGTTCCATGAACTTTAAACCCATATATTTTTCCTTTTTTCTGTTTCTGTTTCTGCTTCTGCTTTTAGTTCTGCTTCTGCTTCTGCTTTTAGTTCTGATTCTAGAGTTAATCTTTTGGAGCTGGAACCTGCTTACGATACCAATCAGAAATCCACTCACCTGTCTTAATGAGCACGCCCTCTTTCTTTTGAATATGATCAAGTAACTTTTCAAAATAACCGATACGATGCGGCGCACCAGTAATGTATGGATGGACGCTAATTGCCATCACCCGAGTGATCGACTCACTCTCAGACCATAAGCGCTCAAATTGATTAATACCTCGCGTCATCATTTCTTCCGCGCTATTACTCTGCAAGAGCATCATCGGAATATCGTTGATCTCCACGGTATAGGGAACGGATAACACTGGCTTAGGTTTGGCCTTAATCCATACAGGCTGATCATCTAGCACCCAATCGGCTACATACTCAATCCCCGCCTTCGAAAGACAATCAATCGTTGCATCATTCTCAGTCAGGCCCGGACTTTCCCAACCGACTGGAGCCTTACCACTAAACTTTTTAATTGCATCAACGGTTTGCTCAATCGACTCGAGTTGATTGGGGACCTTATGCATAGGACCTTGAACATATCCATGGCCCATCATTTCCCAGCCCTTATTCAAGCCTGCCTCAGCAACCCGAGGATAGGAGCTACACACAATGCCATTAGTGGCCAAGGTGGGAATAATATTG
>CANGCM010000045.1 GCA_947452535.1 Burkholderiaceae bacterium | reverse complement strand
CTCATCGACAATGAACCAGCCACCCTCTGCCGATTTCCAAATGCGATTGCCTTGAAAAGGGTGGCGAATACTTGAAGCAGAGCGCATCCTTTCTTGTAATGCATCAGTAATGATGATGGGATTTTTTGTGAGTGACTGCTTGGGGATTAGTATTTTTTGTGCTTGCTCTATGGATACGTAAATCTTGGCTTGGGCGATGATCGGGGCTGATGTAGCTATCAAGCCAAGTATCAGAACGGGGTTTGGTTTCCAATACATGATGAGAAGTGTTTTCCGCGTGTAATTTTTTAAATTGTAAGTAGCTTATTTGCTTGAAGGCAGAGGTTTTCAATCTCAGGATTGCTATCCTTGTGATCCGACAGGGCTTCGAATATCATCAAAGCCCTTTTTCTTGCGGTTGAGCATTGGGATGATTGAAACTCAATCAGGTGTATTAAGGCTGCTATTAATAAATTGTGAGTTTCCATCATTACCTTTTAGTTGCTGTTGTGAGAATATTTTTTTAATTCAG
Source organism: Burkholderiaceae bacterium (assembly GCA_947452535.1). Classification (GTDB taxonomy): domain Bacteria; phylum Pseudomonadota; class Gammaproteobacteria; order Burkholderiales; family Burkholderiaceae; genus Polynucleobacter. The sequence goes on along the minus strand of CANGCM010000045.1, from coordinate 10,595 downwards.
CGGAAAGCCGACTTTGACGATGAATTCATTCACAGAGTGACTATCCCAAACGCGAGCATTGGAACACTCAGCCTCACCCCCGCCCATACAGTTACCCCCTTTTAATTGATAGCGCCATGCACCTGTGACCCACCAGTCCTTTACGGCATAGTGCATATTGGGGCCCACAAAAGTTGCGCGTTGCACTTGATTGCGTAAATTGAGCTCTGAATAATCGTTATGAAAGCGGGCTTCTACACCAGCAGACCATTTGGGAGCGAATCGGTAGCTGGCTCCAACGAGAAAATCGAGCATAGATTCAGGGACATTGCCGTTCTCAATGAATTTCAGTCGTTCATTAGCGACGACCACATTGCCGGCTAAGATCAACTTATCATCAATAAAGTTGGACTGTAATAGCAAGCGAGCTTCAATTTCATCTTTGTTTCTTCCCCAACTAGGCTCTAAATACAGACCCACCCCAACTGGAGATGTCACCGGATTAGTCAGTCTATAAATTGCCTCTAGTGATCCTCCTTCAATCCCGCTCTTTCTATAGGGGGTAGCAGGATCATGGCTGGATGGCACTCCATAACCACCGGTGCAGCTTGAGCTATCACCACAAGCCTCGGGATTGGTGTAATTTTGGTTTGCGCTGGTGTAGTAAGAGTTGATATAGCCAGCAATTTGTAAATTATTCGTAAGCCCATATTCAAGCTCTGTTCTAGCGGTCCAAGCGTCATAGTTTCCGGATGCTTGCTGTTTATTCAGTTGTAAGCGCTGCTCAAACTCGAGCTTTCCCTTAGGTTGAAGATCAAGACTGTAAATCCAGCCAAAAGTACCCTCACCTGCAATTGCAAATGAGAGGTGGAATGCTGTGGCTAAGAAGACGGCAAATAGGGCTATTCGTTTGATGGTCATTTTCATATTGATATGGGCTAGTTAGTAAAAGTAATCGAGAATGATTCTCAATATACAGTAAATGAGAATAATTCTCAATTGAGAAAAAGACCACTTTGAGTATGTTGTTGAGATTTGCCATCCGAGCTCAATTAGCTTGTAAGATCAACAGTTATGGATTCAGAAGCCTTAGAAAAGCTCGTCACAATGAAGATGCCTTTCGGTAAGCATGCTGGCCGAGCGCTGGCCGATCTGCCTGGTAATTATTTGGCGTGGTTTGCTCGCGAAGGATTTCCCAAGAGCGAGCTTGGTCAGTTACTGGAGTTGATGCATACCCTAGACCACAACGGTTTACGAGGATTATTGGCGCCCATTCAGCGCGCCCATGGAATTACTGCCCGCACTACTCAGTAATAAATGCTTATCTGGAGCGCACTATTGCAGTGACTCGATTGCGGTCATAGCCTGCCCTTGGTGAGTCCGGGCTACTTATTGAATTTGCTTTCGCTATGGTCTAAAGGTAAATGAAAGTCGATACCTATTTTCTGAACCAGCTCTGCATAAGAGATGGGTGCGCTCATTTGCGCATCATCAGTATTTTCAACCCAGTAGGCCCAAGCTGCCTTTTTGGTGGGGTCAAAGACGAGTTTATATAAATGGGTAGGCACTGTGACTTTGCTTTTACCGATGCTGCCTGCATGGCCAGTGGATCCAGTAAAGACAAAAATATCTCCCTGGCTACGCTTGATGTACATCCTGGTGGGCTCTTCAACTCGCTTGGCCCAAATACCCTGATTATTCTGTCTGGCCTGAGGCATCATATTTGCTAAGGAGAAGGATTGCGCCATGCCTTGCTCGCGGGTCATATCCCCTGCGGGAACGTTATGACCGCGGTCATAGCCACTGCCTCGGTAGTCCATCAGAAGTGATCGTTCGCGAATGGGTAGTCTGGCCTCCTCATAAAACTGATTGGTACGACGAGGATGAGGTGCCTGAAGTTGCGCCCCATTTAATTTCTCAACCGTATAGATAGGCTTTTTATCTACAGGTGAGTAATAGATTGCGAAATCATCAAAGCAAAGGTCACGCCCAACTTGAGGTGTGCTGGGGATTTGCTGTGCTGGAAATAGGTCTTTGCATTGATCAAAGAGGGCGGAGGCGCTAAACGGCATCCAAAGGGCGCTGGATATCAGGACTTGGGCTAGTAATTTCATTATCTAGGAGTGTAATCAGTGATGGTTCAGGTATACATAGCCCACCCCAATTTCTATTAAAAAATTAGCTCTAAGGCTAGTGGTTAGCTGGTTATCTGAAGGTTTTCCTAGCTAATTCAACCTAGTGATGAAGTCCTTGATAGGAGTAAATCTCTCCACGCTATCAGTAGCTCCTCAATACTATAGGTAGAAAAATAAGACAGGATGAATACTAGATGTACGGCTTAGCAGAATCTTTTGAGGTCCAAAATTCGTAAAAAAGTCTATTTTTCACCTCTTTTTTATTATATGAAATAAGTCCTCACTAACTTCTCTAAGTTATTGAAATAAATAGGTTAATTGTGGATTGTAGAGGACGTCATAGCGATACAGCTTATTTCAAGATCAATAAGTTATAGAAATAGCTTTCTTTATTCTTGACTTGATATAAGAACCTTCTTAGGATGGCACATGTTTTTTACTTATTGCGGTGCAACATAAATCAGATGTTTGGTTTTTTAAGTGCTGCAAAAAAATGAATGATTAAAAGTTTTTCTACCAAATTGAGTGATACGCAGCTCGGACAGACTGCAATGGCTAGCGCTAAGGCTTTGTCAGCTCATCTACTTTCGCCTGTTTATCGAGTGATGAATGGTTTATTTATCGTCGCTGTATTCATGATTGTTGGACTCTGGCTCTCTGGTAATGGCACTCAAGCGGGCGCTTTTGATTTAGCTCGCATCTTGGTTCCAGATGAAGCGCGGCAGATAGTTTGGCAAAACGGTTTTGGAATGCTTGATCAGTACCAGGAAGAGTCTCCCCGAGCATATGCAGATAGAGAAATTGCACAGGTGATTTATGGCAAGACGGAGTCCATACCTGGTAAGGGCTTATTCAGCGCCAAGCGCCAAACAGTGGCTCTCTTGATGCCGTCGGTAGCGCAGGCGCAGGTCCGACCAATCTCCCATTTGTCTGATCGTATTCCAAGCTCAAAAATGGATCCTCAGGCTTTAGATTCAAAGTTGATGGTATCCATTCAAAATCAACGTGCAGTAGCTGACTTCTTTGAGAAGAAGTACAGGCTTGATCGCGCCAAGATTGAAGAATATGTTTCTAATACCGTTTTAATTGCGAGAGAGGTCAATATTGATCCCGTCTTATTGCTCGCTGTAATCTCGGTGGAGTCAAACTTCAACCCATTGACGAAAAGTCATGCTGGCGCTGAAGGCTTGATGCAAGTGATGACCGCGATTCATAAAGATAAATATGCTCTTTACGGCGGTGAGACTGATGCGGTTAAGCCTGAGGTCAATATTCGGGTAGGCGCTTACATCTTGAAGTATTTAATTGCTACCACAGGCTCATTGCGTAACGGCTTGAAATACTATGTCGGCGCCGCGAATGCAGAGAACGACGGCGGCTATACCGATAAGGTTATGGCCGAAAGAAATCGTTTGATTGCCTTGTGTCAACCCACATCCCCAAGCAAGCTTACTTCGAACGGTAAAGATTTACGTTCCTAATCCCCGATGAATGCTTGAGGAAAAATAAAGGCCACTCATTGAGTGGCCTTAGTACTTCAAGATATTGATATCTAGGAAATTAATTGACTCCGTGCAACTCCACATCGAATACAAGAGTTGCGTTTGGGGGAATTACACCACCAGCACCGCGTGCGCCATAACCCATTTCTGAGGGGATGATCAGAGTGCGTTTGCCACCAATCTTCATGCCCTGAACGCCCTGGTCCCAGCCCTTGATGACATGACCGGCGCCTAAAGGGAAACTGAAGAGTTGGCCACGATCTAGGGAGCTATCGAATTTCTGGCCCTTATGATCGGCCGCCTTATCGTCGTAAAGCCAGCCTGTGTAGTGCACATCGACATGGTTACCCTCTACCGCCTCTTTGCCATCACCTACAACAGTATCTATTTTCTTGAGTTCGCTCACGTTTATCTTCCTCTTTGGCTGAAATTGAAGGGCTAGTATATTCTGAGCTTTATCTTTTTGTTCGAGTAAACCGACATGACAAACTTCTGGCCTCATTCTGCATATAAAACCCTGTTGGTGGGTTCTGACAATCAATTGTTGGTAACGGATGAATTTCTGCGCACGTATTTATTGCGTCCCGAGTTAAATCTCGTTCCTGAATCTTGTGATGCGGAGCGCGCTCTACACCAGCATTTAAGCCAGAATCCGCGTGCATTGATTACTGATGAGGAAATTACGGCGATGGCCGATCCAGATATTCAGGTGAACTATCAAGTCTGGCTTCGATACCGAACGAAGTTGTTGGCTGCTAATTCTTTAGAAAGCTTCTATATGAGCTTGTTTAAGGGTGACGGTGTAGATGTACCTCCCTTGTTTATTTCGCAGCTCGCCCAAATCTTCATCAGACATATTTTGGGTGAGGAATGTCACCCCTTGGATGCGCGTATGGGCGAACTCTTCTTTCGAACTCAGAAGATCACTGTTTTAGAAGATGGTGTTGTGATGGGCGCAGATGATGAGATAGTGACGCGGAATGCGCAGGCAGGAGAGACCGGCAACATTATGGACCTCCTTAAGGGGAAGTCCATGTCAATGCGCTCGATTGATTTAGATGTCTTGCATGAGGAGAATTCTGATCTGTATTGGGATAAAGACGAGGACCATGATTTTGCAGTTCAACTCAACTTCGGGCAGCCCCCTATTAATCATTTTTGCCGTGTGCTTGAAAAGTGGATACAGCATTTTTTGGGCCCACAAGTACGAATTACGCCGATGCAGCAAATTACCGATCCAAAATGGTCATGGCATGTTGGGTTGGACGCGGCTGCTACTGATATTTTGAATAAGCTTTATAAGAAAGAATCAGTGGATGTAGATGAGCTAGAAAAAATCATTTGCTTGTTCCGCCTGGACTTTGTTGATGAAGCTGCTGTCACACAATCTCAGGCTGGTAAGCCTGTTTATATGGGTATCGCCATGAATGATGAGAAGCAGTTAAAACTTAAGCCACAAAACCTCTTATTTAATCTACCTCTAGCTAAAGCATCTTAGGCTAGAGAGTATTAGCGGCCTTCTTTCGATTGCTGCTCAGCCAAATCAGGGCGCCTGCCGTTACTGCAACAGGTAGTAGCGATCCAAGGTTGAGAATGTTCCAGCCCTGTGAGGTGATGAGAGCACCGGATCCAAATGAAGTGAAGGCCATAGTGCCAAAGACAAAGAAGTTAATTGCTGCTTGCGCTTTATCACGCTCCTCCGGATGGTACGCTTTCATTGCCAATGAAGTAGAGCCGGTAAATAAAAAGTTCCAACCGACACCCAATAAAAATAAGGCAATCAGGAATTGATGAAAGTCGACACCAGTTAAGGCGATTGCAATACAGAGTAGATTGAGAAACACACCAACACCCATGATTTTGACTGCACCAAAGCGCTGAATCAATGAGCCTGTAAAAAATCCAGGCGCGAACATACCAATCACATGCCACTCTAATACCAGTGCAGTATCGGAAAACGGCAGGCCACAGATTTGCATGGCGAGTGGGGTTCCAGCCATCAGTAAGTTCATGACGCCATAACCCAAAGACGCGCCAATCACTGCCACCATAAAGACGGGTTGCCGCAAGATCGTTTTGAGGTCTCTACCGGCAGATAGGGCATGTTGAGTTTTGAATTCTTCTGGGAAATGGATGAGCTGCATCACGACAATTCCAATCAAGCCAGCTATCGAAAGCGCGAGATAGGCGCCCAAGAAGGCGGTATCAAATAGATTCTGAGTCCAGGCTGCGAGGTTGGGCCCAATGACCGCGCCGAGGAGTCCACCAGCTAGGACCCATGAGACTGCTTTATCCCTTTGGCTAGTATTTGTGAGTTCAGCAGCAGCGAAGCGATAGAGTTGTCCATTGGCGCTGTAATAGCCTGCAATGAAGGTTCCGAGTACCAGAAGCCAAAAGTTTCTGGAAACGGCTGCGTAGGCGCAGAGAAGGGCTGAGAACACTGCTACCAGTAAGCCCAGCTGAAAAGAGATCTTGCGGCCAAAGTAATTTTGGGTTTTGGCAACAATCGAAGTGGAAAAGGCGGCGCCAACAACATAACCCATGACCGGTAAGGTAGCCATCCAGGCAACTGGGCTTAGGCTCAGACCAACTAGACCATTAATTGCGATAAAAGTCACATTATTGGTTAGAAATAGGCCCTGACAGAGGATTAGCAGTACGAGGTTCTTATTTAGCAAGGGCGGATTATTAGTCATGTATCGCAGTTTACGGCGTAACGAGGAGGAGGGTTGGCTTAGTGGAGCCCTTTAATTTAGACCAATCAGCCATTTTGGAGCCCAAATCTCCTGAATTGCCAGGATCGATGATTTAAAATAGATCTCTCGGTCCAGTACGTGAAATTACACAAAAGACAGTCAAAAGCGCCTGAAGTGTGGCGTGCGGAGTACGAGAGAGGATCGGTATAGGCCGAACCCTAATATTTATCAATATCGAGGAAATATCCATGGCTTCAGAGAAATCAAAGATTATTTACACGCTGACAGACGAAGCGCCTTCATTGGCGACCTGCGCATTTTTGCCAATCATTCGTACTTTTACAGCGCCAGCTGGAGTGCAGATTGTGAAGAGCGATATTTCTGTTGCCGCTCGTATCTTGTCGGAGTTCTCTGATTGCTTAACTGCCGAACAGAAAGTGCCTGATAATTTGGCTGAACTAGGTCGTATGACTTTGTTGCCAGACACTAACATTATTAAGCTGCCTAACATCAGTGCTTCAGTGCCTCAGTTAGTCGCCGCTATTAAGGAATTACAGACCAAGGGTTACCAGGTTCCTGATTTTCCGGACGACCCTAAAAACGATGCTGAAAAAGCGATCCTTGCTCGTTATTCCAAATGTTTGGGTAGCGCTGTAAATCCTGTATTGCGGGAGGGTAATTCCGATCGCCGTGCACCAAATGCAGTGAAGCGTTATGCCCGTAAGAATCCACACTCTATGGGTGAATGGAGCCAAGCTTCCCGCACACACGTATCCCATATGCATGGCGGCGACTTCTACGCAGGTGAGAAGTCAATGACTATGACTAAGGCATGCGATGTCAAGATGGACTTAGTGACTAAGAGCGGTAAGACGATTGTTCTGAAGCCAAAAGTGTCTTTGCTTGCTGGCGAAATCATTGACAGCATGTACATGAGTAAAAAAGCACTCTGCGAATTTTATGAAAAAGAAATTGAAGATGCCTATAAGACTGGCCTGATGCTCTCACTCCACGTGAAGGCAACCATGATGAAAGTCTCTCATCCTATCGTGTTTGGTCATGCTGTCAAGATTTTCTATAAAGATGCATTTAAAAAGCATGCCAAACTGTTTGAAGAGTTAGGCGTTAATGCCAATAATGGTATGAGTAGCCTATATGACAAGATTAAAACTTTGCCAGAGTCTAAGCGTGAAGAAATCATTCAAGACCTGCAGGCTTGTCATGAACACCGTCCAGCATTGGCGATGGTTGATTCTGCTAAGGGGATTACTAATCTCCACTCACCAAGTGATGTGATTGTGGACGCATCTATGCCAGCGATGATTCGTGTTGGCGGAAAGATGTGGGGGGCCGATGGTGGTTTACATGACACTAAGGCCTTGATTCCAGAAAGTACTTTTGCCCGTATTTATCAAGAGACAATTAATTTCTGTAAGACTCACGGTAATTTTGACCCAACTACGATGGGTACTGTACCTAATGTCGGTTTGATGGCTCAGCAGGCTGAAGAGTACGGTTCACATGACAAGACTTTCGAGATCGCTGAAGCTGGTGTGGCTCGTATTGTTGCGGATGATGGCACAGTATTACTCGAGCAAAATGTGGAAGAAGGTGACATCTGGCGTATGTGTCAGGTTAAAGATGCGCCAATTCGTGACTGGGTGAAGTTGGCAGTCAATCGCGCACGTCTTTCTAAGACTCCAGCAGTATTTTGGTTAGATGAGTATCGTCCGCATGAAGCGGAGATCACTAAGAAGGTTCAGGCCTATCTAAAAGAATACGACCTTACTGGCGTAGATATTCAAATCATGTCTCAGACTCGCGCAATGCGTTATACCTTGGAGCGCATCATCCGAGGTAAGGATACGATCTCTGTCACTGGTAATATTTTGCGCGACTACCTCACTGACTTGTTCCCTATTATGGAACTCGGTACTAGCGCCAAGATGCTGTCTATTGTGCCTTTGATGGCTGGTGGTGGTCTCTTTGAAACTGGCGCGGGCGGTTCTGCACCTAAACATGTTCAGCAATTGGTTGAAGAGAACCATTTGCGTTGGGATTCTTTGGGTGAGTTCTTAGCCTTAGCTGTCTCTCTAGAGGATATCGGTGATAAAACCGGCAATCCAAAGGTGAAGATCTTGGCTCGTACCTTAGATGATGCTACTGGCGCATTGTTAGAAAACAATAAGTCACCATCACCACGCACTGGGGAGCTGGATAATCGCGGTAGTCAGTTCTACTTGGCGATGTATTGGGCGCAAGCGTTGGCAGCGCAAACTGAGGACAAAGAATTGCAAGCCTACTTTGCACCAATTGCGAAAGCACTAACGGATAACGAGCAAAATATTGTTGCAGAGCTCAAAGCGGTTCAGGGCAAACCTGCCGATATCGGTGGTTACTATGCGGCAGACCCAGAGAAGTGCAAAGCAGTTATGCGTCCAAGTGCAACCCTCAATCAGATCTTGAAGGCGGCTTCGGTGGCTTAAGTTGGTCAAGTCAATTCGCAAGTTCAGCTTGTTTTATGCAGAAGGCAAACCATTAGGTTTGCCTTTTTCTTGTCTAGGCTCTATTTCTTTAGGTCTGTAGAGATGTTCAGCAATAAATCAGCAGGCGTAGCAAAATGGGTAGTGTTCACAATGTTGGCTTAAATCCATCACGGAGATATCGATATGCACTCAAATGATCAGAAGCAGCTCTCTCATGAAATTACTCCTAAGGCAGTTTTTGAGGCTCGGCGTGAGTTGATTAAGTCTGCAGCTGCTGGCGCATTTGGTTTAGCACTTGCCCCTTGGTTTTCTCGTGATGCCTTGGCAAGCAATCCTCAGAAGTTGCTTGCTACGCCCAATCCCAATTTCATGCTCAAGGGCGAGTCCACTAGCTATAAAGATGTGACTACTTACAACAACTTTTATGAGTTCGGAACAGACAAGTCAGACCCAGCCGCTTATGCGGAGAGTCTGCAAACTCGACCATGGAGCGTCACGATTGAAGGCTTAGTACAAAAGCCAGTGACTTTAGATATAGATGCATTGCTGAAGCTCGCTCCTATGGAAGAGCGTATCTATCGCATGCGTTGTGTTGAAGGGTGGTCGATGGTTATTCCATGGGATGGCTACTCTTTATCTAAATTACTAAATCAGGTTCAACCTTTAGGCTCAGCCAAGTATGTGGAATTTATTTCCCTGGCGGATCGTAAGCAAATGCCGGGAATGCGGAATCGAGTGATTGAATGGCCTTATCGTGAAGGTCTGCGACTAGATGAGGCAATGAATCCCTTAACGCTTCTCACCTTTGGTTTGTATGGCGAGACACTTCCAAAGCAAAATGGGGCTCCCGTTCGGCTTGTGGTTCCTTGGAAGTATGGCTTTAAGAGTGCAAAGTCAATTGTCAAAATTCGTTTGACAGAAGAAATGCCCAAGACCAGCTGGAGCCAGTTTGATGCCCGAGAGTATGGGTTTTATTCAAACGTCAATCCTTCGGTAGATCACCCGCGTTGGAGTCAGGCCACTGAGCGTCGCATTGGAGATCCTAAAGGTGTATTCGCCCCCAAAATCAAAACCCAAATGTTTAATGGCTATGGCGATCAAGTGGCCAGTATGTACTCTGGGATGGACCTGAAGAAATTCTATTGATACTCAGTAATTCATTGAGTTCTATGAAGGTATTAATTTTTCTGTTGGCACTATTGCCTCTAGAGCGATTAATTTGGCTTGGCTTTAATGATGGGTTGGGCGCCAATCCGATTGAGTTCATTACCCGCTCGAGCGGAACTTGGGCGCTTATCTTCTTATGCCTTACTCTAGCTATGACGCCATTGCGTTTAATTACCAATTCAACGACTTGGATTCGATTTCGCAGAATGTTGGGTTTATTCAGTTTTTTTTATGCCTGCATTCATTTTGGAATCTGGCTTTGGTTAGATCAAAATTTTGATCTGGTAGATATGTTGAAAGATGTTGTGAAACGGCCATTCATTACGATGGGCTTTATTAGTCTGGTATTGCTGACGCCATTGGCCTTTACTTCTACTCATTGGGCGCAAAGAAAGCTAGGACGCCGCTGGATGTATTTGCATCGCGTGATTTATCTCATCGCTGCTACTGTAGTCCTGCATTATTGGTGGCACAAGGCAGGAAAGAATGATTTGGATACAGTGAGTATTTACGCGGCCATCTTGTTCTTGCTGTTATGTTGTAGGATTCCCTATGTACGTAAGCTTTTGAGTAAGCGCCCTCATATCTAATACAAGCAATCTGATGACTCTGATTTCATATCCTTGCACT
>CANGCM010000044.1 GCA_947452535.1 Burkholderiaceae bacterium | reverse complement strand
TCCTCAAACCAATTCCACATATCAGCAACCACCAAAGTGAGATAGTCACGTTGACAGTGTTGTGAACCACCCTCTTCTGCTGTATAGACTCGCAGGGTTTTATCTTTCGAGCCACACGCATCATATTGTTTTTGAGCATCGCTCAGAGGAATTTGCTCATCTTCAGCACCATGCACTAGCAAGAAAGGGCATTCCATTTTTTGCATGACACCATCCAGCTTAAATGGCTTCAGGGTTTCAAGCGCTTGATCTAGGGTATCGACACCCAGAATCCAATTAATGTGATGCCCGGGAACAGATAAAGAAAGCTTAAATTGGGCGTCAATACGCTTTTTCCAAGTCTCGTGATAATCCCATTGAGCACCCCAGGCAATACAAGCAGCCCAGCGATGATCCATCGCGGCACATCGCGGGGCATAGTAACCACCAAGACTGATAGCCACAATACCAATCTTCTTTGGATCAACATCCTTACGGGTCTCTAAATAATCGAGACAGGCACTGCCAGCAACCTCATAGTCATAACGCAAATAATGATTGCGGAAACGAATCGCCTCACCTGTTCCAGGACCATCCATAATCAACACTGAAAAACCGCGCTTAATTAAATCTGGAATACCACGCATAAATTGGATTTCTTTGGTGACATCTAGGCCATCGAAATAAACCACGCAAGGAGATTTTTCAGCAACCTTCTTTTGAGGATGTACAAAATAGCCAGGCAAACTTCCATCTACAAATGGGACCTCTACAATCTCAATGTTGTAGTCGCTCAGCTTAATAAACTGATGGAATGCATCAACACCCCGTTGAAAGATCTCTAGAGCCTTTTTATCCTTAGGGGTACGAAATCGCTCCGCCATATGATAGTAATTGGCTGCCCGCTGGTAGGCATGAGCAGCTGACGTATTGTTGCCCTCCTTGGCCCAGCGGTCTGCGTACTGACAAACACCATCCGCGACTTCGGTGCAGGCATTAAACCAGGCATCATCGTCATCTCCCGCCTTACCTTTTAGTTTGACGCCGATTTTATGTAGCTCACCAATTTCTGATCCGCCATAAGGGGCCGCACTCAACATATTAATAAATGCCGCTGACCAGCGATAGTTATCCGGGAAGTACATAAAATAAGGGGGATCTTTTTTTTCTGCCATGATGATTTCCTTGTAGTGTGTTTTTAACTATGAGTAATGGATGCTGCTTATTCTTTGATGTCGGCCTGCTTTGCAATTTTGGCCCACTTTTCAGTCTCTAAAATAATGAAGCTAGCAAATTCTTCTGGAGTGAGATTGCTAGGTTCAAATCCTTGCGAGATAAAAAGCTGTTGATTCTCCTTGGTTGCCAATTGCTTGGTCAGAATGGCATGAAGCCTAGTGATGATGGCACTTGGCGTACCCGCAGGTGCCAGCAATCCATTCCAGTTATAACTTTGATACCCAGGCATTCCCTGCTCTGCAATGGTTGGAACATCTGGGGCCAAGGCATTACGCTTATCTGCAGTAATACCAATCGTCTTGATCTTGCCCTGCTTTAATAATGGAATACAGTTTGAAAGCTGTATTTGGGCTAATTGAATATGTCCAGCAATTAAATCATTTTGGTATTGCGAGGCCCCTTTGTATGGAATGTGATTAATCTTGATTCCCGCCTGAGAAGCAAATGATTCAATCGAAAGATGCCCAACCGTTCCAACTCCAGGAGAACCGTAGCTTACCTTCTCAGGATTTGCTTTCACATAGGCAATAAATTCTTTGACATTACTAGCAGGGATGCTCGGATGAATGCTAATGCAGCTCGCAGTGCGTGCTATCAACATAATTGGGGCAAGATCCTTGCTAGTTTGATAGGGCATATTGGTTTTCACCGCAGGCGCAACAGTCAGCGGCCCTGGATTACCCGCAAGCAAGGTGTAGCCATCTGCTGGACTTTTTACTACTGCCTCAACCCCTGGAACGCCTCCGCCGCCTAGTCGATTTTCTACAATAAAGGGTTGCCCAAGTGCTGTATTCAGTTGCAGAGCAGCCCATCTCGCTTGAACATCAGTTGGGCCGCCCGCCACAAACGGCACGATAATTTTAGTGGCGCGATTAGGGTAGTTTTGCGCAACACCGACTGCACTCCATGAAGAAAGAGCAATAAAACAATGAAGCGCTAAGAATTGACGTTTTAAATGCATATTCTTACCTCACCTTCCATCGACTACTGTTGAGCAATATTGGCTGTTTTAAATAATTGCGTTTGTAACTCAATATCTTGAGATACAAACTTAGAAAATTCTGCTGGTGTTGATGCGATTGGCACTAGGCCCAATTCATCAAATTGTTTTTTCATCTCAGGCTGCCTCAGCACGCTTGCTAAAGCCTGCTGAACTTTATTCACAATAATGCTGGGGGTAGCTGTTGGATAAAAAATCCCAGACCAACCATAAACCTGGTCCACTCCCTTAACGCCACCCTCTGTAAAGGTGGGCACATTGGCAATAGCCGGTGACCGAGCGTTACCACTAATAGCAAGGCCTTTGACTGCATTTTCCTTAATGCCATTTGCGGCCGTAGCGGTTGAGATATACGTCATATCAACCTGCCGAGCAATTACCTCGTTATATGCTGGACCAAGCCCCTTATACGGCACGTGCAAGATAGAAACGCCAGCCTGCACATTCAGAAGCTCCCCCACTAAATGCGAGGCGTTACCATAGCCACCTGAACCATAACTGAGCTTGCCAGGGTTGGCTTGTGAATAGGCAATCAACTCCTTCAAGGAATTGACCGGCAAATCATTATTGACTACGAGCACCATGCCATAACTACGATATACCTGGCTAATCGGCGTGAAATCTTTAATGGGATCGTAAGGTAATTTTTTATACAGTGCCGCGTTGGCAGAAAAGGACCCCGTCATAATCAACATGGTGTATCCGTCCGGCGCTGACTTAGCAACATAATCTGCTCCGATTAAGCCATTTGCCCCAGTCTTATAGTCAATTACTACAGGGGTTTTTAACGCATCACTCAGTTTCTGAGCAACCCTACGCGCAACAATATCAATTGGGCCGCCGGCTGAAAATGGCACGATCATCCGAATCGGACGATCGGGCCATTGGCTCATTTTATTTTGTGCATAGGCAGCCTGGGAGATAAATAATGTGCCGAAAATTACCCAAGCTATTGAATGGGTAATCCGTCTAAAAAATAAATGCATTTGTCTTAATGCTAAATTCATTTTTATTACCCTATATCAATAGCCTGGAGTCAATTTAAGATTTCTGTGGAATCACTGGCAGCAGTACGTACGACTCCATATCACCACCTGAATAAATGGTGTTCACGGCACCCGCGTTGTAATCGCAGTGGAAGTGGGTATAGGGAGCGCTACCAACACCATCTCGCGGCTGGATATCCACTCTTAGGGAATGTCCTTTTTGCAGCACAATACAAGTCGGCCAAATTTCGATTTGACACTCCACCGGCACATCTGGCTCTAACCACAATCTCTCGTTGTGAGCATGATAAGGACGATATGGCAATGATTTCTTTGCATCCAACTTACGGTGCGATGCACGCAACCAACCTTTTGTTAATGGAATCGGTTGACCATGTTGCCCCACTTCATTGACATCCTTGCCGTCTGGACCGATATTGCGCAGAGTAATCATGATGTCCATATCTTCAGAGGAACTAGATACCCATAGGTTGCACATTAAAGGACCGGTAATTTCAAAATCTTCTGTCATTGCGGGGGTTGTAAAGGACACCCCCGTTCTTGTACTGCTTCCGTGTGTGTTGGCAAGTGATGAGCTAGAAGCAACTCCCGCTTTGGTTGCGCCACTCGTGGAGTAAGTTAATTTACCCATCTTAGCTGGTGCCGTCTTAACTAATGAACCTTCAACGTGTGACTCTGCCTCGGAAGGTTCGCGCTCAATTTGTAAATACATCTTCGTCCACTGTGTTCTCGCAAGTGGCCATTCGTTTTCATAGCGGAATGGATAGGGTTTTGTGCTGCCACCAGTACGAATTTCTAACTTAATCGGCGGCTCTTTCATAATGCCGTTATCAATCCCCTTGAGCCAGCAATCCAGGAATCGAAGTTGATCAAGCCTACCCTCTTCTGAATGGAAGGGGTGAAAATGGGTACCCGTATGAATGCGTAATTTTTTATTCTTAGAGGCCGCATTGACATAGCCCTCAGTATTGCCGCGCAGATGTAAGGCCCAGCCACCCCAATTTCCCACGCTGTATAAGGGTACGTTAATTTGATCCCAGCGGGCGCTGCAGACTCGCCACCACTCAGAATCCAAATCATGACTCAGATATTGCCAAAGCATGTCTTGAGTAAATGCATCTGGGTTATTTTTTCTAGCGCGCCCCAAAAGATGGTGTGCCGTATGCGTAGCAATCCAATTCACCACAAATCCACTTGAAAATATACCGCCATGATAGGCTTGATCACGGTATTGATCAGCTCTCCCCTCCCAGGGAATTATGGCCTTTAGTGAGGGTGGCTGAAGATTCGCGACCCGCCATTGGCTACTGGCGTGGTATGAAATACCCATAGTCCCAACATTTCCAGAGCACCATTTCTGCTTGGCCGACCACTCTATACAGTCATAGAAATCGACAGCTTCTTGATATGAACTTGGCTCGCATCTTCCAGGAGACTTTCCTGTGCCACGAGAGTCAACCCGAATACAAATATAACCTCTTGGCACCCACCACAATGGATTCACAGTCTCCCAATTCATATGAGGATTAGCCTCCTCCTCTAAATCATCAGGCGGGATCCACAACTTGTCTTTTTGATAGACGCTGATATTCATCAATGCAGGAAATTTTTCCGCATCAGTGTCTGGACGAAATATATCGGCATATAAAACCCCACCATCCCGCAATGGAATTGCTACATCACGCTCAATAATCATTCCCCAATCTTGGGGCTTAGAAATTGGGCCTTCATAGGCATCTGCTGAAACTGCTTTTGTAATATTTGTCATAAGTCTTTCCAATTAATCGACGGTTACATTATTTTCTTTAATAATTCTTGGCCAACGCTGAGTTTCAGCAGCAATAAACGCAGCAGCTTCTTCAGGAGACTTGCTGGGAATCACTGTCATTCCAGCTGTAATGAAGGCTTCTTTTACTTGAGGTTTTTGCAGGGCTTGGATAATGGCATTAAATAACTTGTCCACTATTGGCTGAGGTGTATTTGCAGGAACGAAAATACCATTCCACTGATCCGTCCCCACTCCTGGAAAGCCACTTTCGGCAAAAGTAGGCACGTCTGGCAAATAAGGTAAGCGTGTAGCAGAGGTTGTAGCAAAGGCTTTCAATTTTTTCGCTTTGATCAAGGTCAATGTAGAGGCGGCATTCAAAATGGTGAAATGAATATCGCCAGCAACCAAACCAACCTGAGATGAGCCAGCGCCCTTAGAGGGAATATTGACCAGCTTTAATCCCGCTTTCTTCGTGAAATCCAACATATCTAAATGGGAATAGCCACCCAGTGGGGAGGAATAATTCAACTCTCCTGGTCGCGCCTTTGCATAAGCAATCAAGTCTTTCATATTGTTTGGTGGGAAATCTACGCCTGACACCAGCAAATTGGGAATCGAGGCAATAAGAGAAACCGGCTTTAGAGCCACTGATGGCTTCACTTTGAGCTTGGAGGCGTACAAGGTTTCATTAATCGAACTTGTTGAAACATTACCCACCATGAGTGTGTAGCCGTCTGGAGGGGCCAGAGCAACTGCTTCAATCGCAATGTTTCCAGCAGCGCCCGCTTTAATCTCCACAATAAACTGCTGGCCTAATATTTCCCCTAGGGCAGGTGCAATAATTCGCGCCGCAATGTCAGTGGCACCGCCAACTGCAAAGGGGACCACCATTTTGACTGGGCGATTGGGCCAGGCATTGGCTTGAGCCATTGCTGTCAAAGGGAGCCACCCGAAACACCAGAAACCGATTGCCAAAAAATAGATTCGAAGATTAAGCATTGCACTGCCTCCATACGTCAGAAGAGTAGAAACATAGTTTCTCAACTCAGGCTCTCAGCTTAGAGACAATGCGGTAATATGTATACCAATAATATAAATAATTACTATTTAAAAAATGGATAATAGAATTGATTTACAGCAGCTGGTTTGTTTTGTAGCGCTCATCAAACATCAAAATGTCTCCAAGGCTGCAATCACATTGGGGCTCAGCCAACCTACGGTTAGCCTAGCGCTCAAAAAATTGCGGGAAGTATTTAAGGATCCTTTGCTAGTCCGCTCAAATGGGCGTATGACACCCACCAGTCGAGCGCTTGCGCTCGAACTTGAAATTCAAGAGATTCTGTATAAGGTAGATGCGCTCAATAAGTCCGAATCCTCTTTTGATCCAAAGACATCAGAGGCAAAATTTTCAATCATGTGCCCAGAGTTTGTAGAGTATTACTTAGCACCACGCATTGCAGCGCGCTTAGAGTTGGATGCCCCGAATATCCAGGTTCAATTTAAAACCTCTAATCCCAGTGAAGCATTCGACATGCTGGATAAAGGAATATTAGACTTTCGTCTTGGCTGGTGGCCTAAGCCCAATTTAATGTTGCGCACCAAAATTCTGTTTAGAGATGAGCTTGTGTGTCTATCCAAAAAAAATACCCATGCCGCCCCAAAACTCTCCTTGAGTGAATTTCTGAATACCCGACATGTCCGCCTAGAAGCTCCGCGGAATGGAGTATCAACCATGGTGATTGATCAAGCCGTATTCAAAATAGGAGAAAAAATAAACATTGCACTAGAAGTACAAACTGTCTTTAACCTCGCAAAAACAGTATCGGAGACTGGCTTTCTTGCCTGCACCGGCAGAAAGATAGCACAGGAGATTAAAAATAAATTCCCGATAGAAATTCGGCCAATTCCTCTCAATATCCCCGAGGTCAGAATTGCACTGTACTGGCATGAGAGGACTCATCGCCAAACATCTCATATTTGGCTGAAAAATATCATTGAAACTGAGATGAAGGCAATTAGTCAATAAATCTACTTCGACAGCAACAGCATTACTTCGACTCTAATTGCTCGAGGTTTGCGCTTTCCTGGGCTCTGATATCGGCGGTATAGAACTTACCAGTATCAACCAAGGTAATCTTTTTAAGAGCCCCACCCTTAGTGCCATTGCGTAAGGGGCTAAAGTCAACAACCACCTTATCTCCAGCCTTAACCACATTTCTAGTCCAGCCCCCAGCTCGCACTAGATTACCTGGGCTGGTCATCTCCATAAGCCAGAGAGTGGGCGCTTCGCCATTATTAATGATTCCTGTAACAAAAATAGCTACATGGGGATTCGTCCACTGAACTTCTTGCACCGTGCCGGAGATAGTCAGTACTTTCGTCCTATCAAACATCGTAGTGGAATGATGGGCTAAAGCCTGGATTGAAGAAGACATTGAAAAAATAAATGTCGCCAATATAGTCAAAGTTTTGAATTTCAAAATACGACTCCTTAAATGTTTGTCAATAATTTATTGGGGTGGAATGCGATTGCCACCCACATCATGCTGGATGGGAACAAAAATATCATTACCACGCTTATCTTTGCCAGGGGCGAAATAACCCTCAAGACATACGCCCTCAACAATGTCAAATTTTCTGGCACGTTGCCTAAAGAAAATGCGGGTTGTTTTCCATGACTTTGTTAATACCTTAGGAGCAATGACTTCAATCTCATCGTGCAGTTCATCCTTGCCTACTAAGCGAATGCGCTCAATTACACGCATATCGCCGTTATTAGGCACACCTGCTGCCTCGCTAATAGCGATGAGCGATTGCGGCAAAATCCCGACAGTGTCTATTACGAGAGTATCACCCTCCCACTTACCGATGGAATGGCCATGGAATGTCGGATCTGGATCTTCAGGGTGAGGACGTCCGTCGGTATAAATACGACGCAAACGATTACCGTCAGATTCTCCAAGCATCGTTACCCTACCTGGAGTAAATAACACTTCCATTGCGTTGTGCGTAATCAACATCCATGATGGCATGGCTTCTGGAAGACAGTTAACAAACAGTGGTGGGGGTCTACCCGCTTTCTCTTCAGCCAACTGGAACTGAATCAGTTCGTTTGCCGCTGGAATCCAAGGCGGCATGTTTGTTTTAGCCTGCATATCTTGGTCTGTAATCTTTGGATTCCAAACACCGCTCCAGTCAGGGAGCTTCGCTAGATTTGCCCAGTCCTTTGCAGTAGGCGGTGGGTTAATAATTGGCTTGGCCGATTGCGCAAAACTAATCCCTGCGCTTGCCATTCCAACACTTAATACCGTAGCCAGAAATAGATGCTTTCTATTCATTTTTTTTCCCTCATGAAATTGCTAGAACAGGCTCAAGAGTAAAACCAATCCAGCGCCCACAAATAATGATGCTAATCCAAAGAACGAGTGATACAGCCCCAGCGATGCGCGCCTTATTTGGGAGCTGTCGAATATGATTCCAACTACCAAGATTGCGGCCGATAATCAATTGAAAGCACATCATATTTAAGCCAGCCAAAGCTAGCAAAATAATCTTTGAAATAAAGTAAATATTTTGGCTATAGCTTAGAGCATTCGATGCGAAAAGTATGGCTCCCGTAAGGGCAGCAACTAAAAAGGCTACCCAAGTAACCGGTAAAAGCTCTTCACTAATTTTACTGATTGGGCGGTTCAGTGCGCGCATACCAACTAACCTTAAATCAACTAATGCAATTGAGCCAAAGACCAGCGTAATTGCCAAAACATGTAATGCCTCAATCCATGGAAACAACAATTCATTTTCACGAATAGTTTGGGCTATGGAGCTAGCGTGGAGAAGGAGGAGGATCTCGTTCATTTTATATAAGGCTAGGTGTAAGCAATCCAGCGGCCAGACGCAACAATGCCGAACCAAAGTAACAATGAAAAAATTGCTAACAGATTGATTGTTCTATTAGACTGGAAAGGTGAATCCCTTAATCCTATTTTTTGAATCTGCAGGGTAGTGATGATCGCTATTAGAAGTAGAATCATCTTTAACTGAAAGGATGAGTTCGCAAGAGAGCGGGCAGGCTCTCCAACAATCAAGATACTTCCAGAAATCAATAGGATGGGCAGCGCAAACCAAATAAGATTGATATAACGGGAAATAACAACAGATATCGAATCACTTTTGCCATGAATACCCAGCACCCGTAAATCAATCATGAGCATTGCAAGCAGCAGCGCAGAGATAGCCAGAATATGCACAGTTTGCATCGCTGGAACTACCCAAAAGTTATCCTGAACCGCTAGGCCCAAGGAAGTATTCTCGAGGTAAGCGCAGAATTCGAGTAATTCAGTATTACGCATCGTTCTCTAACCAATAATTTTCTATTTTTATTCTCAATGAGTTTATATGAATTTAGCTAGTAGTTATAAAAGCTATATCAATGAAACTACCTAGTCCGTAACACTCAAATTGAACATTCAATATCAAGGCCCTACATTTTTATGTTGCAGTTGCAGCATTTTTATAATGAAAGGCAGTCTGCGTTTTCTAATAAGATGAGAGCTATTCTCATTAATCCCCTTTAGCATTTACGATGTTTTGCCCAATGAACTGTAGCCGCGAAGACTTTATCAGCCTAGCTTGCACCCTTTGTTTGCTTGGGCTATCTTTGCCTGTCAACGCCGAATCCCCCGTAAGTGATACCCCTATCATTTTGGCTGAGTCACCCGTTAGTAGCGCCCCGATAGTCGATAGCCAAATTGCTATTGAGGGCGATACCGAGCAATGGAGTATTCATGCTCAAGCTACTTATGCCCAACAATTTAAAAATAACTTTAATTCACCCTACTTCGGAACAAAGAGTCTTTTAAGTAAAAAAGATGGGGATATCTCTAAAAGCTATACCTTCTCGGCCACTGCATTTTTAGGCACCAGGCTATGGGAAGGCGCTGAAGCCTACATTAATCCAGAGATGTTTGAAGGCATTCCATTTTCAGGGCTCAGTGGCTTGGGTGGATTTAGTAACGG
This sequence comes from Burkholderiaceae bacterium, assembly GCA_947452535.1. GTDB lineage: Bacteria > Pseudomonadota > Gammaproteobacteria > Burkholderiales > Burkholderiaceae > Polynucleobacter. The sequence goes on along the minus strand of CANGCM010000044.1, from coordinate 1,726 downwards.
TGAGCTTCAAAAAGGAACTGCGATCCCCCCAATCTATTACATGGCTAGAATGTTTTTACGGCAAACCTTTGGCTTTGGTGGTGGACAAGAGCATATCGAAGGCGTCGCCAATCAACTGGCCGGGAATATAGATAAGCGTCGCCTTGTCGTTTCCTACGGAACATTTTCGGCACTCGATTTCTTTGACGCCAACACCTATAGCCATGATCCTCGTACACAGTTTTTGAACTGGTCTTTAATGGCAAGTGGCGCGTATGACTATGCCGCCAACTCTCGTGGTTACAGCTATGGCTTTGTAGGCGAGTACTATCACGATGAAAAGTGGGTTATGCGCTTAGCTCGACTGGCTATGGCCAAATCGCCTAATACATTAGCACTAGACTATGACCTCACTCAGCAGTATGGCAATACTGCTGAGCTAACCCACCTACATACGATTAATGGACAGCCTGGAAGGGCACGAGTTTTAGTCTTTCAAAACCGTGGAATTATGTCCACCTATAACAATGCAATGAGTTTCGGGCTGCAGACGAATACGACTCCAGACATATTAAATACCAGATACGGATATCAAACCAAATGGGGTTACGCTTTAAACGGCGAGCAAGCAATCACAGAACACATTGGCGCCTTTGCAAGGTGGAGTTGGAATAACGGTCAAACCGAAACCCAAGCATTCACCGATATCAGCAATTCATTATCTGGCGGCTTATCGATCAAAGGGGCTTACTGGGGTAGGCCACAAGATACGGTTGGAATTGGTGCCGCATTAAATGGAATCTCTTCTCAGCAAATTGCCTACCTTCAACAAGGTGGTGTGACGATGTTTATAGGAGATGGCAGACTCAATTACAAGAAAGAACAAATCCTTGAAACCTTTTACAGCTGGAATGTTTATAAAGGCCTTTCTCTTTCAGCAGATTATCAGCGTATAACAAATCCTGGATACAACGCCGATCGTGGGCCAGTCAATTTCTATGGATTAAGGGCGCATATTGAGATGTAATATTGCCTTCAGATAAAGTCATCATATTTACTTTTACAAAAAACAAGCTTGACACTAAACTGCAACATATCCAAGCCATCCCATGCAACGAGAAACTCAATGAAACTAAAAACCTTCAGTTTATTTTTTGGCGTCATTCTACTGATTGGATGTGGGCCTAAGCCAGCACAGCCAAACACCTCAGTGACATTGAAGCAAGTCATGGAGTGGGTAATTGATCCGAATGCCGATGTGGTGTGGGATTCTGTTAAATCGATCTCGAATGCCAAAGGCACAACAGAAATATATCCACGTACGGATGCGCAATGGGAGGCCGTGAGAAATAGTGCGGCTACTTTGATTGAATCTGGGAACCTTCTGATGGCTCAAGGTAGAGCTAAAGATGACAAGCAATGGGTGGAATACTCTCAGCGGCTTAGCCGGACTGCTGAGTTGGCACTCAAAGCGAGCCAAGAAAAAAATAAAGATGCCTTATTTGATGCTGGCGGCAAAATCTATAATGCTTGCAGGGCTTGCCATGATAAATACGCTGACTTTGACAATGAAGCCAAGAAATAAAACGCTCCCTAAGCATGATCCGATATCGAGATTTAAAAGGCAAAACGACTTGACCCGCCATCAACCGGTATCACTGTGCCAGTGACATAACTAGCCAACTGTGAGCTTAAGAATAATGCGACTGCCGCTATTTCCTCAGTCGTACCAAAGCGGCCAACAGGG
>CANGCM010000043.1 GCA_947452535.1 Burkholderiaceae bacterium | reverse complement strand
TTACGAAGAGCGCTTAGGGTATGAGCATGTGCAAGCATTGCATGGGTTACTGAGGCCTCATGATTTCCCAGAGCTTTTAATCGAGCTGCTTCTAAGTGGCTTTTTGCTGCTTGCTCATGGTGATTCGCAGCAATAGCGTGATAGTTCTCGGCAATATTTTGATGATGGGAATGATTTTTATCTTGCGAATGCAGGCGAGTGGGGTCTTGATGTGTCATAGAGCTCTCATAGGGGAGTGAAAAATTAAGCGAGAATCTTGGAAAATTTCTCGTTATCTGGTTTCGATCTTAATTGGCACCCCATTCACCTTCAGTCTGCTAACACACCAATGGCGAGGAAGCATGACAGTGTTATTAAATCAGTTGCCTTAGCTGGTTAGGCTTGGCCAGTTGCCACCGAACACCATATAAAAACAGTACGCCCAAGCTAACATCAAAAGTAGTCCAACGATGTACTGCGGATATCGAATGGCCTGCTCTGGCAGTCCTTGTTTTTTTCCGGTAAGCATGGAGCTGACTAAATTTTCTTTTTGCCAAAAACTCATCACGATTGCTGCAGTTACATGAGCAACAACAAATGCTAAAGCTAGGCTAGAAATTGCTTCATGTGCCCCACCCATCAGATCGCCAAGATATTCTTTAACGGTCCAATACCCAGTTAATCCTATAAGAAGGATCAAGATCATCAACGAGATCATCACCAAAGCACCTACAGGGTTATGCCCAAGCCCAGGATATTGCTTGCCTGTTAAAAGCGCCTTGATGTGATGCATCGTTTCTGTGGGGCCTTTAATAAACTCACTAAAGCGCGCATATCTAGTACCAATGACTCCCCAAACGATTCTAAATAGCACTAGTGCACATGCTGAATACCCAAACGCATAGTGAAGCATTTGCTGTGATTCACCTTCAGAAGTAAGCCATGCCCCCGCAAAAGAAATCACCAAGAGCCAATGAAAAACTCTGACTGGAAAATCCCATACAAGAATGGATTTGACCGGCATCTCAATATTGTCCTTATAGATATTCATCAATCATATTTGGTCACCTGTTAATACGTGACCTTAGTGATTAAATTTATAAAGAAATGTAATTTTCATCTGTCTGAAAACGCACATACGATCAGAATAGTTTTTTATGAATCACTACCCGATGCATTAGTCACTTAAAGAAGTGTTGAAATTCCACCCCTTCAGTTTTGGCCAAATGCAATTGCCTTGATTTCAGTCGCTGCTATGAATCTGCGATTATGGCAAAGGTATAGAGAGAATGGCCTTTAAGGTGGTTTGATCAGCGCCATGACTGATCCCTTTACCAATTCCGGCCTGAAATGCAATCGGCTTTCCATCAAAGTACATCATGGCATAGACAACATTATTCATATTAGGATAGGCAATTGGCTTATTCAGTTGATTCATATTGGTATACAACTCACTACCTAAGGCCCAATCGGCAGCTACATTACGAGAAACTCGAGTTGCGGTAGCAAATATAGGCCCCTGACGAACTTGAGGTTGGGATAGCGCTTGATCAAAGATGGGGTTAAACGATACAAGCCATTCATCAATATGCTTACCCACAATAAATCGCATCTCTCCGTTATAACGCGATGGTTCATAAGGATAGGGTGTATTAGCCACTTCAAAATTAACGCCGGCAAAAAATGGATCGCCCTTCTCTTCTCGGTAAGGCAACCATTTAAGCCTAGCCTTGATGCCAGCATAATTAAAAGAATTACTGTTATTTGAATAGGATAAATAAAACCCAGCCTCTAAATCATGGCCTAGGCCATAGGCCAACTCAGGGGTTACGCGAGTATTGTTGTTGTTCACAATCTCCCCTGGATAACTTTGTTGCTGATTACCCCTAGGAGTAGTGTTTACATGTAGCTCAAGACTGTATTCGCCTTTAGCGTTAATTTCATTGTCGTAGACCTGGATTTCATCTTGCAGGTACGCATTAGCAATAGAAGGCAGCGCAAGCATAAGCGCAACGATCAGTTGAGGTATTAGAGCGCGGCATCGAATGTTCATCAAACACCATCATAAACAACTATTGCTATTTTTGTATGATAAAAAGCTACCGATTCTGTAAGGGCTTTGTTGACTTTCCAAGCAAACTGCTCAACTGAGCATCGCAACAGGATGTGCTCGTGTTAATCTCCTTTTAATCTAAATTAAAAAAGAGCATTGAGACAGATGCAAGAAAAACGAGTCATCACCGGAATTGATTGCCATGCGCACATCATGGCCGTAGACCTTCCTTTGGCTCCTGAAATCCACTCTCGCCCTATTCGCGATTTCAGCGCAGAAGAATATCTTTCTGTTCTTAGTGCTAACGGCATTTCCCATGGTGTATTAACGGCGCCTAGTTTTTATGGCTCCAATAATTCTCTCTTACTTGATGCGCTACGTTCTTACCCGACTCAACTTAGGGGCACCGTCATCATCAACCCCAATCTAGAGAAACAGGACCTAGAACGCCAACTTTTAGCGATGCGAGAACAAGGCGTTGTCGGCATTCGATTAAATTGGATTAAGAAAAAATCAATTCCAGATATTAATAGCGCCCAATATCAAAGACTACTAGTTCTAGCAAAAGATTTAGATCTACATATTGAATTATTTTTAGAAGACCGCCTACAAGAACAGGTAGTGCCTCCAATCTTGGCCAGTGGCGCTACCCTAGTGCTTGATCACTTTGGTAATCCAGATCCCAAAATTGGTATCAATAGCGCATCTTTTCAGAATACGCTTAGGGGTCTTGGAAGCGGTCAAATTTGGGTAAAGCTCTCAGCCCCATATCGCCTAGGTTATCTTGATGGCGTAAGCATTCAGCCTTATATTGATGCTTTACTTGCCACCAATCCTAAGCAACTGGTTTGGGCGAGCGATTGGCCCTGGGTAGGCCATGAGAATCAGTTTACTTATGCTGATAGCATTAGATGGATTCAGTCTTCTGTTGCTAGCGCAGCGATTTGGGAGGATATCTTTATTCATAACCCCAAATCTCTTTTTCATTTTTAGTTTGCTTTTTTAAAGAGAGTTGATATGACCCACACCTCCAATTCCTTATTACTCAGATCTAAAAAGATTGCAGTTCTACTGCTTGGCTTCAGTTTGTCATTTGGATTGCAAAGCATTCTTCATGCCCAGACAGTAACCAAGCTGATTGTTCCCACGGCTCCTGGCGGCGGAACTGATGCCCTCTTTCGCGTGACTTCTAAAGATGCCCAACGTTTTATTGGTGGGCCCATTAGCGTACAGAACGTTCCTGGTGCTGGCGGCACAATTGGGGTTGCTCAAGTAGTGAACTCTGCACCAGATGGCTATACGCTTGCTGGTGTTTGGCCTTCACCTGTAACGGTAGTACCTCAAACAAGCAAAGTGCCATACACCCCAAACGACTACATTCCCGTCATTCAACTATCTACTGCGCCTTATATCTTTTGTGTTCACCCCGACTTTCCGGCGAATGATGGCAAATCATTTATGGAGGAATTACGCAAGAACCCGAAGAAATACACCTATGGCACAGATGGTCTCGGTGGCCCCGCACAGCTAGCTACCGAACGCATCCTTAGACCACAAAATATTCAAGCCGTTGATGTGCCATACAAGGGTGCCGGTGAAACCATTATTGGCTTTTTATCAAATCAAATTGATATTTACGTAGGCTCTATTCCGCCGGTGCTACAGCATGCCAATGTCGGTAAAGCCAAATGCTTATTGGTAACTTCAGTCAATCGAAATGCCCAATTCCCAAATGCCAGCTCATTAAAAGATATTGGTCTCTCTAAGGAAGAAACCTTACTTTGGCGAGTGATATTGGCGCCCAAAGGAACTAAGCCTGAGCGGATCAATCAAATTACAAAGGCCTATATTCAGGCAATGAAAGAGCCAGACACCTTGCGCTACCTTGATGAGGCGGGCGAATCGTCTGCGGTCCTCACTGGCAAAGAACTGCAAGACAAACTCAATCAAGAATATGCGGCTTTTAGCCAAATTGCGAAAAGCTTAAATTTACGTCAATAAGAGTCAAAAGATTATCGCTACTTACCAAGGGTTAGGCAGGCCTGGAAAACTGGTCCACCAAACCCTTAGTACTAAAAACACTTATTTTGGTGGTCTGTGCAATGCGCAGATTTTGTTGCCAGCAGGATCTCTAAGCCAAGCAATATAAATCGTGCCAGCCGCGCCCTCTCGATAACCTGGATCACCTTCACAGGCAGTTCCGCCATGGGCAATGCCAATAGCGTGGAATGCATCTACATCAGCCATTGATTTAGCACTAAAACCAATAGTGCCGCCATTCGCATGAGTTGCATCCTTGCCATCGATTGGCTTAGTGATAGCAAAGACTCCTGCTGGACCACGATAAAAGTATTTGTTATTAGCAAAGCTTCCGGGCTTAACACCTAAAGCTCCTAAAGCAGCATCATAGAAGTCTCTTGAAACCTCTAAGTCATTTGCACCTAGCATGATATGACTAAACATCATTCTTCCTATCTATCGAGTTAAATTAATTACATCATCATAAAACTACTGCAGTTTTCTTTTGATTGCGAATATGGAGGGCAATGAATTCAGGTTTGATTCATTATTGCTCCAGTGTGATGGTTTATATCAACTTCAAGTTTATACTGCTTATGACTTCTTTTAAGTACAGAAATCCCCTAGTTTTTACTGCCAAAATGGCTATTTCAGCATCCTCAAGTGAATTACAGTTTTAGCCATGGTGGTCTCAAAGTGACCTCCGTCCATTGATCATGAAAATAGGCTTATTTTTCTTAGAAGATCAAAAGTTCATCAAGATAATCTAGCCCCCCAGTGATGTCCAACCCTCTCCCTAACGATTACCTTTCGTACTCCCCCTTTCCTCCTTCATCAACCCTGGAGAAGTGGCTCGAGGAAAGCAATCAAATCACCCACCAAATACTCACAAATCTTCAGGAGGGGGAAGAAAGAGTGCCCCAACTGCCTATCCTCAATCCGCCTTTATGGGAATTTGGCCATCTCACTTGGTTTCATGAGTTTTGGGTCCACCGGGAGGGTCGGGAAGATCAACCATCATTTAGGGCGGATGCTGACTATCTATTTAACTCCTCAGAGATTGCACACCCAGATCGCTGGTCTATATCAATGCCCTCTTTAGACGATTTGCTGGAATACAACCAAAGCGTCTTCGATAGAACTGGGCAGCTACTTCATAAGCCAGTAGATGCAAAAACTGCGTACTTTATCCAGTTAGCCATCTTTCATCAGGATATGCATAACGAAGCATTTGCTTATATGTGGCAGACCATGGGCTATTCAATGCCATTCTTACCCTTCCAAAAACTAGGCTCTGTTCAGACGGGTAAGCAGCATTTTCTTCATTTTCCAAAATCCACTATTAAGGTCGGATCCGATCGCAGCACAGGCTTTATTTTCGATAATGAAAAATGGGGGCATGAGCAAGAACTTCCCGCTTTTGACATCTCTAGTACGCCTGTTACTAATGCAGATTACTTAGCATTTCTCGAATCCAAAACGAATCTTTCTGAGACTAAGCCCGTCTTAGCGCCACCTCACTGGAAAAAGCAGGGGAAAATTTGGTTTGAGCGATTCTTTCAGGAATGGCTACCTTTAAACCCTTCATCAGCCGTGCGCCATATCAGCTATCTTGATGCTCAGCGCTTTTGTGATGGGCTCAAGGTTCGTCTACCCAGCGAACACGAGCTTAGTTTGTTGATGTCTCAGAAACAACAAGATTGGCAATCCTCCCATTTATGGGAATGGACGAGTAGCCCGTTTGCGCCCTTTCCTGAATTTAAAGCTGACCCCTATGCCGATTATTCCCAACCCTGGTTTGATGGCAGCTACCAAGTACTCAAAGGGGGCAGCCCCTTTACACCCGATCGCTTAAAAAGGGTGGCATTCCGGAACTTTTATCAGCGTGATCGAAGTGATCATTTTTGCGGCTTTCGTACGTGTTTGCTCTAAATTGAGTAAGCTGACGATGTTGTGGCATTTGCCATCTTTCAATCACTTGATTAATTTTTATGACTACTCCCTATAACGGCCGCCTTACCTCTTTATCTCACGGTGGAGGCTGTGGCTGCAAGATTGCACCCGGGGTCTTGAGCGACATCCTAAAGGCCTCACCGATACGCAATTTACCTGCCGCACTATTAGCTGGTTCCGATAACAATGAAGATGCTGCCGTATATCAAATTAATGATAGTCAAGCGATCGTTGCGACTACCGATTTCTTTATGCCCATCGTGGACGATCCATTTGAGTTTGGTCGTATTGCCGCAACCAACGCAATTTCCGATATTTATGCAATGGGCGCCCAACCTCTTTTTGCGTTAGCCCTCTTGGGTATGCCTATTCAAGTGTTGCCTTTAGAGGTCATTCAAAAAATCACTGCTGGTGGAGAATCTGTCTGCAATGATGCCGGCATCATGATCGCTGGTGGTCACTCAATCGATACCGTAGAGCCAATTTATGGCTTGGTAGCCATTGGTATAGTGGATCCCAAAAAACTCAAACGCAATAATGGCGCCCAAGAAGGGGATAGCATCATTTTGAGTAAGCCATTGGGTGTCGGTATTCTTTCTGCAGCCCTTAAAAAAGAGGTGCTATCAGAAGCAGGCTATCAAGAGATGATTGCTCTTACTACCAAATTAAATAAGCCTGGCGTTGCCCTCGCTCAGCTTGAAGGTGTGCATGCACTTACGGATGTCACTGGCTTTGGCTTAGCGGGACACCTACTAGAAATGACCAGGGGTTCTAAGTTAATGGCGCAGGTGCAGTGGGACGCTATTCCAGTCATTCAGGAGGCAGTTGAGCATGTCAAGGCCGATATTTTTACGGGTGCCTCTACTCGTAATTGGGCTGGCTACGGTAGCGAAGTTCAGCTTGCAAGTAATGTAGCGCTTTGGCAGCAAAATCTATTGACTGATCCACAAACTAGCGGCGGTCTACTCATCTCTTGCGCTCCAGAACAAGAAGCTGAAGTCCTATCCATCTTAAATCTAGGAGGCTTTGCTAGCGCCAAGAAAATAGGTCGCTTTGTTGCGGGCACCGGATTATCGGTTCAATAAACTATTTAACATTCTTCAACGAAAGAAAGTATCAGATGAAATCAATCAAGACAGGCATCTTCAAAAACCTCATTGCAACATTACTTGCCTTAGCCATTGCTGCTTTCGCAAGTGCTCCAGCATTAGCGCAAGAGGTGCTGCGTATTTCTGCGATTCCAGATGAGTCGCCAACAGAGTTACAGCGTAAATTTAAACCTTTGGGTGATTATCTTGCGAAAGAAACCGGCATGAAGGTGGAATTTACACCAGTGACTGACTACGCTGCTGTTGTAGAAGCGCTCGCGACTAAGAAGATCGATATGGCATGGCTAGGTGGGTTTACCTATGTGCAGACCAAAATTAGAACAAACGGTACGGCCAACCCCATTATTCAGCGCGCTGAAGATGAAAAATTCACTAGTGTTTTCATTGTGCCGGCTGACAGTCCACTGAAGACCTTGAGCGAATTAAAAGGTAAGACAATTGCATTTGGCTCACCATCCTCAACATCCGGACACCTCATGCCACGCTATTTCTTAATGCAGGCTGGCGTTAATCCAGATAAAGACTTTAAGAACATCGCCTTTTCAGGAGCGCATGACGCCACTGTTGCCTTTGTAGCTAGCGGTAAGGCAGATGTTGGAGCCCTGAATGCCTCAGTTTGGGCAAAGTTAAATGAAACAAATAATCCAAATGCGCTAAAGGCAAAAGTACTCTCTACAACGCCACCCTATTTTGACTATAACTGGACAGTTCGCGGCGATCTTGACCCTGTTACCGTCAAGAAAATTACTAATGCCTTCTTAAAGTTAGACGCCAATAATCCTAGTTACAAAGAATTGATGGATCTGCAGCGTGCCAGCAAATATGTCACAACGAAATCATCCAATTACGACGAGATTGAAAAAGCGGCTCGTTCTGCCGGGTTGATTAAATAAACTCGTGGGCTTTTCTCTACAAAAACTGAGCTTTCAACATAGCAATGGTTTGCAAGCACTCAAGCAAGTCTCTTTGGCAGCGAGTGCTGGTGAATGCATTGCTATTATTGGGCCATCAGGCTCTGGTAAGACAACGTTATTAAATATTCTAGCTACAGCCCTCAAGCCATCATCTGGAACGATTGAGGTGCTGGGTAGTAAACCCTGGGCATTGCCTAAAGCAGCACTTAAAAATTTACGCTCCAAAATCGGCTTAGTGCATCAATCGCCTCCCATTCCCCCAAGACAAAGGGTGATTACTGCCATTCTTGCAGGTCGACTCGGAAAATGGCCTTTATGGAAATCCATTCTGTCATTGATTTATCCAGTCGATATCCAAGGGCCGCAGTCTTGTCTTGAGCGCCTAGATCTTGCTGATAAATTATTTGATCGTTGTGATTGTCTGTCTGGCGGTCAACTACAACGTGTTGGGGTTGCTAGGGCAATGTATCAAGAGCCACAACTCATCCTCGCTGATGAACCTGTATCCGCAATGGATCCCGTACTCTCAGATCTGACCATTAACGTGCTCATTGAAGAGGCACAAAGCGCAATGCAACCTTAGTTGCCAGTCTTCATGCAGTAGATATTGCCTTACGCTGGTTTCCTCGCATCATTGGTATTCGAGATGGTCAAATCATGTTTGACTTACCCTCAAGTGAGGTGAGTGAAAGCATATTAAATACACTATATGCATCAGAACTTGGTGGCCTACCAAAGCAAGCCAATAGTGCCGTCTCCTGATTGCAACTAGGATCATCCATTTATCAATCCGCAATGCAATTTTCAGACATTTCTAGAGACCCCACTGCGCCTTATCGCTTAATAGGCATATTGTTGGCGATCTGCATTATTTGGCCTATGTTGCAGCTTGCCCAATTTGAACCCCTGCTGCTACTTGACCCCAAGAATCTTCGAGTGATGGGTGACTTTCTGGTGCAGTTTTTTCCCCCGAATGTTCAAGTAGAGTTTTTATCGCTTGTGACCAAGGCCACCATTGAAACTTTGGCAATGGCTACGGCAGGAATCGTCCTGGCGATGGTGATTGCAATCCCCCTGGGCTTGATCATTTCTTATAGCCTATCGATTTCTCGCATAGGCCCCACATCCGATCATCAATTTGCCCAAGCGATTCGGTTTATTGCTCGCGCGTTGATACTCGTACTCAGAGGAATACCAGAAATTGTTTGGGCTCTTTTGCTGGTGAGGGTCTTTGGCTTAGGAGTCATAGCGGGTGTTTTAGCTATTGCGATTACCTATGGCGGCATGCTGGCAAAAGTGTATTCAGAGATTCTAGAATCGGGTAACACGCTACCCGCCCGAGCAATTATTTTGTCTGGTGGCGGTCGAATAGCGTCATTTTTATACGGTCTATTGCCAGGCTCAGCTCAAGAACTTGCTTCATATACGGTCTATCGCTGGGAGTGCGCCGTAAGAGCTTCTGTAGTCATGGGATTTGTTGGTGCCGGTGGTTTGGGCCAATTGATGGACCAATCGATGAAGATGCTCAATGGCGGAGAAGTCTCTACGATCCTGGTCGTTTTCTTAGGCTTAGTTTTGCTAGCGGACTACATTAGCTTAGTCATTCGAAAGCAGCTGGCATGAGCACACCCATGAATATGCAACCTACTCGCCAATTTTGTATTAAATGCCTTTTAACGCTCTTGATCGTGTTTGGTCTTACGATGAGCAGCTTTATTTATCTATCTCTTAATCCAGCCAATCTGTTTACCCTGGAAGCCATGAAAAACATGGCGGAATTTATTGGACGTTTTTTCCCGCCTGATCTGAGTGCTGATTTCCTAGAAAAAATTAGCTATGGCGTTTTACAAACACTGGCGATCTCGGCTCTAGCCACTCTCATTGCAGCCGCTATCAGTATTGGCCTTGCACTTCCGGTCTCGGGTCGATTTGGATCGCTGGCTAAAGGATTGACTCGCTTTATTTGCAACTTCTTAAGATCGGTCCCGGAATTAGTCTGGGCAGCCTTAATGGTACTTGCTGTTGGCCTAGGACCATTCGCAGGCACCTTAGCCCTAACGCTGCACACCACAGGCGTTTTAGGCAGATTGTTTGGTGAAACCTTAGAAAATCATCCTGTGACTTCTAGCAATGCCCTCATACTCAGTGGCTCTGGAAGAATTGCAAGTTTCTTATATGGCACCCTTCCTGGAATTGCATCCCAACTCCTTTCTTACAGTCTCTATCGCTGGGAAATGAATATCCGGATGGCAACTATTTTAGGATTTGTAGGTGCGGGTGGCTTGGGGCAGATGCTGTACTACGAACTCTCCCTACTCCGAGAGGCGCAAGCATCAACCGTCATTATTGCCATGCTACTGTTGGTCATCTTAGTAGATACCATCAGTAGCAAACTCCGTCGCATTCAGATGCATAACCTCGGTTAAGCAGCATACATACATGCATACCTACCCATATCGGCAATCTTCTGAATGAAAAAAATACTAACTCAAGAATTACACCTTAGCCTGAGTGCTGATGTGCCATCCATATCGCCAAAGTTTTTCTATGATGAGATAGGCTCTCATCTCTTTGATGTCATTACGCTTCTCGAAGAATATTACCAAACGCGCACGGAAAAATACATCATGGATAGCTATCAAGGTGTTATTGCTGATGCCGTAGGTTCTTGTGATGTATTACTCGATCTTGGGGCTGGTAATTGCGCTAAGGCCGGCAGGCTTTTCAATAGCATTAAGCCCAGACAATATCGGGCGCTCGATATCTCAAAAGAATATCTTGAGGCTGCAGTTGCTGATTTGCAAAAACAGTTTCCGCATATCGATATGCAGGCTCAGGAAATTGACTTGAGCTTACCCCTAGCATTTCCCGATCTTCAAGAGCTTCGAAAGATCTTTTTCTTTCCAGGCTCCTCAATTGGTAACTATGATCCCAAACAGGCAGATCAATTTTTCATTAATCTCGCTAATGAATGCAATGGAAATGGTGGACTGTTAATTGGCGTTGATCTAGTCAAAGACCTTGATACTTTAAATCATGCCTATAACGACTCCTTAGGAGTCACTGCGGCATTTAATTTGAATATCCTCTTAAATGTCAATCGAATCACGGGCAGCAACTTTAATATTCGGGATTGGGAGCACTATGCCTTTTTTAATGCATCGCAATCTCGGATTGAAATGCATCTTAGAGCCCTATCAGACGTCCAAGTACATCTACCCGGCAATGGGGCCGAAGATCAACTCATTTCTTTTAGCGCTGGTGATTTAATACATACAGAAAATAGCTATAAGTACACCCAAGATCACTTTATAGAAAAACTAGGCAATGCGGGATTTGATCATATCCACTCTTGGACAGATCCACAGGAGCACTTTTTAGTGTGCTTCGCAAATGCAAAAAAGATGTCTTAATTAATCGCGCAACAATTCACTCAATATCTCTTGAATGGATTGCTTCTCACGCGCTGGTTTAATCAACTCTTGTCGTAAAACAATCTGCTTTTTTAGTAAAGAATAAAAATCTGGCACGGTCTCGGAGCGGGATAAAAGACTAGCAAGAGCACTCTCATCGCCCACCGGGTAGTAGCCAAGATAATCCTCCCCCAGTAAACCTCGATTACCTGGGATATCGGATGCGATCACTGGAATGCCTAATGCAATTGCCTCGGAGACTACGTGAGAGCCACCTTCCATACTGCTAGAAATGACCATCAGGCGACTTTGAGAAAGCATCTTCAAGGTATCTGCGTGGCTCAACTCACCAACCCATTGATAACGCTCAAGTGTTGTATTGAAGTTTTTAGCAAGCGCTTCCATTTGCGCATTTAGCGGCTTACCCAAATGCCTGACATGAATCTTGGATTCTGATCGTAATAGAGGTAGGCTACGCGCCAAACAAAAGGGATCCTTCTCCTCCCTTAGATGCCCAATAATAGTGACCAAAAAATCTTCACTCAAGACTGGATCCGGTAAATCAATCTCAATAGATTGATAAATTACTTTGGCTTTATACCGAAGACCAGAGGGGATTGAATCCAATGCAGACGACTGCAGAACAATCAGCTTATCCGCCATCTCCATAGATCGAAGAACTTCACCATGACTTGCCATGTCTCGATAAATATCGGTACCCGTCAAAATCAATACGATCGGTCTACTGGGATATTTTTCCTTGAACTCTACAATGGATTGATGGCTGCGATAGGCATGAAGAGCAACTAATAAATCAGCATCCCCATCAGACCAAGACTCGGTGACCCCTACCGAATAGCCCAGCGCTTCTATGAACCACTGCCATCGCAAGG
>CANGCM010000042.1 GCA_947452535.1 Burkholderiaceae bacterium | reverse complement strand
CATTTTTCAGGAAGCCCATAAAGCCACTGTCAGCGTAAGCATCTGGTGGAACATCATCGGTTAAGAGCGCAGCGTCTAATTCAGCGATATCGTTAATGCGGGATTCCTGTTGCCATTGGGCAATACCAATTAAGCCAAATACCAGAACAACCAGCGGTGGAACCCAGCTGACGTTATCCCAAAGAGAGCAGGGGCCCATAGACCAGTTTCCGGCGGAATGGGCTAAAACTTGCTGCTGAATGCGGACTTTTTCAGGTTTCTTGAGAGAAAGCGCTTTCAGGCGAGCAGCATAGAGGCGGTCTTTAATGCCTGCTGGCAGGGATTGCGAACCGTCGCGGAGCAGGGCGGCAGTAGCCCGGCCAAATTGCTCGGCTTCTGTTGAGCTTAGGAGGTCTTCATTCTTGCAGTTCACAGCGTAATTCCTTTTAATTTCAATGCTTTAGCTAGAGCCTGGGTGGCTCTTGAGCAGTGGGTTTTGACGCTTCCCTCACTACAACTCATAGCAAGGGCAGTTTCAGTAATACTCAGCTCATCCCAATAACGCATCAGGAAGGCTTCTCGTTGACGGGCAGGCAATTTTGATATTTCCGACTCTAAAGCCTGTAAAAGCTGACTCCTCTCTAGCTTGAATGCCCCATCTTGGTGAATTTCACTATCATCTGGCGCTGAAAGTGACTCTAGAGGGTCAAAATCATCACTTTCATCAGACTTCTTGCCCATACTGGAGAAGAGCGTAACCCAGGTATTTCGGACTTTTTGACGTCTAAACCAGTCATGAATGCGGTTTTGAAGAATTCGAGTAAATACCAGAGGAAGTTCTGCAGCGGGCCGATCGCCGTACTTTTCAGCCAGCTTAATCATGGCATCCTGAACAATATCAAGGGCGGCATCATCGTCTCTCACAGCATAGACCGCTTGCTTAAAAGCACGCTGCTCAACACTGCTGAGAAAGTCAGAAAGTTCTTGGGGTGAAGCCATTCAGTAGATTAGACCTGAATCAGATGGAATTGGTTGATTTTAGGGGATTGCTATAGAATATAGGGCTTACTACCTAAATTCTCATTCAAGAAGTGATTTTTCCAGGTAGCAGCGCCGTTCGAACTCAGGCCATAAGCAGGAGACAGAACAGACCAAACAATTTTTTGCCGAAAATTGCAAAGGACGAAAGAAAATGAATACCAGCAGCGCAGAATTTTTAGCTTCTAAAGCAAATACAGACTCAAGCAACACCAACCCCGTAGCTGCGCCGCCAGAAATGATTGGTGCCGAGATGTTGGTGAAGGCACTGCACAAAGAAGGCGTCGAGTACGTTTGGGGTTACCCAGGCGGTTCCGTTCTCTTTATCTACGATGAAATTTTTAAGCAGGATAAGTTTGAGCACATTCTTGTGCGTCATGAGCAGGCAGCAGTCCATGCGGCTGATGGCTATGCACGTGCAACTGGCAAGGTTGGTGTTGCCTTAGTAACTTCTGGCCCTGGTGTAACCAATGCGGTTACCGGAATTGCTACAGCCTATACCGATTCGATCCCGCTGGTGGTGATCAGTGGCAATGTGCCAACTTATGCAATTGGTGAAGATGCTTTCCAGGAGGCGGATACCGTTGGTATTACTCGCCCAGTGGTAAAGCACAATTTCTTGGTGAAGGATGTGAGAGATCTTCCTTTGGTTATCAAGAAGGCCTTTCATATTGCCCGTACTGGTCGACCAGGTCCTGTACTGATTGATATTCCTAAGGATGTCTCGGCAGCTAAAGGACCTTTTGTTTACCCCGATGTTATCGAGATGCGCTCGTATAACCCCGTGGTAAAGGGACACAGCGGACAAATTCGCAAAGCCGTTTCTTTATTGCAAGAAGCAGAGCGCCCCTTCATCTATACCGGTGGTGGCGTTATCTTGGCTGACGCTGCTCCAGAGTTAAAAGGGTTTGCTGATTTGCTGGGTTATCCAGTGACGAATACCTTGATGGGGCTGGGCGGCTTCCCAGGCACGAGTCCGCAATTCGTGGGCATGCTGGGTATGCACGGCACCTACGAAGCCAATATGGCGATGCAACACAGCGATGTGCTGATTGCCATTGGTGCGCGTTTTGATGACCGCGTGATTGGTAATCCTGTGCACTTCGCAAGCCACCCACGCAAGATCATTCATATTGATATCGATCCATCCGTGATTGCAAAGCGGGTAAAAGTAGACGTTCCCATTGTTGGTAATCTCAAGGAAGTATTGCAAGAGATGACTGCCCAGTTAAAAGCTGCTGGCCCACGGAAGAACGACGCAAAGTTAGCGGCATGGTGGGAGCAGATTAATGAATGGCGTAAAAAAGATTGCTTAAAGTACGACGAGGCTTCACAAATCGTTAAACCGCAGTACGTAGTTCAAAAGCTTTGGGAGCTTACTGGTGGCGATGCTTTTATTACTTCAGACGTTGGTCAACATCAAATGTGGGCTGCGCAGTTCTATAAGTTTGATAAGCCACGTCGCTGGATTAATTCAGGCGGTCTTGGCACCATGGGTGTTGGGCTACCTTACGCCATGGGTATCAAGAAGGCATTTCCTGACCAGGATGTTTTTGCGATTACCGGTGAAGGTTCTATTCAGATGTGTATTCAAGAGCTATCCACTTGTAAGCAATACAACACGCCAGTGAAGATCGTGTCTCTAAATAACCGTTATCTCGGTATGGTTCGTCAATGGCAGGAGCTCACTTATAACAAGCGCTATTCCAGTTCTTACATGGACTCATTACCTGACTTTGTGAAGTTGGCTGAGGCCTTTGGTCACGTAGGAATGCGTATTGAGAAAAAGTCTGACGTCGAGGGCGCGCTTAAAGAGGCGATTCGTTTAAAAGATCGCACCGTGTTTATGGATTTCCAGACCGACCCAGAGGAAAACGTTTGGCCGATGGTTCAGGCGGGCAAGGGTATTACTGAAATGATTTTGGGTAGCGAGGATCTCTAATGCGGCACATTATTTCTGTACTAATAGAGAACGAACCAGGAGCACTGTCGCGCGTTGTCGGTTTGTTCTCTGCACGTGGCTACAACATTGAAACCTTGAGTGTGGCGCCTACTGAAGATCCTTCATTGTCTCGTATGACGATTGTCACGATTGGTTCTGAGGATGTGATTGAGCAAATTACCAAACACCTCAATCGCTTAGTTGAAGTGGTCAAAGTATTTGATTTGACTGAAGGCCCTCATATTGAGCGTGAGCTCATGATGATTAAAGTACGCGCGGTAGGTAAAGAGCGCGAAGAATTGAAACGGACAACGGATATCTTCCGTGGTCGCATCATTGATGTGACCGATAAGAGCTACACCATTGAATTAACTGGTGATGGTGCCAAATTAGACGCCTTTATTGATTCGATTGATCGTGCATCGATTTTAGAAACTGTCCGCTCGGGTGGTTCTGGAATTGGTCGCGGCGAACGTATCTTGAAGGTTTAATTTTTTTAACTGATTACTGAATTAACTACATTTTCAATACAAGGAAAGAGCATGAAAGTTTTTTACGATAAAGACGCTGATTTGTCCCTCATTAAAGGCAAAAAAGTGACCATCATTGGTTACGGTTCACAGGGCCATGCACACGCACTGAACCTCAAGGACTCGGGCTGTAACGTTACCGTTGGTTTGCGTAAAGCTGGTGCTTCCTGGAGTAAAGCCGTAAATGCTGGCTTAACAGTTAAAGAAGTTGGCGAAGCAGTTAAAGATGCTGACGTCGTCATGATGCTCTTGCCTGATGAACAAATCGGTGATGTTTACAGTAAAGAAGTTCATAGCAATATCAAGCAGGGCGCAGCATTAGCGTTCGCTCACGGCTTCAATGTTCACTACGGTCAAGTTCAACCACGTGCCGACTTAGATGTCATCATGATTGCCCCTAAGGCACCGGGCCATACGGTTCGTGGTACTTATTCTCAAGGCGGTGGTGTCCCTCATTTGATCGCTGTATATCAGGATAAATCGGGTTCAGCACGCGATGTCGCTTTGTCATACGCAACCGCTAATGGCGGCGGTCGTGCCGGTATCATCGAAACGAATTTCCGCGAAGAAACTGAAACCGATTTGTTCGGTGAGCAGGCTGTTCTTTGTGGTGGCGCAGTGGAATTGATCAAAGCTGGTTTTGAGACTTTGGTTGAGGCCGGTTATGCTCCTGAAATGGCTTACTTCGAGTGCTTACATGAGCTCAAGTTGATTGTTGACTTGATCTACGAAGGTGGTATCGCCAATATGAACTATTCCATCTCTAACAATGCTGAGTACGGCGAGTACGTTACTGGTCCACGCATTGTTACTGATGAGACTAAGGATGCAATGCGTCAGTGCTTGAAAGATATTCAGACTGGTGAATACGCTAAGAGCTTCATCTTGGAAAACAAAGCGGGTGCGCCTACTTTGATTTCACGTCGTCGCTTGAATGCTGAGCATGACATCGAGATCGTTGGCGCTAAGTTGCGCGCCATGATGCCTTGGATTGCGAAGAATAAGTTAGTTGACCAAACAAAAAACTAAGCTTAGAACCAAGCAAGAATTTAGAAACTAATAGTAGTAACTAAAAAGGCTCAGAACAAAGATGATGTATCCGCACCCCATTATTGCGAAAGAAGGTTGGCCGTATTTGGCATTGGTGGGGGCGATTACTTTGCTAGTCCACTATCTTGGTGGCATTGTATGGTCGTGGCCTTTATGGATCATCTTTGTCTTTGTCCTGCAGTTTTTCCGTGACCCTCAGCGTATTCCTGCCATAGGTCGCGACTTGATTCTATCCCCAGCTGATGGTCGTATCGTTGTAGTGGAAAAGGCCAATGATCCCTATGCGGGACGTGAAGCCTTAAAAATTAGCGTGTTCATGAATGTATTTAATGTTCACTCAAACCGTAGCGCGGTGAACGGCTTGGTAAAAGAGATTCAGTATTTTCCGGGTAAGTTCGTCAATGCTGACCTAGATAAAGCCTCTACTGAGAATGAACGTAATGCCGTCGTGATTGATGCCAATGATCAGATTGTCACGCTTGTTCAGGTAGCCGGCTTAATTGCACGCCGTATTCTGTGCTATATCCATGTTGGTGATAGGTTGAAGGCTGGCGAGCGTTATGGTTTTATTCGTTTTGGCTCTCGGGTAGATGTCTATTTGCCCTTAACAGCCGAGCCTTTGGTGAGCGTTGGTGACAAAGTATTTGCTACTAATACCGCATTAGCTCGTGTACCTGGCTTGGATTAATCAAGCCGTTTTAACTGGGAATATTCATTGAGTACATTTCGCCGTCGTGGCCGTATAGATCGGAGTCGCTTAACGCCTCCCAGTGGTGAGCGCACTCAAGATGAGTGGGCTGAAGACCTGGGTGATGGTGTTGATTTCGAAGTAGAGGAATTGCATCCAAATAAGCCGCGTCACCGTAGTAAAGGCATCTACCTGCTTCCCAATGCATTTACCACTGCAGCCTTGTTCTGCGGTTTCTTTGCCATCGTCAATGCAATGAATCACCAGTTTGAGATTGCTGCGATTGCCATCTTTGCATCGCTTGTATTGGATGGCATGGATGGTCGCGTTGCTCGAATGACGAATACCCAAAGCGCCTTTGGTGAGCAGTACGATTCTCTTGCAGACATGGTTTCATTTGGCGTAGCCCCGGCCTTAGTTGCTTATGAATGGGCTTTAAAAGATTTAGGTAAGTGGGGCTGGTTGGCTGCCTTTACTTATTGCGCAGGCGCGGCTTTGCGCTTGGCAAGATTTAATGTCAATACTGGCGTGGTTGATAAGAAGTTCTTTCAGGGCCTGCCCAGCCCAGCTGCTGGCTCATTAATAGCAGGTTTTATTTGGCTAGCGGATGACAATAAGATCCCCGTGCGGGATAGCGCTATTCCTTGGATCACTTTCTTCTTAGCTGTTTACGCCGGTCTAACGATGGTCTCCAATGCTCGCTTTTATAGTGGCAAGGCTTTAGATGTACGTTACCGAGTTCCCTTCGGCGTGATGGTCTTGATGATTCTCACTTTCGTCTTGATCTCCTCCAATCCGCCTTTAACCTTATTCGGCCTCTTCGTGGTGTATTCCATGTCTGGTTATGTCATCTGGGCTTGGGAGCGTCTAAGTGGACGCCGTTTTAGCTAATTTGGAATAATTAGGTTATATTTAATCTATGTTTATGAATTTCTCACTTCTTTCTAGCCTACTTTTACTGGCACTAAGCCTACAGCTTGGGGCAGGTAAGGTCTGAGTTAATGAGATTAAAGTAATTCATTAGCCACCACATACCAGCCCCAGCTCATTGCTGGGGTTTTTGTTTTTAAGATTTCAGTAGCAAAGCAGTGCGTTTTAATGAAAAAATAAAGTTATACCGAACCGGAGAGTAGTGATGAGTGACAAAGTAATCATTTTTGATACCACCTTACGTGATGGCGAACAGTCGCCTGGTGCATCGATGACTAAGGATGAAAAGGTCCGGATTGCGCGTCAATTGGAGCGTCTTAAAGTCGATGTCATTGAAGCTGGTTTTGCTGCAAGCTCTGAGGGCGATTTCCAAGCTATCTCTGCAGTTGCTGCTGCGGTCAAGGACTCGATTGTCTGCTCACTCGCTCGCGCTAATGATAAAGACATTACTCGCGCTGCTGATGCTTTGAAGGCCGCTAACGCTAAACGCATTCATGCGTTCTTGGCAACCAGTCCATTACACATGGCGGTGAAGTTGCGTATGTCCCCTGAGGAGGTGTTAGAGCAGGCTAAACGCGCAATTCGTTTTGCTAGGAATTTGGCTGAGGATGTTGAGTTTTCTGCTGAAGACGGTTATCGCTCAGAAATGGATTTCTTGTGCAGGGTGGTTGAGGGCGTTATTAATGAAGGCGCTACCACGATCAATATTCCTGATACTGTGGGCTATGCCACTCCAGAGTTATATGGCGAGTTTATTAAGACCTTGCGTACACGTGTGCCCAATTCGGATAAAGCGGTGTGGTCGGTGCATTGTCATAATGACTTAGGTATGGCAGTTGCGAATTCCTTGGCCGGCGTGAAGATTGGTGGAGCGCGTCAAATTGAGTGCACCATTAATGGCTTGGGAGAGCGCGCAGGTAATACGGCCTTAGAAGAAATTGTGATGGCTTTACGGACGCGCAAAGATTACTTTGATATGGTCTGCGGCATTGATGCGACTCAAATTGTTCCGGCTTCTAAGTTGGTTTCTCAAATCACAGGATTTGTGGTTCAGCCAAATAAAGCGGTAGTCGGCGCCAACGCCTTCGCACACACCTCAGGGATTCATCAAGACGGCATCTTGAAGAATCGGGATACCTATGAAATCATGCGCGCAGAAGACGTGGGTTGGGCCACCAATAAGATTGTCTTGGGTAAATTGTCTGGCCGCAATGCTTTTAAGCAGCGCTTACAAGAGTTGGGTATTGCAATTGAGGCAGAAGCGGATTTGAACGATGCTTTTGTACGCTTCAAAACATTAGCTGATCAAAAATCAGAAATTTTTGATGAAGATATTATTGCCATCATGTCTGATTCTGCTGCAGCTGAAGAGGGTGAATTTTATAAATTCATTTCCATCAGCCAACATTCTGAAACTGGTGAGCGACCAAAGTCTAAGGTAACTTTTCGAGCGGGTGAGAAAGAGCTTAGCTCCGAAGCTGAGGGTAATGGCCCGGTAGATGCGAGCTTAAATGCCATTGAAGGGATTGTGAAGAGTGGGGCGGAGCAGTTGCTTTACTCAGTTAATGCAATTACTTCAGGTACGCAGTCACAAGGTGAGGTTACCGTGCGTTTAGCAAAGGGTGGTCGCATCGTGAATGGCGTTGGTACTGATCCGGATATTATTGCCGCGTCTGCCAAGGCGTATTTATCGGCACTGAATAAATTGCATGATCCTAGTCAAGCTAAGCTCAATGCGCAGATGACGCCTTAAGAGGTTCCGGCGATATCTGCAACCTATTTCTCTAGTTCGCTGAACCGCCAAGCGCTAAATAGAGGTTGACTCGCTGCGTGAGGGCATCAAGCCTTCCTTGGCGTGAGCTCATTTCACTAGTATTGGTCTTGATGATTTGTTGCTGTACTTGGCGTTGATCGATGCGGCCAATTTGCAGTTCAGCGCGCGTATTTTGCATGATGCGCTTCTGCTCGTTCAGTTGTGTCTCAAGTTGTTTGCTGCGCTCTCTCCAGTTAGCTTCGCCGGAGAGTGCATTTTCAACATCATTAAAAGCAGCTAACACCGTCTTGCCGTAATTTGCTAAAGCTGCTTTCGCTTCTGCATTTTGATAGGCGATTTGGGCTTCAATAGCACCGCCCTGAAAAAGTGGCATGACTGCATTGGCACCGACGCCAAAGCTAGTATTGGGCCCATTAAGCAGGCTAAAGACTTGACTATTGATATAGCCAAAACCAGATGTCAGACTAATCTTTGGCAGGCGAGCTAGACGCTTTTCATCGGCAAGATAAAAAGCGCTGTTTACTCTAGCTTCAGCAGCGATGAGATCTGGCCTGCGTTCTAGCAAGTCTGCAGGCAAACCCGCAGCAACGGGTTCAGGCAAAGCTGGTAATTGAGTAGTTTTCAGTGCTTGCGCTTTGGGGTAGCGACCAAGCAAAATCTCAACCGCTCGAAGTGCTTGATCTCTTGTTTGTGCTGCAATGAGTGCAGTTTCTTTGCTTTGAGCAGCACTTGCGATAGCACTAGAGACTTCGGTGAGAGAGGATGCGCCAATCTTCTCGCGAACTTGCACTAGCTCAGCATTTTTTGTAGCAGCAGTGGCATTGTCATTAGCTAGCTGTGCTTGTTCTTGAAGATTGCGTGCCAGCCAAACCGATTTTGTGAGGGTGGCAATTAAAGAAAGGCGGGCGGCATCTTGATCGGCATTGATCGCTTTAGCGTTCTGTTCTGCACCAGCTACCGAGCTTCTTACTCTTCCCCAAAGATCTAATTCCCAGCTAGCACCGATGTAATAACCAGTGATACCAGTGCCACCTGAGCCGACTTTTCCACCCGTGTTGCCAATGGCATTGATGCCAGGGTACTGAGCGCCACTTGCCGCATCGATGAGGGAGGTTGATTGATTGCGTCTGGCAGCAATGATTTGAATATCAGGGTTGCTCTTGAGCGCCTCAACTACTAGCTCATTAAGCTCAGGATCGTTAAATTGTTTCAACCAGCCATCATCTACTTTTACTTGGCTAGTATTAGAAATGGCTACAAATTGATTGGGTATCTCAACATTCGGCAGTGCTTTTTCAGTCAGCTCTTTACTATTTTGAACTTTACTAATCGTACAAGCATTTAACAGGGCAGCGCCAAGCACAACAAATGTCGTCAAGGTCCCATGAGCGAGGAGATCTTTGCGCATTAATGTAGCTTAGGAATAATGTAGTTCAGTTTGGTGCTGATTCTCAGCATCACTTTGCGTATGACATGCAAGAACGCTAGGTGATCTGTATACACCGCACCATCGCCCACTCCACCTGCCGGCAATAATAATTCTGTATGACGATCATCCATGGCTAGTTTGACAGCAAAGCGATTCGGGGCAATGTCTCTTAAGCCAGTGGTTGGCATATTGCCGCTAGCGTTAAGCTGACCCTGTCCTTCAGCAAGAATGACAGACTCCACTTTGGCTTTCAGAATTTTTCCGGGAAAGCTTGGTAGATAAAACTCCGCTTCGTTACCTACTTCAATTTGATGTAATTCGTTTTGATAGAAGAGAGCGTAAATTTGTGGGGCATCTTCCATAAACGTCATGACGGAGGCAATTGGGAATGCAGCAACAAAAGCGCCGGGCCTTAATTGCACATTGACCACGGTGCCATCGCTAGGCGCTCTGACTGTGGTCTGATCTAAATCATATTGCACGCTAATAGTTTGTTGGCTTATTTCAGCCAGATCAGCCTCTGCCTTTTCTAGGTCAAACCGATTACCCGCACCACTGCTGACGAGCGCTTGATTTTCTTGTAAGCGAAGTTTGGCTAAGTTTAGTTTTGCCTTCAGTGCATTGGCTGATGCTTGGTATTGTGTGGGATCAATTCTAAAAAGGACATCCCCTTTTTTAACCCGCTGATTGACAGTGACAGGCACCTCGATTACGCGACCTTTTACCTGGCTGACGATCCCTACGGAATTTCTGATAACCAGTACGTTGCTTGAAGATGGTGAGAAAACATTCAGCAGCAGGATCAACGTGATCATGCCGACCACTGGGATGGTAAAGACAATGACCTTGGAGACGGTATTCCAAGGTAATAACTTGAATTTAAAGAAGATCAACCAAACAATGCCGGCATAAATACCAAGTATTAGAGCTTCCATATTTATTTCACCTCTTTTTCGTGGGCATCTTCTTGATGCTCTTCTTTGAGCGGCGCATATTTATCTGTTCCATACGCTAACTTGTACATAGTTGGGCGGGTATAGGCCCAAAGAAAGGCAAAAGGCCAGAGTAAGCCGCCGACAAAAAGGGACAGAATGCATAGGGCGTGTATGGCATCTCTTTGAGGATGCTCCCTCCTTTTGGCAATCGTATCTGGGAGAATATGGACATACCAAAAGGCAGCAATGAGGCCAACAGGCAGGATGATCAGGACAACCCAGGAAACGATGTTCGCGAAGTCATCTATGAGCTCTGGTGGAAGAAACGATGCCCTCACCAGAGTGGGGGAAAGTATGGAGGCAAGTAATAGGGGGGTAAAAAAGGTCTTTTTCATCAGATTTGGTCTTTGCTTGCCCGTTCTTGTGCTTTTTTAAGGTGTAATTCCACCGGCCAATAATTCCTATCTACTTGATTTACATAGATAATTATTATTAATTAGTGATAACGATTATAAATTTAATGCCTATATTAACGGAATCTCAGGGTCACCTAGGCACTTTGAGGCCCCATCTGCTACAATTCGATGGCTTTGATTTGTAAAGCTTTTTTGTTTTATTTGATTAATAAGTGCACGACACAAGTTGGGTGAAAGCTCAGGTGTTCGCAAGTAAGGAGTATGAAAATGGCAGTTGCTGATATTAAAACGGCGGAAATCGTCAAAGAAAACGCGCGCAGCGCAAACGATACGGGTAGCCCTGAAGTTCAAGTTTCATTGCTTACAGCCCGCATCAATGAATTAACCCCCCATTTCAAAGCTAACGCTAAAGATCATCACAGCCGTCGTGGTTTGTTGAAGATGGTTTCACGCCGCCGCCGCCTCTTGGACTACCTTAAGGGCAAGGATTTGGGTCGCTACCGCGCATTGATCGAGAAATTAGGTCTCCGTAAGTAATTCTTATCGGTATTGCAATGCCATCTTTCTTAGGGTTGTTTCATAACAGAATCAGTCTTAAGCAGGTGGCATGTTTTTTGAGCGCTTCAAGATTATTTGTGTAGGGGATAGTGTCATTCCAACGAGTTTCTGGGTTGAAGAATCCAGTGCCTCCCTGGAATGGCATCCCTTGTGATCTTTAGACGCTCCAGTGTTGTCGTGACACTGCTTTATCCCACGACAAGCGTGAAATCCATGTGGCTTTTACGTGAACAATTTGGAGAAGATCAGAATGACTATGTTTAAAAAAGCAGTAAAGACCTTTCAATGGGGCAACCATCAAGTAATCATGGAAACAGGCGAAATTGCTCGCCAATCTGGTGGTGCTGTAATCGTTAATGTAGATGACACCGTAGTAATGGGCACTGTAGTTGCCTCTAAGTCAGCTAAGCCTGGCCAATCATTTTTCCCATTGACAGTGGATTATCTAGAAAAAACGTATGCCGCAGGAAAAATTCCTGGTGGTTTCTTTCGTCGCGAAGGTCGCCCATCAGAAGGCGAGACATTGATCTCCCGTTTGATCGATCGTCCATTACGTCCATTGTTTCCAGAAGGCTTCTTGAACGAAGTTCAGGTAGTGATTCATGTGCTGTCTATCAACCCTGATGTCCCTTCAGATATTCCTGCTTTGATCGCTGCCTCTGCAGCTTTAGCTATTTCAGGTATTCCATTTGCCGGCCCAGTTGGCGCAGCGCGCGTTGGTTACGCTAATGGTCAATACCTCTTGAACCCAACTCGTACTGAGCAAGCTACTAGTGAGATGGATTTGATTGTTGCTGGTACACAAGCTGCTGTATTGATGGTTGAGTCAGAAGCCAATCAGTTATCCGAAGAAGTCATGTTGGGCGCTGTTGTCTATGGTCATGACCAAATGCAAACCGCTATCAATGCCATTAACGAATTAGTTACAGAGGCTGGTAAGCCAGAGTGGGATTGGACTGCCGCTCCTAAAGATGAGCCATTTATTGCTAAGGTAACTGCATTGGCTGAAGCGCCATTGCGTGAGGCTTATCAAATTCGTCAAAAAGGCGCTCGTTCAGACAAGCTCAAAGAAATCACTAAAACAGTGATGGCTAAGCTAGCTGAAGAGGGTGATGTTGACGCAGTTGCTGTTAACGACATCCT
>CANGCM010000041.1 GCA_947452535.1 Burkholderiaceae bacterium | reverse complement strand
GCTTTCAAGCGATTGGCTATTTCAATTAAGAGCTCATCTCCAGCATCGTGTCCGTGAGTATCATTTATCGCTTTAAACTTATCGATATCAACAAATATGGCCGCACTATAGGACTTCCAGCGCTTATTATTCAGAATAACTTGATTTAATCGATCATCTAATAGGCGACGATTTGGCAGTCCAGTTAGCGCGTCTATAAATGCTAAATTATGGATTTGACTATATTCTGCTACTTTTTTTTCTAGACGTATTTGATTTCTCTCTACGATTACTTTAAGTTCTTCTAGGGTAATATTTTTCTGTTCAGAGTCTTTACCATTTTCTTTAAGCACTTCCTTCAAGTGCGTAACAATCTCTTTTGTGGCTTGGATGATGTCGGCACTATTTTTTTGAATAATTTTCAAAGTTGCAAAGGATTCATTACCGTCTTGTAAAGCGTCGGCAGCTTTTGCGTCATCTGAAATTATTGAAACTAGAGGCGGACTTTTGTTTTTAGCTTCCCTTGATTTTGAAATCATGATTGCGGTCATTCTTTCCTAGTTACATGACCTTTTGATTATTCAAATATCATTAATCAGGGTCTGTTCGCTAGCGCACTTAATTATTAGGTGCGCTCTATACGTAAAAAATATCCTGTGCTCGCCAATAGTATTTGATCTTAAAGAAAGCTCATTCCAGCCGATGATGGCTGAGTTCGCCTAGTTTCTACTGTTGTGAATTAAATTATTTGCTTAAGTATTTATTGATATTTGACAGCATGACCTTTGCATCTTTGAGTCCATTCATTCTGGATCCACCACCAAGGTGAGGCGTCATGATGAATTGCTTAAGCTGCAGTAGTGGCTCCGATTCTTCTACAGGCTCTTTGTAGTGGACATCTGCAGCGGCACCCGCTAGCCTTCCGCTATTGAGTGTATCTAGTAAAGCATCGTGGTTCACGATATGGGCTCGCGATGTATTAATGAGATATGAGCCAGGGCCCATTAAATCAAATTGCGCTTGCCCTACGAGGTTTTTTGTTTTTTCAGAATAGGGCACATGTACACTTAAAAAATCGGATTTTTTAAAGAGTTCATCGAACTCGCAGTAAGTCACTTTAAGTTCAGCTTCTTCAACTTGAGAGAGCCGATTTTTTTTGTAATAAAAAACGGTTAATCCAAATGCATTTGCGATCCTTGCTACTTCTCTACCAATTTCACCGAATCCTAGTAGCCCTAAAGTACAGTCGTGTAAGGTTTGTAATTCAGGAATGCGTGCATAGTTTGCTGCTGCTGTATGACGAGTATCATATGGTCGAAATGGAGTACCTGCTGCTACCATCTGATTTTCTGTTAAGCGCTCAGCAATAGTTGGCAGGCGTTTTGCCAGTGCGAGAATCAGCATCATTGTGTGTTCAGCCATCGCTATGTTTGTTCTGCGACGCAAAGTAAATACTGGTATATCCCATTGTTTGCAGGCTGCATCATTAATGTTATCGGTAAGGATCCCAAACTTATAGATAACTTTGAGTTTTTCACCAAGCTTAAGCTCAGCCTCTCCAATCTCCAAACTCTCAACAATCACAACATCAGCGTCAGGAAGGTATTTTTGTAATTCCTCTTGGCTGGTTACCAGTTGAACTGTTGCAGGGAATAGAGTGGTTAGCTCTCCACGGATTCGTGTAAGCCACCCTGAAAAATCACTTTGATCCGTTGAGTTAAAGTCAGCAAAAGCTGATAAACGCTCAACTGTTGTTTGTGGGTCCAAAATGACTTGGATTAAGCGAAGGACGCGATCCTCTTCAACAACAATAAATGGCATTCTGACGACCTATTTTGAATTAATTGGTAATGTTTTTTTGGATTTTGACTAGCTGCATTAATTCTCTGACAGAATTTTTCCGATTGGCGATGTGAGTCAATATCTGATGGGCCCGATTTTCATCCATGTGCAGCTTGGCGCAGCCTATAAACTTTTGCTTTAAATCAGCATCCGATGCTGGATTGAGTGGCGACCCTTTGTGAATTGGAACAGTTTCAGTATAAATTTTTCCATCCTTGGTATGAACTTCAAGGGTGACAGGTTGTTCAAAAGGCGCTTTACGAACAGCGGGTACATCTTCGGATAAATGCGGTGGGACTCGGACCTCAATTCGATCTATCAAGTTTTTAATGGCTTCGCGATTGACGGCATCATTGGTAAATGAGGCTAAAGTGGGTCTACCATCAAGCAGGCTAGTAGCAATGCAGTACTGTAGAGATGCCTTTGCCTGTAAACCATTCTTGGGATTTGTATGTATTAGTGTTCTAGGGTATAAGAAGCTGACATCGCAAAATATTTTTTCAATATTTTCTGCGGGAATATTGTGCGTATCCTGAATGGCAATAGCACAATCCACAGCGAATAGGGGCGGGCGGCCACATGGATAGAGCTTAAATGTTGCCCCTGGAGAAACAATCATGAAAGGCTTTCCCCAAAGGTCAAGATTTTTGGCTAAGAGTTCTGAGTTCCATTCTCTAGAAAAAACATCACCCAAACTCATGGCGCCGTCAAAAATTTCTGGATCGCCAGTAAAACCTTTTTCAGCCAATTGAGCAGCGCGTATACCGTTACTTGAAGCAATGCCGCTGTGCATTGACATAGTCATAGTGCCAAAGTTTCGACGAATACCTCCCATGAGTGAGCCGGCTATTCCTAAAGCATGAGCCATTTGATCATCTGATAATTTGAGGATGATGCTACTGGCAACAACTGCTGCTAAGGTACCCTGGGTACAGGTTGCATGAAAACCAATTTCGTAATGGGACGGATTAATAATAGTTCCTAGACGGCACTCCATTTCATAACCAATTACAAATGCTTTAAGCGCCTCTTCAATGCTCAGATCTTTTAATTCTGCGAGTGCTAGTACTGCTGGCAGGAGCGGTCCAGAAGGGTGGCCACGCATTTCAGCTTGGTTGTCATCAAATAATTGCAAGCTGATCATGGTCCCGTTTACTAGTGCTACATCAGATGGCCTTGATTTATCGCCATACCCAATGACAGTACTTGAGCCATTGCTAGAATTTTCAATATTGAGTGAGCGTAAGAGCTCGATGGGCTCTTCGCCGTATGCTGACAGTGCGGTCGCAAGGCTATCTACTAAGCACTTACTGGCAACATCCATTTCGGCTTGGCCAATGGATTTTGGGAGCTCATGAAGGCATGCGTGAATTAATTTGGTGGTATTGCTCAAAATCGTCTCCTTATTTATTTTTTATATCACTCGGCTGTGATGTTAGCTTCTTTAACAACAGTCGACCATTTAGCAATGTCCTGTTGCAGGAAATCTCTCACTTGTGCCGGATTTTTATTTGGCAATGATTCAAAGCCCTCTTTAAAAAACTTTTCCTTTACGTCTGGAAGTTGCATGATCGCGTAAATCTCCAGATTAATTTTTTTGACAATCGATTCAGGCGTATTAGGCGGCGCAAACACACCCAACCAGTTACTTGCTTCAAAGCCTGTAAGTCCATAAGAAGCAATTGTGGGTACGGATGGAGCTTGTGGGGAAGGTTTTGAGCTAGATACTCCTAGTGGGGTAAGTTTCCCGGCGTTCATGAACGGCAAGACGGTAGTGAGCCCCATCAGCATGACCTGTACATTTCCACCTAATAAATCATTCAATGCTGGTGTGGCTCCCTTATAAGGAATCCGAGTAATCTTGACTCCGGCCATGCGATTAAATTGCTCCATGGCTAGATGACTGGTGCTGCCATTGCCAGAGCTTGCATAATTTAATTTGCCGGGGTTTGCTTTAGCGTAACTGATGAGTTCGGCTACTGTCTTAATATTGGATGACGCATTAACTACCATGACGCTCGATAGAGTCGAGGTCAAGCTGACCGGGGCTAAGTCGCGAAGAGAGTCAAATGAGGAATTGCTCATGCTTGGATTAACGC
Organism: Burkholderiaceae bacterium; assembly: GCA_947452535.1. Taxonomy (GTDB): domain Bacteria; phylum Pseudomonadota; class Gammaproteobacteria; order Burkholderiales; family Burkholderiaceae; genus Polynucleobacter. The sequence goes on along the minus strand of CANGCM010000041.1, from coordinate 8,713 downwards.
TAATAGGCCCCGATGTTGTATACAGCAAGGTATATCCATCGGCTGGCGCTCGGGAAACAAGTTCGGTGCCAATACTGCCTCCGGCACCGGGTTTGTTATCGATGATAACTGCTTGTTTCCATCGCAAGCTCAGTTTTTGCCCAATGATGCGCGATTGAATATCTGCCGGACCACCTGGAGGAAAGGGCACGACAAATCGAATGGGTTTATCTGGATAGCTTGATGCGGGTTGTGCGTTACCAGTGCTGATCCCTATCAATTGAAGTGACATTGCCAGCGTCAACAGAATTGAGTATGTTTGGTGGCAGATATGTGTGCGGAAAATTGAGGGAGTAATACTCATTTTGTAGGGAGAGTTTTCCATGTTGTAAGGTTAGCGTCTAAAAGTAGTCGCTCAAGAGCTTGAATTTTAGTCCATAGGCTGGTTTTGGCCAAAAGATAAGTAGAGTTCAATATTTCATGGGGATGTCTTTTGTTGTGCTGGGGGTGGTCAATATCAGTCTGCTGATGGAGGTATTATCAATGCTTAATCCATATTCATTTGGGTAAGCGAGTTGCGCAGAATGCGAGAAGAGATGAAACGACATTATTTTCAACGCCTCATGAAAACAATACTCTTAGCCTTATTTGTATTTCAGGGCATATCCAATATGGCTTATGCCCAAATTTATCCAAGTAAAAGTATTCGCTTGATTGTTCCTTTTGCCCCTGGGGGCGGCAATGACACTGTCGCGCGCGCAGTTGCTCAGCAGATGAGCCAATCGCTTGGCCAGGCTGTGATTGTTGAAAATAAGCCTGGCGCTGGTGGAGCATTGGGGGCCGACCTAGCCGCCAAAGCCACGGCAGATGGGTATACGATTTTTTTAGGCGGCGTTGGCAGTCTTGCGGTAAATCCTCAGGTCATGGCAAAGATTCCTTACGATCCCATTAAGGATTTTGCACCCATTATTTTGCTTGCTACGGCACCATCGGTGGTGGCCGTTAATGCTGCATCCCAATTCAAGACCATTCAAGAGATGACTGCCTTTGCCAAGCAAAATCCTAGAAAGTTAAATTATGCTTCTAATGGAAATGGTAGTTCAGCTCAAATTGCCACGGTGATCTATGAATCTATGGCTGACGTTGAATTAACGCATGTCCCATATAAGGGGTTAGCCCCAGCTTTAACAGATCTCTTGTCTGGCCAAGTCCAGTTGATGTTTAGTAGTACGGTGGCGATTACTCCGCATATTCAAGCTGGCAGACTTCGCGCTCTTGCTGTTACTAGCTCGAAACGCTCCCCACTTTTGCCTAATACCCCAACATTAGCCGAGTCTGGATTACCTGGGTATGAGGCAGGTTCATGGTATGGCTTGTTGGTGCCGGCTGGAACTCCCGATCTCATTATTCAACGGTTAAACCAGGATGCCGCTAAAGCACTTAATCAAGCCAAAGTTAAAGAATCCCTGATTGCAGAGGGTGCTGAAGTTATTGGTGGCACTGCACAAGATTTTGCTAAATACATTCGTCTTGAATATGCGCGCATCGGCAAGTTAATTAAAGCTGGTCAACTTCAGATTAATTAATACTTTAATCCCTTACTCTGCTAGGCTTAATTGGTGCGTTACCGAATATCTCAGAAATCTTTGATTTTTAGCTTATATTTCCCTTAAAACTGCTGATTTAGCAGTTTTTTTGTAAGATATACTATTGTATACAGTTGTATATCTTTAAAACATTGCAGGACTGGGGAAATAGATGGCGCATTCAGGACGAGATAATCCATACACTAAAGGAATTGCACAATTCGTTAGCGGTTTGCAATTTAAAGATATTCCCATTGATGTCATTCAGCGTATTAAGCTGCTGATATTAGATTCATTGGGTTCAAGTTTGTATGGCCAAAAGTTAGAGTGGACACGCATTCTTCAGGAGACATTAGCAGAAGTAGATGCCTCTAATTCTTCTGCAATTTGGGGTACTAAAAAGAAGCTTTCATTGCCGCATGCGGTATTGGTGAATGGTACCCAAATCCACAGCTTTGAATTAGATGACGTGCATAGGCAGGGAGTGATGCACGTTGGGGCAGTAGTATTACCTGGTTTGATGGGTATAGCAGAGACCCATCGATCGATGAATGGTATTGAATTTTTAACCTCAGCCGTGGCCGGTTACGAAATTGGGCCAAGGGTAGGTATCTGTATGGGCCAAGAGCATATTGCCCAAGGCTGGCATTCTGGCGCAACCCTGGGTGTTTTCTCTTCTGCTGCTGGCGCTGCCCGAGGTTTGAATCTAGATGTTCACAAAACTGTTCATGCCTTAGGCATCGCTGGTACACAAGCTTCTGGCTTGATGGCTGCTCAATATGGATCAATGGTCAAGCGTATGCATACTGGGCGTGCTGCTCAAAGCGGCTTATATGGTGCACTTTTAGCAAAAAATGGTTTTACAGGAATCGAAAATGTGCTCGAAAGTGAATATGGCGGATATTGCACTACCTTCTCAAGGTCGAATGACCGTTTTGATTTGGAGCAACTCACTGCTGGATTCGGTACGGTTTGGCAAACTATGGGAATTGCACTAAAGTTTTACTCCTGTGTCGGCAGCAACCATACCACTTTAGATGGTCTTCGCTTATTGCAAGAGCAACGTCCTTTTGGCCCCAATGATATTAAAGAAATCTTGGTGAGTGGTTCACAGGTTACGATGGATCATGTGGGTTGGGCCTATGTTCCACAAGGGCTGACATCGGCACAGTTGAATCTTCCCTATTGCGTTGCTACCTTTCTTCTTGAGGGCGATTGCTTCGTTGATCAATTTAGCGAGGAACTGGTTACAGATCCAACACGCATGGCGTTGGCAAAGAAGGTACGTGTACAGCATGATGATGCAATCACAAAGCAGGGCTCTAAATATCGTCATAAGGTCCATGTTCAAGTTGAGCTAAACGATGGAGCTATCTTGAAAACAACTGTTGAGTCAGGTCGGGGCAGTGAACATAATTTTGCGAGTGAAGCAGATATTGTTAATAAGTTTATGTTTTTGGCGACCAAGGCTTTACCAAAATCTCAAGCAGAAGAATTATGTGATGCGATCTTGAACCTTGAAAAATTAGATGATGCAAAGAAGTTAACAACGCTCATGACCCTCTAATAGGTAAAACTTTAATATGTACGCCTCCGAAACCTTAGCAAAATTTGCAATTAATTTCAGCTTAGATTCGGCGCCGTCAGAAGTTTTGCACGCAGCAAAATCATTGGCAATTGACACCGTTGGGGTTGCTAGCTATGGAAGTCGATTTGCCTGGAGTCAAGCTATAGCCCGCTATGTAAAAACTTCTGGCGGTACTGGGGCTTCACGGCTTTTTGGGGGCAGCAATGTGCGCTTATCAGCAGCGCAAGCCGCACTTTGCAATGGGTCATTTACTCATGCATTTGAGCAAGATAGCCTTCGTAAGCCTGGCGCAGGCGTTCACCCAGGGGCAACGGTTTTCGCACCAGCCTGGGCTGTGGCCGAGGAATGTAATGCTAGTGGCGCTGATTTATTAAAGGCGGTGATCGCTGCTTGTGAGGTGATGTTTCGAATTGGAGCAGCTTCTTTACATACTAGTGAAAAGATGGGTTTTCATGCGCCAGGTTTAACCGGACCCTATGGTAGTGCTGTTGCTACTGGAGTGCTACTGGGTTTGAATCAGGAACAAATGGTGTCTGCCCTTGGTATTGCTGGCTCTATGTCTGCCGGCCTACTTGCTTTTACTAAAGCGAGGAATGGTTCAGGAGTCAAACGACTGCATCTAGGTAGAGCCGCTGAGGCTGGTGTTGTAGCTGCTAAGTTAGCAAAAGAAGGTTTGGATGGTCCCGAATCCATTTTAGAAGGTCAATTTGGGTTTTTAGAGTCCTATTGCGCCCAAGCCAATTCTGAATTATTGACTTCCAATCTAGGCTCTTCATGGGAAACCTCAAAGATATGTATTAAAGCCTTTCCATGTCATGTCACTGCCCACACCCCAATTGAGTCATTAAGATTTTTGATGGGGGAGCATGGATTTACTCATCAACACGTAGCTCGGATCGACGTCGAAGTATCTGAAAAAGTATTAAGTCATCATATTATTCGCGAACCAAATGATGTCAAGCAAGCTCAATACAGTACGCCATTTTGCGTTGCTTGGGCTTTACATCATGACCCGTATCAGCCAGAAAATATGAATGATGAAGTTCTCCGCGATGCATTGGTACGCCAAACCTGTCGAGATATGAATTTCTCTTTATCGAATCAGGGTGGGCACAAAAATTCAGCATGGTCATCCTTATTGAAGGTTACCTTAAAGTCGGGAGTGGTCTATGAGCGTTGGGCAGATGAATTCTCGGGCTCTCCAAATAAACCTCTTAATGGCGTTCAATTGCAAGAGCGTTTTTTTCAGCTAACCAGTGCATGTTCCAGCCCAACGCAATCTAAATGGTGGAATGCATTAAATGACTTACAGAATTTAAAAACCCTCCGAGACTTACCCGATCTTGAATCCTCACTTGATAAGGCATCGATATGAACTTTTATAGACGTAAATTTGCCTTCTTAATTGGAGCGAGTTTTTTATCGAGCTTATTACCTAAGGCATGGGCCCAAAAGATTGCTGATACATATCCAAATAAACCAATCCGCTTGCTTTGTCCATTTGCACCAGCAGGGGGAGTGGATATCACTGCTAGGGCAATAGCGCAGAAGTTAACGGAGGTATGGGGGCAGCCTGTTGTTGTAGAAAATAAGCCGGGGGCAAATGGCACGATCGCAGTTGAGACTGCAGTACGCTCAGCCCCAGATGGATATACGCTGACAATGATTTCATCAAGTCATTCGGTTAATGTAACCTTGCAAAGCAAGCAGCCCTATGATCTTTTAAAAGATTTAGCGCCCATTACCCAAGCCACCTCACAGCCCTATGTCTTGGTGATTAATCCTGCTTTGCCAGTGAAAAGCGTTGCTGAATTAATGGCCTATTCAAAAAGTACTGGTAAGACATTAACCTACGGATCATCTGGTGTTGGCGGTTTCAGTCACCTCGCCGGGGGTTTATTCGGTCTACTCAGCAATACGAATGTAATGCATGTGCCATATAAAGGCGGTTCATTAGCAATGAATGATGTCATTAGCGGACAAATTGATATGTTGTTTTCTACTATTCTTCAGTCTCACGGACACATCGAGACCGGTCGCTTAAATGCGATAGCAGTAACAACCACACAACGCTCATCTTCATTGCCAAATGTGCCTACGATGCAAGAGGCAGGCGTGAAGGGTTATGAAATTACGGGATGGTATGGCGTTACGGCACCAGCTGGAGTGCCTGCGCCAATTATCAATAAGCTTAATAAGGAAATGGCGAAGATTTTGAAAACACCAGCGATGGCTGAGCGTTTAGCCATTGATGGGGCTGTTGCTGTTGGCAGCACTCCGCAGGAATTTACTCAATTTATTCGCTCGGAAGTATTCAAATGGCGAAAAGTGATTAAAGATTTGCAGATAACAGTATGAAGACGGAGTTATCTAAAGTGAATAATACTAATGTGGCAGAATTTTTTGCCTCCAAATTGTCGGCATTGAGCTTTGATCAACTTGACTTGGATGTCATCCATTGGGCTAAAGTTGGCATATTAGATACTGTCGGCGTCACATTAGCTGGTTCTAGAGAGCCTTGCGCAGAGATTTTGTCAGGAGTGCTTGAGGGCTCAGTAGGGCAATCTGTCATTTTCGGAAATAGTCTAACTTGCTCCGCCTTGGACGCAGCTTTTATAAACGGCACAGCTTCGCATGCCTTAGATTTCGATGATTGCAATAACACGATGGGTGGCCACCCCTCTGTTCCTATTTTGCCGGCATTATTCGCTTTATCTGATGAGGCCATTGTCAGCGGTAAAGATTTTATCGCAGCTTACGTAGCAGGTTTTGAGGTAGAAACTAAAATAGCGATGATGGTGAATTTCCATCACTACACCAAGGGCTGGCATCCAACCTCAACCTTAGGTGTATTTGGTGCTGCAGCAGCCTGCGCCCATTTGTTAAAGCTGAACGAGCATCAAATGAAGGTTGCCTTAGCTTTGGCGGCTTCAGGTGCTTCTGGTATTAAGGCAAATTTTGGAAGCATGACAAAGCCTATGCATATTGGCCGTTGCGCCCGTGAAGGTCTATTGGCAGCCAAGCTCGCTAAAGCAGGATATACCGCGAATGTAAACAATGTATTTGAGCACCCACAGGGTTTTTTAGAGGTCTATAACGGTTCTGGCAACTACGATATTGAGAAAGGTATTAGTGCATGGGCCAAGCCATTTGATATCGTTAAACCCGGAATTGCAATTAAGCAATATCCGTGTTGTGGTAGCACTCATCCAGCCATTGACTGCGCAATTAGCATTGCCCTTGAACACTCTATTCAATCTCATGACATCAAGCGGGTCGAAGTTTGGATACATGAGCGTCGCCTGCAACATACAAATCGTCCAAACCCTAATAGTGAATTAGATGCGAAATTTAGCGTGCAATATGTGGTGGCTCGTGCTTTGCTTGAGGGGTGCGTTTCGCTTGAGCATTTTGAGGATAAAAAGTACGCTGATTCTGCAGTAAGAGACTTAATGAAAAAGATTGATGCCCGTCCTTATGACGATACGCAATTTTCCCCTACGAATCACTTTGGTGGAGAGGTACGAGTTCATCTTCATGCGGGCCAAGTCTTTTCCGCAAAGATACAGGAGGCCTTAGGTAGAACCTCTAATAATCCATTACCGGCTGATCGTTTGAAGAAAAAATTTGAACTGTGTACCAATGACATTATTGCTGCAGACTCAGCTAAGCAAGCCTGTCAAATGATTGAAGATCTCGCAGCCTTAAAAGATATGCGTCAATTAACCAAACTATTTAAAACAAATTAATTCAATTCTAGGAGAGAATCATGGGTAATCAATATGATGTGATTGTGGTGGGCAAAGGGAATGCAGCTTTATGCTCAGCTTTAGCGGCCAAAGATGTTGGTGCGAAGGTGTTAGTAATTGAGGCTGCGCCAAAAGATGATCATGGCGGTAACAGTCGATTTGCTGGTGGCGTGATGCGTTTTGCCTACGATTCAGTAGATGATTTGATGAAGGTAACGGATATTACCGAGAAGGAGTTGGCAGAAACTGACTTTGGCACCAACACTACAGATGAATTTTTTGATGACCTATTTCGTTTAACCCAATTTCGTACAGATCCAGATTTATCTGAAATCTTAGTGCGACGTAGTCTTGAAACAATGATTTGGTTGCGCGGGAAGGGCGTACGTTTTGTGCCAAATTTTGGTCGACAGTCTGCAGTTGTTGATGGACGCCGTAAATTTTTTGGCCGTCTACCAATTGAAGTTTCTGGTGGTGGTGCTGGTTTGGTGGACTTCTTGGATATATCGATTAAAAAGGCAGGGATTGATGTGGTGTATGACACCAGAGTCGTTTCACTAATAATGAATGGCTGCAATGTTGTTGGTGTTAATGCACATCACGAAGGTCAAGTAATTCAATATCACGCTAAGTCTGTAGTTTTGGCCTGTGGTGGCTTTGAGGCCAACCCAGAGATGCGGACTAAATATTTAGGGCATGGCTGGGAATTAGCTAAGGTGCGCGGAAGTCGCTTTAATCAAGGAGATGGCTTAAAAATGGCTCTTGATATTGGCGCAGCTCCTTATGGTAATTGGTCTGGCTGTCATGCTACCGGCTGGGATAGAAATGCTCCAGAGTATGGTGATGTTAGTGTGGGAGATAAATTTCAGAAGCACAGCTATATCTTTGGTCTTTTAATTAATGCCGAAGGTCGTCGTTTTGTTGATGAAGGGGCCGATTTCCACTCCTTTACTTATGCAAAATACGGCGGAGAAGTATTGAAGCAAACAGGTCAATTTGCTTGGCAAGTGTTTGACTCAAAGGTAAAGGATCTTTTGCGTAACGAGTATCGTATTAAATTCGTCACAAAAGTTAGCGCCAACACTCTGGAAGAGTTATCGGAAAAATTAGAGGGTGTGAATGCTGAAGAGTTTGTAAAAACAGCTCGCGCATACAATGCAAGCATTAAGGCCGACGTACCCTTTAATCATACGGTTCTGGATGGTCGCGGAACAGTTGATATCAGTCCACCTAAATCCAATTGGGCCCAGGCTTTAGATGCGCCTCCTTATGAGGCTTATCAAACAACTTGTGGAATTACCTTTACTTTTGGTGGTTTAAGGACGGTTGCGGATACTGGGCAAGTGCTTGACGTTCACCTAAAACCAATTCAAGGTCTTTATTGCGCCGGTGAGATGTTAGGTGGAATTTTCTACTTTAATTATCCAAGCGGAACGGGGTTAGTTTCTGGTTCAATATTTGGGCGTGTTGCAGGTACTTCTGCAGGTAAGTCTGCGTTAGCTAGTTGATTGCTTATTTCGGAATTTCCAAGCCCAAATGAAGAAAAATCTCACCTTGCAAAAACGCTCAGGCGGTGATGATGCAATGTCATTAGGAGAAAAGGCTTACCAGGCAATACGTAAGGCGATTCGTCAACGTCGCTTTCGAAGTGGTGATAGGTTACGTGAAACTGAGCTGGCAGAAATGCTTGGCCTGTCACGCACACCAATTCGTGAGGCTTTAGCTCGCTTACAGGTAGAGGGATTGGCTGCGGAGAATGGTCAGAGAGGTTTTAGCATCATTGAATTTGATCATTCAATAGTGACCGAGCT
>CANGCM010000040.1 GCA_947452535.1 Burkholderiaceae bacterium | reverse complement strand
GAGCGCCTATGTCACGCTGGTTGATATCAAAAATTTAGTGATGGCTGGCGATGCATTTAGCGTGGTTGATGCAAAGACTGATGATGATCTGACGCGCAATATTTTGCTGCAGATTATTTTGGAAGAAGAGGCTGGCGGTGCACCTGTATTCTCTTCTCAGATGCTTTCTCAGATTATTCGTTTCTACGGAAACTCCATGCAGGGACTGATGGGTAGCTATCTAGAAAATACGATGCAATCCTTTGTCGATATCCATAGCAAGTTGGGAGATCAGACTCAGGGCTTGGGTACTGGTAGCACTCCAGAAGCATGGGCCAAAATGCTCAATCTTCAAAATCCCATGATGCAGGGCTTAATGGGTAATTACATGGAGCAAAGTAAAGATTTATTTGTAAAGATGCAGGAGCAAATGCAAAACTCGCCATCTATATTTAGTGGCTTCCCATTCCCTGCGCAAGCCAACACCACAGAAAAAGAATAGCTGTGGCTGGAAAAGTAGGTTTTGTTTCCTTGGGCTGTCCTAAGGCATTAGTTGATTCTGAATTGATTCTGACGCAGTTGAGTGCCGAAGGCTACGAGACAGCCAAGGATTACTCTGGTGCCGATCTGGTTGTTGTCAATACTTGCGGCTTTATAGATTCCGCAGTTGAGGAGAGTCTAGCCGCGATCGGTGAGGCTCTCTCTGCCAATGGCAAGGTTATTGTGACGGGCTGTCTAGGCGCTCGTAAAAACGCCGATGGTAGCGATCTCATTCAAAGTATTCACCCTAAAGTGCTAGCTGTTACTGGTCCACATGCGACCGCAGAAGTGATGCAGGCCATTCACCTGCACTTACCCAAACCGCATGATCCTTTTACGGATTTGCTGCCGCCGATTGGTGTGAAACTCACGCCCAAGCACTACGCCTATCTCAAGATATCTGAAGGTTGCAACCATCGCTGCACTTTCTGCATTATCCCGAGCATGCGTGGCGATCTAGTCTCTCGCCCGATTGGAGAGGTCTTACTCGAGGCCAAACGATTATTTGAGTCGGGCGTTAAGGAATTGCTAGTTGTTTCACAAGATACTAGTGCTTACGGTGTTGACATTCAATATCGAACCGGATTTTGGGATGGTAAGCCTGTTAAGACACGGATGTTTGATTTAGTGAATGCCTTGAATCAAATTGCTAGAGAGCACCAAGCCTGGGTTCGCCTTCATTATGTTTATCCCTATCCACATGTCGATGACATCTTGCCACTGATGGCAGAGTTCTCTGATCATGGGTTCGGCGTGTTGCCCTATTTGGACATCCCTTTGCAACATGCACATCCCGATGTTCTCAAGCGCATGAAGCGACCAGCTAGCGGTGAAAAGAATCTCGAGCGCATTCAGGTCTGGCGTGAAGCATGTCCGGATTTGATTATTCGAAGCACCTTTATTGCTGGCTTTCCGGGCGAGACTGAAGCTGAGTTTCAATATCTTTTGGATTTTCTTGACGAAGCTCAAATTGATCGCGCAGGTTGTTTCGCATACTCACCCGTCGATGGTGCAACTGCAAATCTCTTAGATGACCCAGTACCAGAAGCGATTCGGGAGGAACGCCGTGCGCGTTTCATGGCCAAGGCTGAAGAAATATCGATCAAGCGACTGACCAAAAAAATTGGTAAACGCATTCAGGTTCTGATCGATAAGGTCGACGAATCGGGTGGTATTGGCCGCACTACTGGCGATGCCCCTGAAATTGATGGTTTGGTGCGGGTTTTGCCTGCAAGCAAGCCATCAAAGAGATACCGTGCCGGGGAAATCATTAAGGCAACAGTCATTAGCTCCCAAGGTCATGACCTGATTGCAGAAACTTGATTATTTGAATGAAAATAGAATTTATGCTCGGAGTTTGGGCTATTAACTTGCCTCATCAGGCATTGCTAAGGAGATGGATATGATTCGTGATGTCGTTGTATTAAGCGCAGTACGTTCAGCAATTGGTGGTTTTGGAGGGTCTCTCAGCAGCTTAGAGCCCAGTGAGCTCGGCGGCATTGTGATGAAAGAGGCAGTGGCCCGCTCTGGAGTTGATCCTGCATTAATTAATTACGTTACTGTTGGTAATACGATCCCCACAGACAGCCGTTATGCCTATGTTGCTCGCGTAGCTTCTATTCAAGCTGGTCTGCCAATGGAGTCTGTAGCAATGGGCTTGAACCGTTTGTGCAGTTCTGGCCTTCAAGCAATCGTAACGACCGCTCAAGCCATCATGTTGGGCGACTGCGATTACGGAGTTGGTGGTGGTGTAGAGGTGATGTCACGTGGTATGTATGGTTCACCAGCAATGCGCAGTGGCGCACGTATGGGTGATGCCAAAATGGTTGACCTCATGGTTTCTGTTTTAACTGATCCCTTTGGTGTTGGCCATATGGGTGTAACAGCTGAGAACTTGGTTGAAAAATGGAAGCTCACGCGCGAAGAGCAAGATGCTTTTGCTGTTGAATCTCATCGTCGCGCGGCCCATGCCATCAAAGAAGGTCGCTTCAAGTCTCAAATCGTTCCAATCACCATTAAAACTCGTAAGGGCGATATTGTGTTTGATACTGATGAGCATTGCAAGCCTGAAACTACGATGGAAACCTTGGCGAAGATGAAAGCGGTCTTCAAAAAAGAGGGTGGTAGTGTTACTGCAGGTAATGCATCTGGCATTAATGATGGAGCTGCATTCTTTGTACTGGCAGATGCACAAGCTGCTAAGAAAGCGGGTCATAAGCCATTGGCCCGTTTAGTTTCTTACGCTATTGCTGGCGTACCCAACCACATCATGGGTGAAGGCCCCATTCCGGCAAGCAAGATTGCACTTGAGCGCGCCGGTCTGAAACTAGATCAAATCGATGTGATTGAGTCTAATGAAGCTTTTGCCGCACAAGCTTTAGCCGTTACTAAAGGCTTGGGTCTGGATCCAGCCAAGACTAACGTGAACGGCGGTGCAATTGCATTGGGCCACCCGATTGGATGCTCTGGGGCAGCAATTGCTACCAAGGCCATCCATGAGCTACATCGTGTTCAGGGTAAATATGCTTTGGTCACAATGTGTATTGGTGGTGGACAAGGTATTGCCACTATTTTCGAGCGCCTATAAGAGGCAAGCAATACCGCTCAATTTGCTTACGGAGTATTAAGCGATCAGAGCTAAGACAGCATCCAAGCCGACTCGGTCAAAAGCCGCGTCGGCTTTTTCTTTAACGATGGGCTTTGCTCTATAGGCAATGCTCAATCCGGAACCAGTCATCATTGCTAAGTCGTTGGATCCGTCTCCCATGGTGATGGCATTTTTTTTGTGGCAATCGAGCAGGGCGCAGGCACCATCAAGATAAGCGGCTTTAGCGGCTCCATCTACAATTTCGCCAATCACCTTACCCGTGAGTTTGCCGTCAATAATTTCAAGGGTATTTGCCTGCGCTTGCTTAAAGCCTAGCTCTTGCTGCAACTTGTTAGTAAAGAAGGTAAAACCACCAGAAACCAGCAAGGTGTAGAGTCCACGCTGATGGGCAAAAGAGAGCAATTCAGAGGCGCCTGGGTTGGGCCGAAGTCGCTCTTGATAAACAGACTCTAAGACACTCGCTGGTACACCAGCCAAAAGGGCTACGCGTCGACGTAAGCTTTCTTTAAAATCTTTGATTTCACCTCGCATAGTGGCTTCTGTAATTTCAGAGACTGCCGCTTTTTTACCCGAGAAGTCTGCAATCTCATCAATACATTCAATATTGATGAGAGTGGAATCCATATCCATAGCCAATAGCTGAACTGCATTTGATTGAAAACCTGGAGAAAGAAAAGCCAAATCAGCATCATGTGCAGCTGCGATCTCTCGCATAGCTACTCTTGCTTCGGGCATTAAGTCTACTGGGGCAGTCCAGCGGGCAGTGCAATATTTCGGGTACGAAACTGATTTATTAAGATTGCTCAATTCAACACCTAAGACTTTTGCATGCTTAATTAATGCTGCATTTAACTGCGCAGGAATTGGCGTGTTAGCAAGTGCTATTAGAGTAAGGAGATCTGACATGGTTAGTGAGAAATAGGATTAATTGGCTTGAACAGTGTTGAGCATGGCGGATTCATTAAGACTTCTCAAGATTTTGCGAATATGGTCTAGTCGTTGCTCTAGTTTCTCAAAATCCTTATCTTTTTGGGGAAGAATCTTCAGCTTATCCTGTCCATTAAGTTGAATGAACTTTGAAGACTGGATCAGCTTAATAATCTTCATTGGATCAATGGGTGGATTCGGAATAAACTGAATCTGAATCGATGTCGGAGTGGCATCAATTTTTTTAATACCAAAGCCGGACATCTCTAGACGCAAGCGATGGGTCTCATAAAATGACTTTGCCTGATCAGGCAGATCACCAAAGCGATCTACCATTTCTTCTCGCAATCCCATTAATTCTGAAAAATCATTCGTTCCGGCAAAACGCTTGTAGATTGAGAGTCGCTCATGGACATCTGGGCAGTAATCATTTGGCAATAGAGCAGGGACGCCCAAATTAACATCAGTTGTTGCTTGCAGAGGAGATAGAAGGTCTGGCTCTTTGCCGCTACGCAATGATTTGACGGCGCGATTGAGCATCTCGGTGTAAAGCTGAAAGCCAATCTCATGAATTTCGCCAGACTGTTTGTCACCTAGTACTTCACCAGCCCCACGAATTTCTAAATCATGCATAGCTAAATAGAATCCCGAACCCAATTCTTCCATTGCTTGAATCGCATTTAAACGCAGTTGCGCTTGTTTGCTGAGTGCCTCAGGATCTGGCACCAGTAAATAGGCATATGCCTGATGGTGTGAGCGTCCAACGCGACCACGTAACTGATGTAGTTGTGCCAGCCCAAATTTATCCGCACGATGCATGATGATGGTATTGGCTGTAGGCACATCAATACCAGTTTCAATAATGGTGGTACATAACAAAATATTGGTGCGTTGGGTCACAAACTCTCGCATAACCGATTCCAGCTCACGTTCATGCATTTGTCCATGAGCTACGCTGATACTTGCCTCAGGAATGAGTTCTTGTAAAGCATGCTTGCGATTTTGAATTGTTTCTACTTCGTTGTGCAGGAAGTAGACTTGTCCACCCCGTTTAATCTCACGAAGAACTGCCTCGCGAATAATGCTATCTCCCTCACGTCTCACAAACGTTTTAATCGCTAAACGCTTTTGAGGTGCCGTAGCAATGATGGAGAACTCACGCAATCCTTCCATGGCCATCCCCAGGGTTCTTGGGATCGGTGTAGCAGTTAAAGTCAAAATATCTACCTCAGCGCGTAAGGCTTTGAGTGCATCCTTTTGACGAACACCAAAGCGGTGCTCTTCATCCACTATTACTAAACCTAAGTTAGCAAACTGAGTTTCTTTAGAGAGAAGCTTATGCGTGCCGATAATGATGTCGGCATCCCCTTTGGCAATTGCTTCAAGAGCAGCATTGATTTCTTTGGTAGTTTTAAAGCGAGAAAGTTCAACAATCCGAACGGGCCAATCTGCAAAGCGATCTTTCCAGGTAGCTACATGTTGTTCGGCTAGCAGGGTGGTTGGGGCTAGGATGGCCACCTGTTTTCCACCCATTACAGCGACAAAGCTAGCGCGTAGGGCAACCTCAGTCTTGCCAAAACCGACATCACCACACACGAGGCGATCCATCGGTGTGCCACTGGTCATATCGCCAATGACAGCAGCAATCGCATTGGCTTGATCTGGTGTTTCCTCAAAGCCAAAGCTTTCTGCAAATGCAGCGTAATCATGTGCTGAGAATTCAAAGGCATGACCTTTACGAATGGCTCTTGCTGCATACAAACTTAGTAACTCAGCTGCTGTGTCTCGAATCTGCTGGGCTGCCTTGCGCTTGGCCTTATCCCACTGTCCAGAACCTAGCTGATGCAATGGTGCAGAGTCGGGATCAGAGCCTGCATAGCGTGTAACCATTTGTAGTTGCTGAACAGGCACGTAAAGAGTGGCCTCCTTAGCGTAGACCAAGTGCAAGAATTCTTCAAAAATAGGTTCATCTTTGCCTTGGGCTAAATTGAGCAGTACTAGACCTTGGTAGCGTCCAATACCATGGTCTGAATGCACGACTGGATCGCCAATTTTGAGCTCTGACAGATCCTTGAACAACATGTCCGGATCGACACTCTCGCTCTCTTTGCCTTTACGTCGTTGACGTGCGGTTGTAGTAAAGAGCTCAGCTTCGGTAACTACGATGAGGTTTTCAGAAGTCCAGGTAAAGCCATTAAAGAGTTGGGCTGTGACTAGGCCAAAAAGTGCATCGCTCTTAATAAAGTCAGCAACGCCTTCAAAGCTCTCAGGCTTGAGGGCGAAGAGTGGCCTACCATTTTGTCCCGAAGCCGAATTACTCTCTTCAAATAACTGGCGGATAGATTCTTTACGACCATTTGTATCGCTACAAATGAGTACCCGAATTTTTTCTTGTGCAACTAGTGAGCGTAGTCGATTAATAGGGTCCGCATCTCGTCGATGCACAGCGAGATCCGGAACAGCTAAAAATGGTGATGTCTCTTTTGCATCTTTATTCGCTTCCTTATTAAATACCAATCGAGCATTTGGCTTAGCTGCAGTGAAAAATTGATCTACATCGAGAAATAGCTCAGATGGGGGGAGGATAGGGCGATCAAGATCATGCTTTAAGAATTCATACCTCGAAACTGTATCTTTCCAAAAACTTTTAATTGACTCTTCAATATCGCCGCTACTGACAATCCACACCGGATCACCTGATCGTGGGAAATAATCAAAAACGGTAGATGACTCTTCAAAAAAGAGCGGTAGGTAGGATTCAATACCAGCACTCGGAATCCCTAGGTTGGCATCTTTATAGATGGAGCAACGTGTTGGATCACCCTCAAACACTTCTCGCCATCTACTGCGGAAGGCAATGCGGGAAGCATCATCAAATGGAAACTCATGACCTGGCAATAGGCGAACCTCTTTAACGGGATATAGGCTACGCTGGGTATCCGGATCAAAAGCTCTGATTTGTTCAATCTCATCACCAAAGAGGTCGAGGCGATAGGGCAGGCTAGAACCCATCGGGAACAGATCAATCAAGCCACCGCGAATACTATATTCACCAGGACGCATCACAGCACTAACAGGATCGTAGCCTGCTTGTTGAAGCTGTAATTTTAGGGCGGTATCGTTTAGCTTGTCACCCTGTCTAAAGAAAAAGGTATGACCAGATAAAAAGTTTGGTGGCCCCAGTCTTTGAAGCGCGGTAGTGATGGGCACCAAAACAATATCGCAGCTTCCATTGAGCAATTCATATAAGGTTGCTAGGCGCTCTGAGACTAAATCTTGATGTGGCGAAAAATGGTCATACGGCAAAATCTCCCAATCGGGCAATAAGCGTGTTTTAAGCTGCGGCGCAAATGCAGGAATTTCCTCTAAAAGGCGTTGCGCTTCTTGGGCTTGAGCACAAAAAATCACCATGACCGAGAAATCTGAGCGATAGCAAAGGGCGGATTGGGCAATTAAGGCAGCATCTGCAGAGCCAACTAGGCCGGAAAAGGTAAAGCGCTGCCCAGCCCGCGGTGCAGGTATGGGGGGTGCTAGTTTTAATGCATCAGACATCTGCGCTCATTATAGAATCAGGTATGGCTGCAGTAATTCAATCACCCCCTTCTTTTCCCCAATGCCACGCCTTGCTACCTACAGCTGGCAATGGATCAAGACTTGGCGGCGCTTTGCCAAAGCAGTTTCAGTCCTTAGCTGGCAAGCCGATGCTGGCTTATGCCCTTGAGGCATTTATTGCTACTCCGGAGATTGCTTCTATTTGGGTGGGTGTGAGCCCGGGTTTTATTGACAATCCCATCTTAAGTACGCTTGCAGTCAAATCCCCTTCAATCCAATTTCTTCCAAGTGGTGGCCCCACCCGCCAAGAAACTGTCAGAAATACCCTAGCCGCCATGCTGAAAGCGGGTATTCCTGAAAATGATTGGGTCTTGGTGCACGATGCTGCCCGCCCAGGCATTTCTTCAGCACTCATTCAAAAACTGATTAAAGCCATAGCGAAAACAAGTGATGGGGGAATATTGGCGATGCCCATGGCTGATACCTTAAAAATGGCAGAGGCAAACTCGGCAATTGCTGGCACCCCCACGCGAGTATTAAAGACTATTCCTCGTGAACATCTCTGGCAGGCCCAAACACCACAAATGTTTGGCCTAAAGCGCTTGCATGACGCGATCGAGGAGGGCATTCGCTTGGAGGCTGATATCACGGATGAGGCCAGCGCCATTGAGCTTGCTGGTATGAGCCCACTTTTAGTGGAAGGTTCAACATCAAACTTCAAAGTAACCCATCCTGCAGATTGGGATTTGATGCAATCTATTTTGCAGGTTGCAACTAAGTAAACTCATCAGACAAAAGTACTCAAATAAATGACCTCAAGCACTTCTCACATTCCCCAATTTCGAATCGGTCAAGGGTATGACGTTCATGCCTTAGTTGCAGATCGCAAGTTGATCTTGGGCGGCGTTCATGTTCCAAATGACAAGGGCTTACTGGGTCACTCTGATGCAGATGCTTTGCTGCATGCCCTGACAGATGCTTTGCTTGGGGCTGCAGGTCTAAATGATATTGGCCAGCTTTTCCCAGACACAGATCCTCAGTTTAAGGATATGAATAGCCGTATTTTGCTCAGAGCTGCCTTGCAAAAAGTCCAGGCTGCGGGTTTCCAGGTAGGTAACGTAGATGCAACCATTATTTGTCAAAAACCCAAATTAGCCACTTTTTTGCCGGATATGGTCCGGAATATTGCGGCTGATTTAGCTGTCACACCCAGTCATGTCAACCTCAAAGCCAAAACAAACGAATGCTTGGGGCACCTTGGCCGAGGCGAGGGTATTGCTGTTCACGCTGTAGCTTTGCT
Organism: Burkholderiaceae bacterium; assembly: GCA_947452535.1. GTDB lineage: Bacteria > Pseudomonadota > Gammaproteobacteria > Burkholderiales > Burkholderiaceae > Polynucleobacter. Next base: position 3,738 of record CANGCM010000040.1, on the reverse strand, counting down.
CTATAAGGCTTAAATATCCTCCAAAACCGCTAAGCATTGTAGAATTACGGTCTTTAGAGTGAAGTTCTAGCTCGGTAGCGTTTGCGGAATTCGCGCGAGGATGGCGAAATTGGTAGACGCACCAGGTTTAGGTCCTGACGCCAGCAATGGTGTGGGGGTTCGAGTCCCCCTCCTCGCACCACAAGATAGCTACTTGGCTTGGGCTTCATATATTCTGATTTTCAATTAAGAGACGAGAATGGCTGTGCAGATAGAAAATTTAGGTCAGTTAGACCGCAAAGTGACCTTAGAGTTCGCTCGTGCCGATTTGGCTAAGGCAAGAGAAGCCCGTTTGGCCAAATTAGGTAAAACCATGAAGGTAGCCGGTTTCCGTCCAGGCAAAGCGCCTAAGACTATGGTCGAAAAGCAATATGGCATGCAAGTAGATTTTGAGCTTCAGTTTGATAAAGCTTCAGAACTATTTTACGACTTGGCTAAAAATGAAAAACTCTTGTTGGCTGGTCAACCCCGTCTTGATCCTAAGAGTGAGTTGGATGCAGACAAGATCGTATTTGATGCTTACTTTGAGGTGTTGCCAGAAGTAAAAATTGGCGACTTTAGTAAAGCCGAAGTAACCAAGTACGCAACTGTTATTTCAGATGCAGAAATTGATCGCGCTTTAGACGTAATGCGCAAGCAGCAAGTGCATTACCATCCACGTGGCGAAGCCGGTGAGCATGGTGATGGCGGCGCCAATACTGCAGCGCAAGCTGGCGATCAAGTGGTGATCGACTTTGTTGGCAAGATTGATGGTGTTGAGTTTTCTGGTGGTAAAGCCGAAAACTTTGAATACGTGCTTGGTGAAGGCCGCATGCTCCCAGAATTTGAGGCAGCAACTTTGGGTCTCAAGGCGGGCGAGAGTAAAACATTTCCATTGAGCTTCCCAGCCGATTACCACGGTAAAGATGTTGCTGGTAAAACTGCTGACTTCACAATTACTGTTAAGTCAGTGAATTGGGCGCATCTGCCTGTAGTTGATGATGCATTTGCATTGTCTCTAGGTGTTACCGAAGGTGGCGTCGCTAAGATGCGTGAAGAAGTTAAAGAAAATCTAGATCGTGAAACAAAGCGTCGTATTACCTCCTTGTTAAAAGGCGAGGTAATGGAAAAGCTTAATACTATTTGCGAGTTAGATACACCTAAGTCCTTAGTTGCTCAAGAACAAGAGCGTTTGGTTGAGTCTGCACGCCAAGACTTGATGCAACGTGGTATTCCCAATGCTAAGGATGCACCTATTCCTGCTGAGATGTTTGCTGAGCAAGCCCTTAAGCGTGTGCGTCTCGGTTTGATTCTGAGTGACTTAGTGAAGCAGCAGAATTTAGCGGCAACCGCAGATCAAATCAAAGCTGAAATTGAGGAGCAAGCTGCTACTTACGAAGATCCAAAAGAAGTAGTTCGCTGGTTCTATAGCAACCCAAGCCGCCTCAAAGATATTGAGAACTTGGTTCTCGAAGATAACGTCATTAGACACTTCACTTCACAAGCTAAAGTGATTGATAAAGTCCTTACTTTCGAAGAGCTGAGCAAGCTCAACTAATGTTCAGTATTTACTAAAAAGGTCCGACCACATGAACCAAAATCATTTTATGTCTGAGCATCTAGAGCCCAAAGGTTTGGGTTTAGTTCCAATGGTGATTGAAACCTCTGGTCGAGGTGAGAGGGCCTATGATATTTACTCCCGACTACTGAGAGAGCGTGTCGTTTTTTTAGTTGGCGAAGTTAATGATCAAACTGCAAACCTAGTAATTGCACAATTATTATTTCTTGAGAGTGAAAACCCAGATAAAGAAATTTCCTTATATATCAACTCTCCTGGCGGCTCTGTATCTGCTGGTTTAGCAATCTACGACACCATGCAATTTATCAAGCCGCATGTGAGTACCTTATGCATGGGTATGGCTGCTAGTATGGGCGCATTCCTGTTGTGTGCTGGTGAGAAGGGTAAGCGCTATGCATTGCCTAACTCACGCGTGATGATTCATCAGCCCTTAGGTGGTGCACGTGGCCAGGCCTCTGATATTGAAATTCAAGCCCGTGAAATTTTGTACCTGCGTGAGCGCTTGAATAAGATCTTGTCTGATCGCACAGGTCAAACGATCGAAACTATTGCTAAAGATACTGATCGAGATAATTTTATGTCTGCTGAGCAGGCTCAAGAATATGGCTTGATCGATAAAGTGATCGACAAGCGTCCTTAATCAAGCACTAATATCTAGAATCTATTTTGAGCGATACTAAAAACACCACCAGCACAGACAAAGTTTTGTATTGCTCTTTCTGCGGCAAGAGCCAGCATGAAGTGAAAAAGCTCATCGCTGGACCAGCAGTGTTTATCTGTGATGAGTGCATTGATTTATGCACAGATATCATCCAAGAGGAGCTATTAAAACTTCCTAAGGCGGATGGCGATGAATCATTGCCAACACCGCATCAGATACGCGAGAATTTAGATCAGTATGTCATTGGTCAAGATCATGCGAAGAAGACTTTAGCAGTAGCGGTATATAACCATTACAAGCGTCTACAGTATTTACCAAAGACCAAAAAAGAAAAGCTAGATAAAGATGGTAAGCCAGTAGAAGCTGGCGATAAGGGTGCGGACAAAAAAAGTTCGAAGGCGCCTGCCAAGGCAATGGTTGATGGTGTTGAGCTGGCCAAGAGTAATATTTTACTCATCGGGCCAACTGGCTCTGGTAAAACTTTACTAGCCCAAACCTTAGCGCGCATGCTTGATGTGCCTTTTGTCATGGCTGATGCAACGACACTGACTGAGGCGGGTTATGTTGGCGAAGACGTTGAGAATATTATTCAAAAGTTACTTCAAGCGTGTGACTACAACGTAGAAAAAGCGCAGCGTGGAATTGTTTATATCGATGAGATTGATAAAATTTCTCGCAAGTCAGATAACCCATCGATTACACGTGATGTATCTGGTGAAGGCGTTCAACAGGCTTTGCTGAAGCTGGTTGAAGGTACGATGGCTTCAGTACCGCCCCAAGGTGGTCGCAAGCATCCCAATCAAGATTTCTTGCAAGTCGATACAACCAATATCCTATTTATCTGCGGTGGCGCATTTGATGGTCTTGAAAAGGTGATTCAGCAACGAACAGCCAAGACTGGCATTGGTTTTAATGCAACCGTACCAGGCAAAGATGATCGTGGCGTCAGCGACCTCTTGATCGAAGTTGAGCCTGAGGATTTAATCAAATTTGGACTGATTCCCGAGTTGATTGGTCGTCTACCGGTTGTAGCCACCTTGGCGCAACTAGACGAGCCGGCTCTAATTCAGATCCTCACAGAGCCAAAAAATGCCTTGGTTAAACAATATCAAGCTTTATTGACAATGGAGGGTTCGGAGTTAGAAGTTCGCCCTGCAGCTTTATCCGCCATTGCTAAAAAGGCCATTGCACGCAAGACCGGGGCTCGTGGCTTACGTTCTATCCTGGAAGGTTCTCTGATGGATGTGATGTATGACTTGCCATCCTTGAAGAATGTTCACAAGGTAGTAATTGATGAGACCACGATTGCCGATGGTGGAAAACCCATTTTGATCTACAAGCAGGCTGATGAAACTACAGAATTGAGCAAAAAAGCCTAATTTTTCGCTTTTTTGACTGTTTTGAGTAGTTTTTTGCTTATTTTTGTCATATTTCCCCCTTGTTTTCCGCCAAGTAGCATCCATATAGGTAGTATCCTATT
>CANGCM010000039.1 GCA_947452535.1 Burkholderiaceae bacterium | reverse complement strand
CCACCTTGGATTGCAGGCTTAAAATTGGATTGGGTTAATCCACGATAAACGTAGTTATTAACCACTGTTACGTTTGCTGTCACTGGGCTCGCCTCTGGAGCCTCTGGTGCTGCAGGTGCTGTTTGTGCAAATGCTGTTGTTGCGAATAAGCCAGAAGCTGCTAAAGCAATGGCTGTCTTTTGAATCGTCTTCATATAAAACTCCTTAGTGGTCATGAAAAAGGGATAAATGCTTTATTGCATGGAGTGATCATGAATGCCGGGGCGCTCACGTATTTGTCACAATTCCCCCAAATCATGCAAATGCCCAATTTTGGTGCTTACTTATGCACCATATCCGTTCATTTTGTCGGAATTTCTCTGTTTTTGACTGTTTCTGCATGATTTTGGCCATACAACTTAAAATGATTATTGTGTCTTTTAAGCAACTTTCCATAGAACAGCGGGCAACATCATGCAAAAACCAGGCGAAATCCTAGAACAAATTCAGCGTATTGCTAACGATATGCAAACCAAGGTGGGTGATGCTATTCGTAATTCTCCGGCGCAAGAAATTGAAAAGAATGTGCGCGCCATGATGAACCAAGGTTTTCAGAAGATGGATCTGGTTACTCGTGAAGAGTTTGAACTGCAATCTAAAGTGCTTGCTAAGACTAGAGAAAAATTAGAGGCGCTTGAATCCAAAGTAGCTGCTCTGGAAAAAACCAGTCCTTAATGCCTCTGAATAGTTATTAGATTTCTGCAATGGGTGTGCTTGGGAAAAATTTTGGGGAAATTAAAAACCAAATATAACCAATCACTTGTAATGCCAAATAGAGACCTAAAGCTAAATCAAATGCGCTCGCTCTCGACCAGCCAGCTTCAATTCCAATATCTATCAGATAACCAATTCCCCACTGAACTATAAATGCGCCAATAAAAAGCGTGAGGTTGTAAGTTGTACTAACGCGACCTGAAAAAGATTTAGGGAAATACGAAACAATCAAGCTTTGCGCGAGAACATAAGAGGCGCAGGACACAGCGAGCAAATACCACCACACATACACCCATGAACTACGCAAGTAAAAAGCGCATGCTTGAAGAATTAATGAAGCGCCTACCATCCAGACCAAATACCGCAGAGTAGTAATGCCATGCTTCGCTAACTTAGGCAAAAATACAGCATTGAGAGCATAGGCAATCAATAAGACTGCGTTAAAGAAAAATAATATTTGCGAGGCACTTTCACTGGAGTATTCCATGACACCAGTTAGCCAAGGGCCCAGCCATAGTGTTTGAATGGCAATTAAACCTCCATAGCAAAATATTCCCAGAGGAAAGATCCTCCAAAAAAATGCATTGGTCAAAATTGGCTTATAGCTTATCCAAGATAGCGTGACTTCGCGGTCATGGTTTAAACCATTTGCATCAATTAAACTTTTTGTTTTTAGTGGCAAGCCAAAATAGAGGCCAATAATCGCTAAGCAACAGAGAATGGCCATTACTAAAAATATCCCTCGCCAGCCCATGTAAGGCAAAAGAACGTGAACCGGCCAAGAAGTCATGAGAGCACCTGAGGCTCCAAAGACAAGCATTCCAGAGGCTAATTGCGCCTGACGCTCTAGAGGAAACCAAGATCGGAAGCCCGAGAATGCCGCCATTAAGCATGCCGAAACCCCCATGCCAATGAGCACTCTGCCGATCAGCAAGGTTAAAAAGTCATCAGCCCAAGCGAATATCAAGGCGCCAATAATGGCCAGAAGCATCAAAACCATCTCTGTTCGACGAGGGCCAAATCGATCCAAACATAAACCAATGGGAAGTTGCGTAATAGCAAAACCAATGAAATAGGCGGCTGACAATAAGCCCAACTCAGAATTACTAATATGTAACTCACCTATTAGATCTGGAGCAATTACGGCATTGATTGAGCGAAATGCGTAAGAAATAAAATAGGCGCAAGCAAAGCTGATAAAAATTCTAGCTGCCGCTTTAGAGCCAAGAGGTAAATCAATTGGCGTATTTGGACTGGAGCGCCAATGGAATGACACGTCTAATCCGGATGAAACTCATCAAAGAAGTTTGAGTACGCTTCTTCAGAGAAAAACTGTTTTGCATTCACGCGTGCTGGGGCAGTATGCAAAACGGATAATTGATAAATCCAGGTACCGTTGTCTGGTGTCATTCTGGTAATCCATCGAACGCGCATTGACTGCTCTGAAGTGCCGGCAGATTTAAATTCTAGAAAATAATCTTTGGTTGATACGCGTTGACGATTGGCTATTTGATAAAAAGCATCTGCACTGATAGCAGTTTCTGTATTAACGCCAGCCCTATTGAAAATGTTGCCCTGCAGTTGTTCTAGCAATTTTGCTACGAGTGCAATTTGATTTTTGCCCAGATGAATTGTGCTTACTGAATAAATATCATGATCAATTTTTACTGCCTCTAAAGTTTGTGGTATCTCTTGATCTTGATATGACAAGCGTCGCTCAATCTTCTCTGGCTTACCAGGAAATAATGCGCTGTAGCCTTCTTGCGGAGATTGCACAGTGCGCCAGTCTAACTTAGGACTACAAGCCGTCAACAGAAATACAAATGCTAGAAATACTCCGAGCCTTCGGAGTATTGGTTTAGACAACGCCAGCCTCGTGCGCCTGCTGGTCTGCATGATAGCTAGAACGCACCATAGGACCTACGGCAGCATGTGAGAAGCCCATGGCATAAGCCTCTTCTTCGAAACGCTTAAACACGTCAGGATGCACATAGCGTTGCACTGGCAAATGATGACCTGAAGGTGCTAAATACTGACCAATAGTGAGCATATCAATATTGTGCTCACGCATGTCGCGCATGACTTCCAAAATTTCTTCATCGGTCTCGCCCAGGCCAACCATCAAACCACTCTTAGTGGGGATATGAGGGAAGCGCTCTTTAAAGTCTTTTAATAACTTGAGGGAGTGGGCATAGTCCGCACCAGGCCTAGCTTGCTTATACAAACGCGGTACAGTTTCTAAATTGTGATTCATGACATTGGGCAAGCCTTGCGGTGCATGCTCTGAAAAAATGTCTAAGGCTTTGTCTAGGCGACCCCGAAAGTCTGGAACCAATACTTCAATACGCGTATTGGGCGATAGATCTCTAGATTGAGAAATGCAATCTACATAATGCATAGCCCCACCATCACGCAAATCATCGCGATCTACACTGGTAATCACTACATAATTTAATTTCAGAGCAGCGATCGTGCGCGCTAAGTTACCAGGCTCTTTTGCATCTAACGGATCCGGTCTGCCATGACCAACATCACAAAACGGGCAACGACGCGTACATTTATCGCCCATGATCATGAAGGTGGCCGTACCCTTACCAAAACATTCGCCAATATTAGGGCAACTTGCTTCTTCACACACGGTGACTAACTCATTCTCACGGAGAATCTTTTTAATTTCAGAAAAGCGAGAATTTCCAGAGGCAGCCTTTACCCGAATCCAATCTGGCTTCTTAAGTATCTGCTCCAGGGGAACGATTTTGATCGGAATGCGTGCAGTCTTCTCGCTAGACTTCTGCTTTCGCGAGGCGTCGTAATTGAGATCCTGCCGATTATTGGAATTAGCAATGGCAGTAGGGTCTATATCCAGCTTGTTGGTTGTCATGATGAAATCAGTTGCTTCTGCAAATGCCCTAAAAGGGTTTGGCTAATAATGTCTATATTGTCCTTGATCCCAAGAGTTTGCATATTGATCGTCTTTAAGCCCTCATAGCCACAAGGGTGGATACGGGAGAAAGCCTCTAAATCGCTTGATACATTCAAGGCAAGGCCATGATAAACACAACCTTTGGAGACCTTCAGGCCTAAGGCGGCAATCTTCGCGCCCCGATACTCAACTGGGGTAGCGCTGCCTTGGGCTATATAAATTCCAGGTGCGCCAGGGTGCCTTTCTGCTGAAATACCAAAATCAGCGAGGGTGTCGATCAAGGCCTGCTCTATACGAGAAACTAACTCTTTAACAAATATTCCTAAACGCCTGAGATCAAGTAAAAGGTAAACCACGATTTGTCCGGGGCCATGATAAGTAATCTCACCACCTCGATCTACCTGCACCAAAGGAATATGACTACTGGGAGAATGTAAATTGTTGGCGTCACCTGCCAAGCCTAAAGTAAAAACGGGTGGATGCTCTAGGATCCAAATTTCATCGGGAGTGCTGCTATCACGTTGCTGCGTAAAATCGCGCATCGCTTGATAAGTTGATTCGTAATCAGCAACTCCTAAATGTTTTACTAAAAAGCGCATATTGGTAATTTAGAGAACAACACTCACCAAGGGATGTGTAGATAGTGTGCGATACAACTCATCTAACTGCTCGCGGCTGGTCGCGGTAATAGGTAAAGTAATGCCTAGGTAATTTCCATCCTTTGAGGGGCGTTGCTCCACTTTGCTCTCATCAAATGTAGGATCAAATTGACGAGCAATATGCAGGATTGCAGGTAGGTATTCTGGAGTAGCTTTACCCATCACCTTAATTGGAAACTCAGATGGGTATTCGATGAGGGACTTTTTTTCTTCAGTCATCTATTTTTCCTCTCTTCATTTTTAGTTTATTGATTGCGGTGATCAGGCATGCCCAACCAAGCACCAGTGATGATGTTCCGAATGCAATGTAAGCGTCGATGGAAAAAATGATCTGCACCTGGAACGACTTGAACAGTTAATTCTTGAGGTCGCGCCCAATCCAATACATCGATTAAAGGAATAGTTTCGTCTAACTCACCGTGAATGATGATCGTATCAGCGGGCACGGGAGCCAAAGCCCACTTACCTGCTGCGCTACCCACCATAACTAGTCGCTCAGCTGGTCGACCCAACTCCGCCAATCTTTGGACTAGATGCGTACCAACAAAACTTCCAAATGAAAAACCAGCAACCACTAAAGGCACGGTATTTACAGTCTGAACCCAAGCCTGCTGCAAAGTTGCCTCGAATTGATTCCAGCTCGAAGGAGTGCGCATCCAATCAGTGACATGCAGCAAATCCTCCATCTCACCAATACCATCATCGTGTACACCTGCCGAAGTGCCAACTCCGCGAAAATTGGGGCGCACACTGACATAACCCAATTGATTAAATGCACGTGCCATTGTTTGCGCAACCTTGTTATCCATTGTTCCACCCATCAGGGGATGTGGATGCGCCACCAAAGCTAAGCCCCTCACTGAGAGGTCTGGATTATTTTTTAATTCATCAGGCAGATCGATCGACATTTCGATCTGACCTACAAGGCCATCAATATGAATTATTTTTGTACGGCCATTCATGAAGTGCGCTTTCTAAAATCTTTTTAAGCTAACTGTAGACGCTCTACTGGACGTCCTTCTACTAAGTGAGACTGAATAATTTCCTCAACATCTTCACTATCAATAAAGGTATACCAAATACCCTCTGGATAAATCACCATTACCGGACCATCAGCGCAACGATCTAAACATCCCGCCTTATTAATGCGGATCTTGCCTGAACCAGATAGGCCCAATTCTTTCACGCGTTTTTTCGCGTAATCAAACAATGCAAATGCATTGTGGCGATCACAGCAGTCTTCACCATTGCTACGTTGATTTAGACAGAAAAATACATGGTGTTTAAAGCGCATATGCAATCTCAATCAAGGTTTTAAATTAAAGGTTGATTTATTTCGAATCACCCAAAATAAAGCTAATGGCAACCATACCACTGAAACCCACTGCATTAATTCATTAAAGTGCAATAGTCGCCCTTGGTACCAATGCCGCAAGGTGAGGTTGAAGTAAGGATTGTCCGGCAAAAGATTGATCGCCATCGTGGCACTGAGCAAACAAACGAGAGCAAGCCAAACCTTAGTTGTACTAGGAAATGTGAGGGTCCATCTTAAAAGTAGACTTCCCAGCACCATTCCCCAAAGAGCGCCTGCTGTGAGCCAGAGCAAGCTAAACTCCGCCCCGAATTGCAATGCTGTAAAGGTAATTTTTACCAACACAGTAAAACACAGTAGGCCATTCAAGATTTTCCATTGGGGTGCTTTATCTCTCATACCCAGAGACAACAAGAGCCCTGTACCAAGCCAGCATATTGCCGTGATGATGGACTCCTGGATGATGTGATTTACCACCATAGTTCCCCAATCGACAGAGGCAAAAATCGCATGCCCCCACACTCCCGTGCCCAACCAAGAGCTTTGAGGATAAATCTGAGCCCAAGGGAAGAGTAGAAACAAAGCACAAGCAGCCCAATTCAAGCCGAACCACTGGTCAAATCGTCGGCGTATAGCACTGCCAGAGAGCCACTGAGGACCCAAAGGAATAGCCAATAAAGCGCCTAACAAGCCGCCCAGTACATTGGCCCACCAATCCATCTGGCTTGGTATCCGAGTGGGCAACCAGGTTTGTAAGGATTCCACGCTAAAAGCTAATACAGCGCTGCAGATCAAAGCAACACCCAAAGCAACAAAATTACGCCATCGAGGGTAGCTGGTAAAGACCAATAAGAATCCCAAGGGGATATAAGCCAAGATATTGACCGAAACATCAAAGAGTGTAATAAAGCGTGGCAATGGGGCGCCTAACCATGCCCAAGCAGCAATCCCATTGTCGAAGTTGAAATCGAAGGGATTTAGGCTGACGTAAGTAATTAAAAGTGCATAACTCAAGCTAATGGCTCTGGCCAAAGGCATGGCCTGGAGAGGCCAAACAAACTTACGCGGGCGCTGATCTTCGTGTCGCATTCCCTTATTCTAGGTCAGCCAGGTCAGTTCTTTCTACAATAGGAGAATGAGTCCGAATTGCATCCTGGAACGCGTCGCCACTACCAAATCCACTAATGATGATTTATTGGCCCGTTGGCGCGCCGGGGAGTTGATTGACCCCATCGCCCGAATAGCCCGCGAGCAGACGGCTGGCAAAGGTAGATCTGGAAGAGTTTGGCTATCCAATCCTGAAGATAGCCTCTGCTTTTCTTTAGCCTATCCGTTTTATAAGCGCCCCAACGAACTGAGCGGGCTGAGTCTAGTGATTGGCCTAGCGGTCCTCGCTGGCATTGCTGCAGCCTTGGGAACGAGTGAAACTGCACTCTATCGACAGGGCATGCGATTGAAGTGGCCCAATGACTTACTTTTAAATAATGCCAAGCTCGGCGGCATCCTGATTGAAGGCGGGCAGAGCAATCCAAATTCGCCCACCTGGATGGTCATTGGTCTGGGGCTGAACTTACATAATGCAGCGCTGATCGAGCAGAGCTTGGGAGGCCATTCGTCATTCGGCGTTGCAGCCATGGATCAGCTGATGCCGCATGAAACCAGGATTCCAGATACGGAGTTTATTTGGCTAAAGCTGATCGAGTCACTTGAAAAGTATTTGGCTCAATTTGATGAACATAGCTTTAGCTATTTTAAAAATTCTTGGGCACAATGGGATGCCTTCAACGGTCGATCAGTTTGTGTATCAGGGGCTGGCAAAGAACCTATTATCGGAATTTCTCAGGGAGTAGATGACACTGGCGCATTGATCCTCAATCAACATGACCAATCCATTGCCATTCATGCAGGTGATGTTTCTTTGCGAGTTCAACCATGAGCCTGTATTTAGTATTTGATCTTGGCAACACGCGGCTTAAATGGGCCGCTGTTGAGTCCACCCAAAATATTGCCGACCGCAATAAAAAATTATGGGCTTACTCTGGATCAATTAGCAATAAATCGTTCCAATCCGTCGAGCTACGCACAGAGCTGTCAGATTACATTTCTAAAACTATACCCAAGCCAGATGCTATTGGCTTTTGCTGTGTAACGGGTGATGCCGCCCTTGAAAATCTGCGTAGTCTTTTTCCGCAATGGCAAGACCTCGACTGGAAGCAACTTACCGGCAAGAGTTCTTATGAGGGCATGCGCACGCTCTATCAAGATCCAAGTAAGTTAGGCGCAGATCGATGGGCTGCATTGATAGGTGCAAGAGCGCTCTCAAATACCAATACTCTTGTGGTGAATGCGGGCACTGCAAGCACTATTGATTTACTGGGTGGCAATGGCGTTCACTATGGTGGCTGGATCTTGCCAGGCCTAAGCCTAATGCAAGAAAGCCTACAAAATAATACCGCTCAACTGCCATTAGCAATTCGCTCCAGTACCCCAGCATCTCCAGCTAGTTTTGGCACAACAACCAATGAGGCTATTACGGGCGGCTGTGATGCTGCGCAAATGGGGGCAATATTGCGGGCAGTCTTTTTAGCAAAAGAAATGAATCATCCAGTGGAGCGAATTTGGCTTGATGGTGGTAACGCTAAAATTTTGGCAAATGAAATCAAACAATTTCCAGAACTAGCGGCTCTTCCGATTGAGCCCATTGAGGGTCTAGTACTGCGCGGCCTCTGGGCTTGGCTATTACAAAATCTCTAAGTTACTGACTCGCTTTAATTTGCACTATCTGCTATTTAGCTCGTGCGAATCTTACCCAAGAGAGTCGTAGTAGAGCGCTCATATAAAAATGGGATTGCGACCGCTTTACCACCCCAAGTTTTGACGAGACGAGTTTCTTCCAAGGAATCGATTTCATAATCTCCGCCCTTGACATAAATGTCAGGACGAATTTTGGCGATCAGGTTTACTGGGGTCTGCTCAGTAAATAGCACTACCAAATCCACACTCTCCAGAGCAGCCAATAAAGCCTGACGATCAGACTCTATATTGATAGGACGATCATCCCCTTTTCCCAGCATCTTGACTGAGGAGTCTGAGTTCACCCCCACCACAAGACTTGCTCCTAATTCTCGAGCTTGAGCTAAATAACTAGCATGCCCTCGATGCAGAATATCAAAGACGCCATTAGTAAAGACAAGCGGCCTTGGAAGCCTGGAGATGCGAGCATCCAACTCTTCTGGAGGACAGACTTTGGACTCGAAAGAGGGTAAAGGTAAGGAGGTCATAACACCATATTAATGGCATTGAGGTGAGTTCAACGATATTTACCAGAATGTCTTAGACTTGGAGATAAAATCCCAAGCAAAAGGTTCAAGATGATTCGCAATATAACTAGGTGCTTATTGGCACTGCTTTTGCTAGCTCCAGCAGTGCAGTTTGCACAGGCCGCCCCCTCAGCAACCCCGAGTTGCAGCCCTCTTCTAACGCAAACCTTTCCTAGGCTTCAAGATGAAGCTCCACAAAGCCTATGCCAATATCAAGGCAAGGTGATCTTGGTAGTGAATACCGCTAGTTTTTGTGGGTTCACCAGCCAATACGAGGGCCTAGAGAAGTTGTACGCTAAATATAAAGATCGTGGCTTGGTTGTTCTTGGATTTCCATCCAATGATTTTGGACAACAAGAGCCCGGCAGCAACAAGGAAATTGCAGACTTCTGTAAAAATACGTATGACGTTAAGTTTCCTATGTTTGCTAAGAGCTCGGTTAGCGGAGGCAACCCAAACCCCTTGTTTAAGATGCTGATTGCCAAAACTGGCACGACACCTAAGTGGAATTTTTATAAATATCTAATTGATCGCAACGGTAATGCAATAGATGCCTATGGCAGCATGACAAAACCAACCAGCGCTAGCATTACCGGTGAGATAGAAAAACTTCTTGGAGAAAAAATTTAGTGGGTAAGAAAAAAGTTGCCATTGTTGGCGCTGGAATTTCTGGCTTAGGTTGTGCTTATGCCTTAAGACAGCATCCTGATTTAGATATCACGATATTCGAAGGGGGGAATCATATTGGTGGCCACAGCAATACTGTAGACATCTCCTTAGAAACGCCTCAAGGCAAGATGACTCATGGAGTGGATACTGGATTTTTAGTATTTAATCGTAAAACCTATCCTCGCTTGGTTCGCTTGTTTGAGGAAATCAAGATTCCGATTGCGCCTTCAGAGATGTCCTTTTCGGTATCCATTGATGCCACTAAAAAAATCGGTCATTCCAAAAAAATTGAATGGGCAGGTAACGATCTCAATTCTTTTTTTGGGCAAAGATCTAATCTGTTCTCGCCCTCATTTTGGAGAATGGCCTATGACATATTGCGCTTTAATCGTTTAGCCACTCAACTTGCTGAAGAACAAATTACCGCCAAACTAGAATACTCTGAGCCAGATGAGCGCATTAAAGATTTTTTAGATCGCAATCGCTTTAGTACCAGCTTTAAAGAAAATTACTTCTTGCCAATGATTGGTGCAATCTGGTCATGCTCCGTCGAACAGATGCTGGAATTTCCGATTCAGACGATGGTGCGCTTCTGTCATAACCATGGTCTATTACAAATTCAGAATCGCCCCCAGTGGCTTACCGTCCAAGGCGGATCACGAGAGTATGTCAAGCTTCTAGTAGCGGCCCTAGAAAAACACCACATCAAAATTTTGCGTGAGTCCGTAAGCCGCGTGAATGCGAGTCAAACTGAAAATGCTCCTGTCGAAGTCATTACAGCTTCTGGTTCATATTGGTTTGATGAAGTGGTGATGGCTTGTCATAGCGATCAAGCTTTAGATTTAGTGCATGGTATCAAGCAAGATGCCCGTAATATTTTGGCATCGATTCCTTATCAAAAGAATCGCGCCATTTTGCATACAGACACTCACTTCCTGCCTACTACCGAGCGCTGCTGGGCGGCATGGAACTACACTGCAAAATCTGGCGCAACACCCACTGCACAACAGCACGTGAGCGTGAATTATTTGATCAATCGCCTGCAGCCGCTGCCTAAAGCATTTGAAGGCACTCAGGTTATTGTGAGCTTAAATCCACTGACTGATCCAGATCCAAAATTGGTCTATGAAGAAATACATTACTCCCATCCCGTATTTGATATGCGCGCTGCCCAAGCGCAAAAAGAGCTGCCGCTAATTCAGGGCAACTCCTCTATTTGGTATTGCGGTGCATGGACAGGCTTTGGCTTCCATGAGGATGGTCTGCGCTCTGGTGAGTTAGTGGCAGAGGATCTAATGGAAAGCATTGCCCACAGCACTCAATCAAACTCAACGCAAGATATTCAATAAATGAATTTACCAACGATTAATTTTGGAACGGTAAAGCATCGACGTTTTCGTCCCGCCCAAAATGCGTTTGGTTATGGTGTATTTACTCTATCTATTCCCATGTACGCTCGCAAAGCAGACAAAACATTGCTGAGTAAACATGGCCTCAAAGACAATCAATTCGGACTATTTTCGTTCTTCGATGAAGATCATGGAATAGGCGGTAGAGATAGTCTTGCTTGGATTGAAAAAATTCTACGAGAGAATCATATCCCCCATATCGATGGGGAAATTTGGCTGCAAACCTTCCCACGAGTACTTGGCTATGTCTTTAATCCTGTGAGCTTTTGGGTTTGCACTAGATTAGACGGGCAGGTTCAAGCAGTACTAGCGGAGGTCAACAATACCTTTGGTGAGAGGCACGGCTACCTTCTGCACCATGATTCTGGTGAACCCCTGAAGTCTGGCGAGTCCCTTGTTAGTAAAAAAGTATTTCATGTCTCCCCTTTCTGCGATGTACGCGGGGATTATCACTTTCGCTTTTTATTCCCTCAAGATAGCCTCTCCAAAAGAAATATGGTCTGCCGTATTGAGCTCCATGAAGATGGTGCTCCGCTGATTAACACTAGTATTAGCGGCTTAACTCAACCCCTAGACAAAAGTGCGCTCTATCTGGCTTTTCTGCGCTATCCCCTGATGAGTCTAGGAGTCATTGGTAGAATCCATTGGCAAGCATTGAAATTATGGCTCAAAGGCGTCCCTTTTCACTCAAAACCCCAACCTCCTGAAACTGAAATTACTCGATGAATCGCCCCGGTCAATCACTGCTATCGCGCCTGATATTCTCTCGTCCAGAGAAGCGTAAATCTAAACTAGAGCAACACCGTACAAGCACTGAAGTCCTGTTAGGCTTATTAGCCCAATTACGAAGCGGGCACCTTAAGCTGACTTTGCCTAACCAGGAAATAAAAGAATTTGGCAATAAGTCTGATGAGCTCCATGCAGAAATCCAAGTCTTAGACTGGTCTGTATTTAAGCAAGTCTTATCCCATGGTGATATTGGCTTTGCTGAAAGCTATATTCGCGGCGAATGGAATACACCTGATCTCCAAGCTGTTTTGGAGCTCACAGTCCGGAACCGAGCTATCTTAGAGAAAGCCATCTATGGAAGCTGGCTTGGCTCTTTGGCTTATCGCCTTAAGCATTGGTTTAGAGATAACTCAAAATCGGGTAGCCGCAAAAATATCCATGCGCACTATGACTTAGGTAATGCTTTTTATACGCTTTGGCTAGATCCGACTATGAGCTATTCCAGCGCATGGTTCTCAGAGGGTCATAAACAATCACTAATGGATGCACAGCGCGCTAAGATTACGCGCATTCTTGAATCAATCCATACCAAAGCTGGCGATCAACTCTTAGAGATAGGTTGTGGCTGGGGTGGTTTCATGGAAGAAGCCTTAAGAAATGGCAATCAAATCACTGGACTGACTTTATCCACAGAGCAAAAAGGGTTTGCGGAGTCTCGACTGGAGAAGGTCGCAGCTGAAATAGGCAGCTCGCAAAATTTTGAGGTTCGCCTGCAGGACTATCGGGACTGTGCAGAACAGTTTGATGGTATCGCCTCTATTGAAATGTTTGAGGCCGTTGGTGAAAACCATTGGGGTGAATATTTCGAAACGATTGCGAAAAGACTCAAAGCGGGTGGCAGGGCTTGCATTCAAACTATTGTGATCGCAGAAGAGTTATTTGAACGATATCGCCACAGTACTGACTTTATTCAGCAATATGTTTTCCCAGGAGGCATGCTTCCCTCGCCCTCTAAATTCAAGGCTGCTGCCGCTAGGGCGGGCCTAGAGGTGGAATCAGAGTTTGCCTTTGGTGCCGACTATGCAAAAACCTTATGCCTGTGGCGCGATAGCTTTAATCAAAAAATTGAAGAAATTTATCATCTCGGTTTCGATGAGGCTTTTGTTCGTCTCTGGAATTTTTACCTCATGTATTGCGCTGCTGGTTTTGCCGAAAAGAATATTGATGTCATGCAGTACACCTTAAGACATCAGAATACTCATTCTTCTAGCGGTACATTATCGCTATGAAACAAAAAGGTATAGATAGTTTTATTAATAAACGCATTTGGGTAATTGGCGCCTCTAGCGGCATTGGCGAATCCTGTGCAAGAGCCTTACTCAATGCTGGTGCAAAAATAGCGCTCTCAAGCCGCCGTGCCGAGCGACTCAACCTAGTCGCACAATCCGCAAATCCAGCGCAAACCTTAGTTCTTCCCTTGGATGTTACCAATACAGAGCAGTTGGAATCGGCTTATCAATCTATCTTAAAAAACTGGGGTGGACTAGATTTACTGCTGTTTGTTTCAGGTGTCTATACGCCTTTGCGGGTTGACAACTTTGACTTCAAGGTGGCGGAGCAAACGATTGATGCGAATCTGCTTGGCCCTATGAGAGCGGTTGCCATTGTCTTGCCTGAAATGCTCAAAAGTCACGCAGGTCATATTGCAATTGTTGGCAGTGTAGCCGGATATAGCGGGCTCCCCAAAGCCTTAGCTTATGGCCCTAGCAAAGCAGGGATTATTAATTTCTGCGAAAACCTCTTTTACGATTTGCTGCCTCAAGGCATTAGCGTCCACATGATTTCTCCAGGATTTGTTGCCACAGAAGCTACCGCGCAAAATGATTTTGAGATGCCTGCACT
>CANGCM010000038.1 GCA_947452535.1 Burkholderiaceae bacterium | reverse complement strand
ATACAGGTGCACCGCCAGCCTCTTCTTCCAAAATAATCTGCAGCAAAATATTGCGCGTCAGATCATCATCAGTCTTTGCATCAACCACGCTAAATGCATCGCCAGCCATCACTAAATTTTTGATATCAACCAGCGTGACATAGGCGCTCATTTGCGTGTCATAGAGACGGCGATTGGGATACTTTTTAATCAAGCGGCTATCGCCGGCTTTTTTGGAACGTGTAGCCATGTATTTTTTCCTAAATTTCAATACCGCAGTGCAACATCGGCATAGTTTATCTCTAGTTTGACCTATAGGTAAATATGCTGATGGGCAGAACGCTAAAAATATAATGAATTGCTTGGTTTAACCGGTATGAAGGCCGCCATTTAAGGAAAAGTCTGCTCCAGTAGCATATCCACCATCATCAGAAGCAATCCAGCAGCAAATAGAGGCAATTTCTTCTGGAGTACCCAAACGCTTTACAGGTACACCAGCAACAATCTTCTCAAGGATATCCTCACGAATCGCCTTGACCATATCAGTACCAATATACCCAGGGGAAACAGTATTGACCGTAACACCCTTGGAAGCCAGCTCTTGTGATAAAGCCATCGTAAAGCCGTGTAAACCTGCTTTTGCTGTTGAGTAGTTAGATTGACCGAATTGACCTTTTTGACCATTGACTGAGGAAATGTTGATAATGCGACCCCAACCGTTATCGGCCATTCCATCGACCACCTGCTTGGTTACGTTAAATAGAGAATTCAGGTTGGTATCGATCACCGCCTTCCATGCCTCAGGAGTCATTTTGCGAAACACACTGTCTTTTGTGATGCCCGCATTATTGACGAGTACATCTACACGTCCCACTTCGGCCTTCACCTTATTAAATGCAGCGACGGTGCTATCCCAATCAGAGACATTTCCTTCAGAGGCAATGAAGTCATAACCTAAGACTTTTTGCTCCCCGATCCAGCGATCCTTACGAGGAGAATTTGGGCCACAACCAGCAATCACTTTGAAGCCATCTTTAGCTAGTCTCTGGCAAATAGCAGTACCAATTCCACCCATACCACCAGTTACGTATGCAATCTTTTGAGACATGTAGTTCCCCTTATAAAAACATTATTAAGCTGCTGTGCTTATTTTTTCTTTCACATACTGACCAGGCGCAGCTACTAGTTTTTTGTACTTTGCGCTGCCAAACGTTTTACTGGCTTTTATTTTCTTGCCGCCAAATTCTTCCAACCATTTAGCATAGTTTGGCCACCAACTACCCTTGATATCTTTTGCAGAGGCCAACCACTCTTCAGCAGTTTTTGCCAACTTGTTGTTTTCAAAATAGTGACGCTTATTTTTGGCTGGTGGATTAATGACGCCCGCAATATGGCCTGACGCACCTAAGACAAATCGATTCTTACCCTTCAAAATATGGGTAGATTGATAGGCAGACTTCCAGGGAACAATATGGTCATCATGTGAAGCATAAATATAGGTGGGTATAGTGATCTTGCCAAGATCTACTTTCTCACCACAAACAGTGAGCTTACCTGGCTTGATCAATTCATTTTGAAGGTAAGTATGGCGCAGGTACCAGCAATACATTGGGCCAGGAAGGTTTGTAGAGTCACCATTCCAGTAGAGGAGATCGAATGGTGGTGGTGAATTACCCTTCAGGTAGTTCTCAACGACATAATTCCATACCAAATCATTCGGGCGTAAGAAGGAGAAGGTATTACCCAGGTCAAGGCCAGACATCATTCCGAAGTTACCGCTATCACCGCCTATGGTGCTCTCGCGCAACTTGACCATACCTTCATCAATAAAGACATCCAAAATACCGCTGTCATTAAAATCTAAGAGTGTTGTGAGTAGAGTTAGGCTAGCAACATCATTCTTTTTTCGTGCTGCTAATACTGCTAATGCGGTAGAAGTGAGTGTTCCACCAACACAAAAACCTAGTACGTTAATTTGCTCTGTGCTGCCAATGTCTTTAACAACCTCAATCGCTTTAATGACACCATCGCCCACATAGTCATCCCAAGTAATTTTTGACATTGAAGCATCGGGGTTCTTCCAAGAAACCAAGAAAACGGTATGGCCCTGCTCCACCATATAACGAACAATAGAGTTCTCTGGTTGTAAATCTAAGATGTAATACTTATTGATGCAAGGAGGCACCATTAAGTATGGGCGCTCATACACTGTGTCAGTCAAAGGTTTATATTGAATCAATTCGAAGAGATGATTACGAAATACGACTTGACCTTCTGTGGTGGCAATATTTTTACCCACCTCAAAAGCGCTTTCGTCCGTTTGGGACACTTTGCCTTTTTTCAAATCTCCCAATAGGTTCAGGATACCGTTTTGAATAGATTGACCCTGAGAGCTAATAATATTTTCAAGAACTTCTGGATTGGTGGCTATAAAGTTTGATGGGGACAACGCATCAATCATTTGCTCTGTCGTGAACAAAATTTTGACCTTCGTCTTTTCATCTGCCTCTACCGCCTTAGCAAGGGTCAGTAAATATTTAGAATTCAATAAATAACTTGCGGCAATCATCTTGCTCCAAGATGATTGCCATGCCTTACCAGCGAAGCGCCGATCTTTAACTTCGATTGCCTCAGGATTCGTTGCGAGATGTGCGAACTGCGCAAAATATTCTTTTTGAATTTCTGACAGCCGCTCTGGGGGAATCAATGCCATGTGTTGCGGAGCCAAAGATGGCGGAACGCCTGTATTCATGCCTGCAAACATAGTGATCTCTTAAGGTTATAGAAAGCATTCTCCATCTATCAGGGTAGAAGGGTTATAAGCAATAACCCTAGCCCTGGAGCAAGCTTAATGACGGGCTAAGGATTCCATAGACTAAGAAATCCAAATCAAAGTAGCAAATCGCCCCGTTGTTTTATCCCGTCGATATGAAAAAAAATGATCTTGATCGGTAAAGGTGCAGAAGCTACCGCCATCAATTTGCTCAATACCTAGGGAGTCTAAGCGATCATGCGCAAGAGCATATAGATCGGCTAGATATTTGCCTGGCTTCCCAATGATTGGTCTAAATGCACTCGATAAAGTGGCTTTGCTTTGACCTGCAAATGCTTGCAAGACATCTTCGCCAACCTCGAACGCAGTAGGTCCAATAGCCGGCCCCATCCAGACAGCAATATCCTGTGGACTTACCTTGGGAGATAAAGCAAGCATTGCTTGGATCGTATTTTCTAAAACGCCTCCACAAAGACCCCGCCAGCCAGCATGCGCTGCGCCAATCACATCCCCTTTTTTACTTGTAAAAAGGACTGGCATACAGTCTGCGGTCAAAATGGCCAGCACCTCATTCGGGATGTTGGTCACTAAGGCATCCGCTTCAAATGGCCCCATGCCAAGGGATCCCCTCTGGGCCGGAGTGCTCACATTGCTACCATGAACTTGCTTCAACCAAATTGGCTCAGACGGAATGGTGCAACTTAAGAGTCTCCGGTTTTGCAAGACAGATTCGGGATCATCTCCTGCGTTGAGCCCAAGATTGAGGCTGTCAAATGGCGGCATACTTACTCCACCATCCCTGGTTGTACAGAACGCCCGAATGGAGTGAGGTGCAGCCCAGCTTGGTTCGATCTTCTTAAGGGCGCTGATCATTTTTAATCGAAGCTAACAAAGCTGACTCTATCGGAAGGTCGGACTCACTCATGTCGATCAATGGCAATAAGTCGATTAGGTCCTGGGGAGGCAATCTAAACCAAGTCATGATTTCTTGAGTTGCTGGATGTTGCAGACTGAGGGCAAAGGCATGCAAAGCTTGTCTCTGAAAAGGCAGAGATTTAGCTACGCCCGGCGTCCTTTTTCGGTAAACGGGGTCTCCCAGAAGGGGAAGGCCCAAGGATTCCAAGTGCACCCGAATTTGGTGGGTGCGCCCAGTTTCTAAGCGGCATTCCAGCAAGGCAACCGGACTGCCTGAAAACACCCCTTTAGCTAGTCGTCGAAATAAGGTGGCGGCGGGCTTTCCTTGGGATGATCCAGCGGCCATTTTTAATCGATCCCTCTGATCTCGCCCAACGCTAGCCAGAACCTTGCCCTGAGATGGGGCGTCACCCCAGACCCAAGAAAGGTAGCGGCGACCCACTGTTCGCTCTTGAAGTTGCCTCACCAGCGATGTTTGAGCAATATCGGTACGGGCGACCACCATTAATCCAGAAGTATCTTTATCCAGGCGATGCACAATCCCGGCTCTAGGCAATAGCTTGAGCTCTGGATATCGAAATAGGAGGCCATTGAGCAATGTTCCAGTCCAATTCCCGGCTGCGGGATGAACTACCAAACCAGCAGGTTTATTCACCACAATAATGGTGGCATCTTCATAAACCACATCCAGAGTGATGTCTTCAGGGGTAAAAGCAAACTGTTCAGGCATTTCTTGAGGAAATACCTTGATACTCTCGCTCCCCCTTAGCAAATGACGAACTTTCGTTACCTTTCCATCCACCGTTACGGCGCCAGCCTCAACCCAGGCCTTGAGCCGGTTACGCGAATAGTCGGGTAAGGCACCCCCAAGAAATTTATCCAAGCGCTCCCCAGTCACATCAGGGGGAACTTCTAGGGCTATGAAATCCTCTTCATCGATATAATCAATGGGATTCGAATCGGGAGTATGCGGCAATGCCACGCTTAATGAGCCTTTTAGTTATGTCGGACGTTATTACAGACGCCAGTTTAAGGCTTGCTGCCCTGGTTAGGGCATCTTCCAGAAAATCCTTATTTTCGCTAATTGCCGTCACAAGCGCCACCTGCTTTGTGCTAAGTGGTTGCGCTGGTAGTGATAGTCAAAAGGACGATACCGATATTTGGTCTGAAACCAAACTGTATTCTGAGGCAAACGCCAAAATGAATGATTCTGATTTTGCAAAGTGCGGAAAATACTTTGATAAGTTAGAAGCCCGATTCCCTTTTGGCCCCTACTCACAACAAGCACAAATTAATGCAGCATATTGCTATTGGAAGGCTCAAGAACAAGCTCAAGCCTTAGTTGCCATTGATCGCTTTATTAAACTCCATCAAGGAAGTCCCAATTTAGATTATGGCTACTATCTCAAAGGACTCATTAGCTTTAATGATGACTTGGGTTGGCTAGGCAGGTTTACCGGCCAAGACCTCAGCGAGCGTGATCCAAAGGCAGCCAAAGAAGCTTTTGAATCTTTCAAAGTCGTTGTTGATCGTTTCCCTGATAGTAAATATGCTCCAGATGCTTTGGATCGCATGCGTTATATCGTGAACTCCTTGGCTGAAGCGGATGTATTTGTAGCTCGCTTCTACTATCAACGTGGAGCTTATCTAGCCTCTGCCAATAGAGCCCAATTGGTAATCCGGGATTATGATCGCGCACCCGCAGTGGAAGAAGCGCTCTATTTATTAGTGAAGTCTTATGAAAAACTGGGAATGACGGATCTCAGCAATGATGCATCACGCGTCTTTAAGTTGAACTTTCCAGAAAGCCAAATGCTGTTGACTGGTAAACGCGTTCAAAAAGAGCGTCGTTGGTGGCAAATCTGGAATAAGTAATTAGCGCGCTACTTAATTAGGACTGGAACCCTAGCCGCCAAGGCGCAAAATAGCTCATAGCCGATAGTCCCACTCATCTGCGCGACATCGTCTACTGGAACCTCACCACCCCATAACTCTACGGTACTTCCAATTTTTGCATTTGGGGCTTCTCGCAAATCAATCGTCAACATGTCCATCGACACCTGACCAACAATCGGACATATTAAGCTGTTGCCCTGAGCGTCTCCAGCATCAACCCAGACGGGTGTGCCATCTTGTGCATGACGCGGATAACCATCTGCATATCCACAGGCAATGACACCGATGCGCATATCTTCTGGGGCTTGATAGCGGCCACCGTATCCAACGTGATCACCCTTCCTTAGGTCCTGAATGTCAATAATTTGACTTCGGAGTTGCATGACCGCTTGCAGATCAGAGCGAACAATATCAGCATGCACACCGGTGGGTGAAGCTCCATACAACATAATTCCAGGGCGAACCCAATCGCCCAAGGCATTCCGATGCCACAGAATGGCTGCTGAGTTACCTAAAGAGCTTGAAGCTTCCAGGCCTTCAATCGCCTTCTCAAAACACTCCATTTGCTCACCAACAGATGGGCTACGCTCAACTTGATCAGCATTTGCAAAATGGGTCATGTGGTGCAAGTGATATCCAGCAGAATGCAGGCGATGAAACGCGATGCGATATTGATCCGACTTAAAACCCAGTCTATTCATACCAGAGTTCAATTTAAGGAAAATATTGATCTGGTGCCCAGAATAGTTTTGATAGGACGAGAGCCATTCCACCTGTTTTTGATTATGAACAACTAAGTCGCACTTTAGCGAAGTCGCCAATTCAAGCTCTTCGGGACTAAAAAGCCCCTCTAAAAGTAGAATACGCCCACCCCAAGCATGGTCTCTCAGCCATTGTGCATCTGCAATATCTAGAAGGGCAAATCCGTCGGTAGACTCAAGCCCTTTGAGGGTGGCTTCTAGCGTATGGCCATAAGATTTCGCTTTTACAACTGCCCATATCTTCGATTCTGGGGCAAGCTCACGAATTCGGCCCAGATTATGACGGAAGGCGGCAGTGTGTATAGTTGCCAGAATTGGTCTGTTTATCAAGCGATTAGCTGATGAGCTCATATACACCCTCCTTTCATGTTTTAATTACATCAATGACTAGATTGTACGAATGAACCGTAGTTTTTACATCATTATGGCGGCGCAATTTTTTTCGTCGCTTGCTGATAACGCATTGCTGATCGCAGCAATCGCCCTCTTGGTCCAGCTTGACGCTCCGGCCTGGATGACCCCTTTACTCAAATTATTCTTTGTTCTCTCTTATGTGGTGCTGGCAGCCTTCGTTGGCGCCTTTGCGGACTCACGCCCTAAGGGCAACGTCATGTTCATCACCAATACAATTAAATTCATTGGCTGCGTAGTCATGCTCTTTGGCAGTCACCCTTTACTGGCTTATGCCATTGTTGGCTTGGGCGCAGCCGCATATTCACCAGCTAAATACGGCATCTTGACTGAATTACTCCCCCCAGAAAAGCTCGTGGCAGCCAATGGATGGATTGAGGGTTTAACGGTTGGCTCGATCATTCTGGGCACTGTGCTTGGTGGAGTATTAATTAGTAAAACTGTTTCTCAAAGCTTACTCAGTTTTGACATACCCGCCCTAGAGACTGGGATCGATACCGCTGCTGAATCTGCAATTCTGATCATTATGTTGATTTATGTACTGGCGGCGCTGATTAACTTGCGTATTCCAGATACTGGGGCGCGTTATGTGTCACAAAAGACGAATCCAATTGAACTGGTGAAGGACTTTGCCGTCTGTTTTAAGACGCTTTGGGACGATCGTCTTGGTCAAATCTCATTAGCAGTGACCACCCTGTTCTGGGGTGCGGGGGCCACCTTACAATTTATTGTCATTAAGTGGGCGCAAGTGGCACTGCATATGACCTTATCTCAGGGCGCTATTCTTCAGGCAATCTCGGCTTTTGGGGTTGCGGGAGGTGCTGTTTGGGCAGCCTGGCGAATCCCCCTCCGCAACTCGCTTAAGGTGCTTCCCTATGGGATCGCTATGGGTCTAGTCGTTTGTATCATGGCTATTTACAACTCAGATATGCTGCCAAATACAACCATTTGGACTATTGGTCAGTTTGAAATCTCGCTTAATTTATTACCAGCCTATTTCTTGCTAGTTTTGGTTGGCTGGTTGGCCGGCTATTTTGTAGTGCCTATGAATGCATTACTTCAACATCGTGGGCACGTCCTGATGTCTGCTGGGCACTCTATTGCAGTTCAAAACTTCAATGAAAATATTTCTGTTTTGGTGATGTTAGCCGTCTACTCTGTTCTGATTTGGCTGGATGCGCCGATTCAAGCAGTGATCATCGGCTTTGGTGTTTTAGTGAGTATTGTCATGTGGCTGGTTATTAAACGCCACAATGCTAACCAAGCTGAGTATGACTCAATGCACTTGATCGGTGAACACAAGCACTAAGCTAAGGCTTTAAATATTTTGTATTACAGATTTAGCTAGGAGCAGATCCTGCCAAAACAAGGCCTTATCTTTTGGCCTTCCAAGCAAATGATTTAATTCAAAAGTAGCTATCAGTGGCAGATCTTCTACCCCATCAGCATTAATAGCTAACACTGTTTCACGCAGTTCTGGCAATCCGTCGCGCTCGCCAGATAATTTCTGAGCTGCAGAACCGCCAAATGCTAAAGCGACTATAGGAGTTCCATCTTGTGGCAATTGCTCCGGATTCAATTTTTCCGCAGGATTTTTCCAGGACCACTCTTCTGGAGTTAAACCTAGTACTCGAATGATATTTTGAAAAAGTAGATCAGCCTCGCCTTGAGGTTTGTTGCCATAGAACCACCAGATTCCTGATGTCACTCTATCCTTTGGCTCTGTGGGTGCAAGAGTATCTTTAACTGCATTGACTGACTGGGGACTTGATGCCTCAGCAGAAACTATCAATTGACTAGTCTCAGGGATGACGTCTCTTGAAGTCCACTCAGTAATCCCCATCTCTTTTAAAAAAGCAGAATTTGAACTCATATTCATGCCTCAAGCTTAATCGATTTAGCAAAAACCCATGCATCCTCACGCAAACCACTAGCAGAATCTGCGGGATAGTAGTTTTTTCGTAGCCCGATTTGCTCATACCCCAAACCTTGATAAAGCTGCAGTGCGCTGATATTACTTGGTCTAACCTCTAAAATAATTCTAGGCATCTTTTGCTGAGCCGCTACCCCTTCAATGGCATTCATCATTTTGGCACCAATACCCAAACGACGTAATTTCGCAGATACGGTGATGTTGAGAAGATGCAGCTCATCAACGGCCGGAAATAAAACGCAATAGGCCCATAAAATCGCTGGGTCCAGATAACTACCTTTGATCGGATCGTCTAATTGCGGTCGCACGCAATAAGCCCAATGTCCTGCCGCGAGGGAGTCCGAGAAATTGCCTTTTGACCATGGGTGAATATGAGAAACAGATTCAATTGCCAAAACTGACTCTAAGTCTGCAATCACCATTGGCAAAAAAGAAAGTTCTGTTACACCCTCTGCTCCGAGCCCTAACAAACTCATATTGTCAGCCATGCTGTTGACTACGCTCTACAGAAGTAAGGGCCACTTTATTGCGGATGTAGAGCGGCTCAAGCAAATGAATATCTTGCTGCAAGCCTTTATGCCACATCTCTTGCGCACAAACTAAAACGCCTTGGGCTTTGATGCCAATAGCAGGATCTAGTTGCTCACTAGAAAATGGACTGTCAATTGACGCAAACAAGCGCTCTCCAAATTCCGCAATAGCACTGCCAGCAAGAAACTCGATATTCTTGAGCTGCACTAATTCAGGCGCGGTCAAATGAATTTCGCCTTGGCGCTGCGGCAATTGATTAAGGACTGTTCGATATTCTGCCCAATAGACCTCTCCCATGCGGGCATCAAGAGCTACAACGAATGACTGAGCCCCTGAAGAAATAAATGAGGAGGCTTGAACTAGTTGACTAGCAATCGCATCCAAACTCACTACAGGAAGAACAGGAAGCTTTGCTGCAGTCGCTAAGCCTTGAACAGCGGCAACCCCTAAGCGAACCCCTGTAAAAGCACCGGGCCCAATACCAACTGCGATAGCATCAAGCTCAGAGAGCTTGCTAGATGCCTCATTCAATAATTCCTTAACCCAAGGCAATAAAAGCTGGCTAGCGCCTGCCGACACCTTTTGGTGGCGAACTAAGGTTACTGCATCATTTAAAGATAAAGCCACCGAACACCACGCCGAGGAGGTATCGATGGCTAAGATACGGGTCAATTGAGACTTTCCTATTATTTATGCGCCTAGACTTGCAATAATATCTGGTGGGGCCTGAACAAGTTCAATCAAGACGCCTTCACCGCAAAGTGGAAACTCTTCATTTCCTTTGGGGTGGATGAAAGTAATATCGTGGCCACCAGCACCATTGCGAATGCCTCCTGGAGCAAAGCGAAGGCCTTGAGCGGACAACCACTCTACCGCCTTTGGTAGGTCGTCTACCCACAAACCAATGTGATTGAGTGGAGTCTGATGAACGGCAGGTTTCTTTTGAATATCAAAGGGCTGCATGAGATCAAGCTCAATCTCATTTGCACCATCACCAATTGCACAGATATCCTCAACTACGTTCTCACGCTCCGATACAAAAGTGCTCTTAAATTCAAAACCCAATAGGTCAACCCAAAGTTTTCGAAGACGCTCTTTATCCTCTCCGCCGATAGCAATTTGTTGAATACCTAATATTTTAAATGGCTTACTCATTTTGACCCTTATTTAAGACGGATAATTAATTGATCAACGACCAAGCTTTCACTGACATTAGCGCAGATTTCAGCAACCACTCCATCTTGAGTGGCGACTAAGGTGTTCTCCATTTTCATTGCCTCAATCGTAGCCAATCTCTGACCGGCAGAAACAGTCTCTCCTACTTTGACAGAAATATTGGTTAATAAACCAGGCATCGGAGACATTACTAGTTTAGAGGTATCCGGTGCAATTTTTATCAGCATACGACGCTGGAGCTCTGCACCTAAGGGGCTTAAGACCATACATTCATAATTTGCACCATCTAAAGCGAGGACGTATTTTAAATTTCTACGCTCTACTTGAGCCGTAATTTTTTGAATGTCATTGATGCTTGCGTGCAAACAAAGCTCGCCTGGACGCCAATCGCTAACGATGTCATATTGAGCAAGCTCATCGCGTTCTTCGACATAGACCGAATAAGCCCCATCTTTCCACTCAACCCGAATCGGAATTTCTTTGATATTTTCAGTTGATCCAACACGAGCGCCAGTAACAAGAACAAATTGATGCGCAATCGTCATTTCATGACCTGCAAGCTGACCATCAATCATCTGAATGTGCTCAAGGTAACGATAGTGCATAAATGCCGCGAGAGCAGCTAAACGCTTTGGGTCTGAAGGTTGCACAGAATTCTTTTTGAAGCCATCCGAATATTCCTCGGCAATAAAAGCGGTAGTGAAATCGCCGGATACAAAACGAGGATGTTGCAATAAGGCTGCTTGGAAAGGAATATTCGAATGGATGCCGCGAATGACGAAATCATTGAGAGCGGAGCGCATTTTTTTAATCGCTTCAGCACGATTTTTGCCATGCACTATCAATTTTGCAATCATGGAGTCGTAGTGCATCGGAATTTCACCGCCCTCATAGACGCCGGTATCTACGCGGACGCCATCCAACTCGGCTGGAGGGCGGTATTGGACCAAACGACCAGTTGATGGCAAGAAGTTACGGAATGGATCATCCGCGTTAATGCGGCACTCCATCGACCAGCCATCGAGCTTAATATCCTCTTGTTTAAATGTCAGCTTCTCACCAGCCGCTATGCGAATCATCTGCTCAACAAGATCTATACCAGTAATACCCTCGGTCACTGGATGCTCAACCTGCAAGCGGGTGTTCATCTCCAAAAAGAAGAAGGATTTATCTTTACCAACCACAAACTCCACGGTACCTGCTGATTGATAGTTCACCGCTTTAGCTAAGGCAACGGCCTGATCTCCCATAGCCTTACGGGTTGCAGGATCGATGAATGGAGATGGCGCCTCCTCTATCACCTTTTGATGGCGACGTTGAATTGAGCAATCACGCTCACCGAGATAAACCACATTGCCGTACGCATCTCCCAGCACCTGAATCTCAATATGACGCGGACCCTCTACAAATTTCTCGATAA
The DNA here is from genome assembly GCA_947452535.1 of Burkholderiaceae bacterium. Classification (GTDB taxonomy): domain Bacteria; phylum Pseudomonadota; class Gammaproteobacteria; order Burkholderiales; family Burkholderiaceae; genus Polynucleobacter. Next base: position 2,064 of record CANGCM010000038.1, on the reverse strand, counting down.
AGACACGGTCATCACCAAAGCTATTAAGAGCCTCAGTACGGCAGGCTGTAAATCCATCAAACGCTTCTGTATCGTTAAAGGCCACACGTAGGCCTTTACCACCACCGCCAGCAGAAGCCTTAATCATGACGGGATAACCAATACCCTGAGCAATTTTGACAGCATCCTCCGCCTTTTCGATCGCCTCGTTAAAGCCGGGGATCGTATTCACTTTTGCTTCTAAGGCCAACTTCTTAGACGCAATCTTATCTCCCATCGCAGCGATTGACTGATACTTAGGGCCGATAAAAACGATGCCCTCTTCTTCGCAGCGACGGGCAAATTGTTCATTCTCAGACAAAAAACCATAACCTGGGTGAACCGCTTCAGCGCCGGTATCTTTACAAGCCTGAATAATATGATCCATGACTAAATAGGATTCGCGCGATGGTGATGGCCCAATCCAAACTGCTTCATCCGCCAGCTGCACGTGTAGTGCCTCCTTATCAGCCTCAGAATAGACGGCAACCGTCTTGATACCCATCTTCTTAGCAGTTTTTATTACACGGCATGCAATCTCACCACGATTAGCGATCAGAATCTTCTTAAACATTTTGGTAGTCATTATTTGGCAGCGCTTTAGAGGGGAATATTGCCGTGTTTACGCACTGGGTTTGTGAGCACTTTGTCTTTCAGCATTACCAGAGAGCGTGCGATACGCTTGCGAGTTTCATGGGGCAAGATCACATCATCAATATAGCCACGACGGCCTGCAACAAAAGGATTGGCAAACTTGGCTTTATATTCTGCTTCACGAGCAGCAATTTTCTCAGGATTGGATTTCTCTTCACGGAAGATAATCTCCACAGCACCTTTGGGTCCCATTACAGCAATTTCAGCAGAGGGCCAAGCAAAGTTCATATCGCCACGCAAATGTTTCGAGGCCATCACATCATAAGCACCGCCATAGGCCTTACGAGTAATCAGTGTCACTTTAGGAACGGTGCAATCGGCATAGGCATACAGTAATTTTGCGCCATGCTTAATGATGCCGCCATACTCTTGTGAAGTTCCAGGCATAAACCCAGGGACATCAACTAAGGTCACTACAGGAATATTAAAGGCGTCACAGAAGCGGACAAAACGGGCAGCCTTAATTGATGCTTTGATATCCAAGCAACCTGCCAAAACTAAGGGCTGGTTTGCAACAATACCAATCGAACGGCCTTCCATGCGGGCAAAACCAATCAAGATATTTTTTGCGTAATCTGGTTGTAGCTCAAAGAACTCCGCATCATCTACGATCTTCTGAATCAACTCTTTCATGTCATAAGGTTGATTCGGGTTACTTGGAACTAGGGTATCTAATGAGAAATCAGGCTCTTCAGTCCGTGTCGCTCCATGAATCATGGGGGGCTTTTCACGATTGGATAATGGGAGATAATTAAAGAAGCGGCGAAGCATCAAAATTGCTTCAACGTCGTTATCAAAAGCTAAATCACATACGCCTGAAATAGTAGAGTGCGTGACAGCACCACCCAACTCTTCAGCCGTTACATCTTCATGAGTCACCGTTTTCACGACTTCTGGTCCGGTTACAAACATGTATGAACTGTCTTTCACCATAAAGATGAAGTCAGTCAAGGCCGGTGAATATACGGCGCCACCAGCTGAGGGACCCATGATCAAAGAAATTTGCGGAATGACACCAGAAGCAGTCACATTTCGCTGAAAAATTTCTGCATAGCCACCTAAGGAGGCTACACCCTCTTGAATCCGTGCGCCACCTGAATCATTTAAACCAATTACGGGTGCGCCCACTTTTAAGGCTTGATCCATGATCTTGCAAATTTTCTCTGCATGCGCTTCCGATAGTGAGCCACCCAAGACAGTAAAGTCTTGTGAAAATACAAAAACTAACCGACCATTGATCATGCCGTATCCAGTAACCACACCATCACCTGGTACAGTTTGATCAGCCATACCAAAGTCGTAGCAACGATGCTCTACGAACATATCCCACTCTTCAAAGGTATCAGCATCCAATAGGAGTTCAATACGCTCCCGAGCAGTAAGTTTGCCCTT